>SVSD01000013.1 GCA_015064485.1 Oscillospiraceae bacterium | reverse complement strand
TAAAATAACATAATGGGTAAACCCTTTATGTTAAGCAGGTTCAAAAAGTGAGAAGCCGAAAACGCCCTATTTTCAAGGGTTTTCCGGGATTTGTAAATAATTTTTGTACCTACTTGACATAATCAGACGACCTTGGTCGTGTTGTTATACCGAAAGAAATAAGAAGAACTATGAGAATAAGAGAAGGCGACCCGCTTGAAATATTTACAGACCGTGACGGAGAAGTAATATTTAAGAAGTATTCACCCATAGGAGAGCTTTTAAACTTTGCTTCACAATACGCCGAAACACTTTATAAAACAAGTGAAATCCCGATCATCATAACAGACCGCGATACGGTTGTGGCATATGCGGGAACTTCAAAAAAAGATACAGCAGAAAAAAAGATCTCCGCTGAGGTCGAGGCTATAATCGAATCCCGTCAGCTATATACGGTAGATCACACATCAAAAAAGCCTGTAATTGACGGAAATGAAAAGCTTTTCATCTCGGTTTGTATGCCCATACTCTCAGAAGGTGATATGATAGGTTCGGTAATCAGCGTCATCCCCGAAGATTCAGCCCACAGTCCCGATGAAACCGAAGTAAAACTTATCCAGACCGCCGCCGCTTTTTTATCCAAACAGCTTGAAGCATAATATCAAGAAACCGTACGGAATAAGTACGGTTTTTTGTTTCTCAGATTGACTTTTGTTAAGTTTAATGTTATACTTTTTTTAAGAAACGGTGCTCAAAAAGCAAGAAAAGAGGTCAGTATGAAGAAAATATTATCAATCATTTCAGTTTTTTTATTAGCACTTTCAACTCTTACAGCTTCGTATGTTTCTGCGGACTATGACAACGAAATTTCTTTTGATGAAGTAGTAAAAGAAATCTTAACGGTTCCCGTTTATATCGACGGTATACAGTTAACGGCAGATGTGCCGCCGCAAGTCATTGACGGTGCCAAAATGGTACCGTTGCGCGCAATTTCCGAGGCATTCGGAGCGGAGATTGAATGGGATAATACAACAAAAACCGCAACTGCAACAAAAGGCGAAACTGTTTTAAAAGTCGTAATCGGCGAAAACAAGCTTTTGAAAAACGATGTTGAAATACCTTTTGATGTTCCCGCAAAAATAGTTGATTCAAGAACTTTTGTACCGTTTGATGCAATTGCCGAAAGCTTTGACTGTTTTGTTGAATGGTCAGACGATCTTCAATGTATAAGAATCTTATCGGAAGTTCTTAATGAAGCCGTAACAACAGACGCTGATAAGGAAATTTTGTGCTATTTTAATGAAAGTCCGGTTTCCGCTTCAAGATATAATTTATATTCTGCATTGCTGAAAGAAAGTTTGATGTCTGAACCGTCAAACGAACAGGTAACTGATCTGCTAAAGGAAATATATGCAGCTAAAACATTTGTTGAAACAGAACGCGGAAAAATAACTATTCTTGAAAAAGATTACATAAACGGTATGATCCTCAAACTCAAGAACACCGGTTTTTACGAGCTTTATCTTCAGAATTACAACACAACAGACTCAGCATTCCGCGCATTTTTTGAAGACAGTTTTTATCTGACAGCCTTTGAAACCTTCTCGTATCCTTTCACATACGAAGAATTGATTGAAATTGCACGAAAAGATTTTGTAAATGTAAAACACATTCTTGTAAAAACAAAAGAAGAAGCGGATTTGATTCTTTTAAAACTTGATGAGGGAGCTGTATTTGAGGATCTTGCAAAAGAATTCAGCCTTGACGGTATGGATATTGAAAAAGGATATATTTTTACTAAAGGCGAGATGGTAGAATCTTTTGAAAAAGCTTCATTCGAACTTGAAGACGGAGAAATTTCTTCCCCTGTTGAAAGTGTATACGGCTTCCACATAATCAAAAAATATCCTATGTCCGAACTTTCCGACGAATATCTCCTTTCAAACTATTCGGGCGCGATTTTCAATTATGCAAATTCTCAAAAAATCAATTTGATGCTTGCAAAAATTCTTTCGGAAATTGTTATTACATATGCATAAAGAAAAAAATCACTTACGGAATACCGTAAGTGATTTTTTAATACTTTTCTTCTACATTTTCTATAAATGTTGCAGGATCTATCGAAACTCCGTCTTTTCTGATTTCGAAATGGACATGCACACCTGTTACTCTTCCGGTTGCGCCCATCTTACCGATGGTATCCCCTTGCCCTACTCTTTCACCTTCTTTTACAGTAGCTTTACTGAGATGGGCGTATAATGTTTCATATCCGTTTTCGTGGTCGATAATCACATGCCTTCCGTATCCCGAACTGTATGCAACCTTTGAAACAACTCCGCCGTCGGATGCTGCAATTTCGCTTCCGTAAGGCCCGGGAATATCCCATGCATTATGGAATTCACGAACATTACCTAACTCCTTAATGGTTCTGAAACGGTATGAACAGGAAAGATAGTTGTCATAAGGTATTATAAATTTACCGGTAGCAATCGTTGCCAATTCTTCGGGACTGGGAATTCTTGTTCCTTTATAAACAATTCTGTTTTCGGCGGGTTTTACAATTCTTTCTTCCACAAATTTTCTGTCGACTTCTTTGCCGTCTTTATAAGACACTGCATAAGTCGCAATCCGTGTTCCCTGTTTACCGAAAGTTTCAACCTTTTCACTTCCCAAAAGATAATTGTCACTTTCAATATACTCTATTTCATAGGGTATATTTTCCTTGACTTCCTCGTTTTTTATGATAACATAGCCAAGCGTTACTTCCGTTGGGTTATGCACACCCGAAATAATATCGTCTGTTCCGACTCCTGAAATTACCATCGAAGCATCTTCGACTTTAGATATTTCTACATTTTTGAGTATCGTATCGTAATATAGGGTATAAAGCGGATCTTTCGGAAGATTTTCGTATCCTGTTTTTGGCTGTAATCCCAAAAGCTGTCTTATTTCAGATTCATCCTGCAAAGAATCAATATGGATATCTGCGGGAGTTATAACTATATCATTGGCATATGAAACTACCGCTTCTTTTGAACCTTTTCCTCTTGCATTTTGTTCAAACTTGATTATCAATTCATTTCTTGCTTCATCAAGAACCGAGCTGTCAATACTCTTTGCAACCGCAACTCCGTCAACAAGAAGAGTGTATCCCGGAACTATATACTTTGATTTTGCAAGAGATATCATAGTTTTTTGAAGTTCCTTTAGATCAAGCAGCTTCCGGCTTTTTTTCTTTACAAGCTTATATGTAATCTCATCATTAAACCAAAAGCTTTCTCCGATAGATTCGGAAACAAACGATTCCACATTCTTTTTCACTGTTGTAATTTCATCATAAGTTCTTGCAACGCCGATAGACTCTCCGTTTACAAAAACCTCAAGTGCAACTTCCTCAACAACCTTGAAATGAAGATAAAGAGTTATAGGTGCTATCAATATAACAGCAAGAATTACCGGCGCCGATTTCTTCAAAAGCTTTCCGAAAGCGGCAACAAGATTGAGGGAATTATCCATCTTCTCCGTACTGCGCTTATATTTCTTGCGAAGCTTTTTGGGCAAGGCACTGAAAAATTTTATAAGCTTATCACTTATTATCGGAATCAACTGAAGAAAAGCAAAAAATTCGGACCAGAAATTGCTTTTGAGCATTTTGACAGAATCACCGTACCATCCTTTTGGATGTGCAAATGTGTTTGCAAGCTCATCTGTAACCTTCTTTTTAGAGTTGTCAAGCTTATAAAGAGAATTTATATAAATAGCATTATAGAAGCTTTCAAAATAAGAAAGCCCGCTTTTTCTTGACATAACATATACATAATCAAAGTCTGTAGAAGCAATTCCTTTTGAAAAAAGTATAGTATCGTCAACCGAGTATTTTTTATAAAGCTTTAAAAGTTCTTTTCTCTGTCTGCGTGACAAAACATCTGGTTTTTTCACCGTTTCGGGAGAGTGTGCAAAGCGGGAATTTTCATCAGTATTCAGTTTGTTTTCCATATTCTTCATCTACATTCTCCTTTCTCAGCAAATTTTAACCATATAATTATATCACTTTTTGGAAAATAAGTCAAGTTTAGCAGCTAAAAATGCTAAACCTTTTAATATTGACATAAAAAAATATTTAACTATAATTAATATATTGAATAAATTTTACGGAGCATAAACAATGAAGCAAAAAATCATTTTAGCTGTCCTTGCAGCAATTACAATCTTTTTTTCAGCATCTTGTACAGATACAGATACCGATATTATAAATTACTACAAGACTGCTTTTGAAGCCGCAGAGGTTTGCGGAATTGAAACAGTTGATTTTATCCCTGCAGGATACGAAGTTTTATCATATAATTCGGTATACGGATTTGTATTTGAAGCGGAATTCAAACCTTTGGAAACCCCTGAACCGGCAGAAAATGATATGGCGCAAATTGCAGTTTTAAGAATTGCGGATGCAGAATATAATGTCACAAATCTTTCGGGGTTTGCAGACGCAGTATCGTGCGGTATTTATACCCACAGCGACGGCAGTGAATTTGAAATAAAAACAAGAAACGGAGTTTATATGTCCGAATGGAAACAAACGGTGGGAGAAACAGATTGTAATATTTCCTATAGCGTCTTCGGCAGCGAGCTTAGCGAAAATGAAGATGCTTTTAATACATATAAAACAATGCTTTCAGAGCTTCTTGACTATCTTAACAAGTAAAAAATCATATTTTAAAAAGCTTATTCCTTCTTTTTTAATCACATTCAGTTCCTATAAATTGAGAAAAGAATTTTTGTGCCAGAAGAGATAATTTTTTATCTGCAGATATGTAATAGTTTAAAAAAATTATAAAACAAACCTTGCTTATTTTCAGCAAGGTTTATTCTTGTCGAATAGTAGCAGATAATACACAAATTTTGACATATAGTATAAAAAAGAAGCTAATTCTATTGACATATTTACCGAAAAATGATATACTATATTGTCTTATTATGATTAATTTGAAAATTAATCGTCTTTTACAAGAGGTGTTATTATGAGGAAAATGACAAGAACAGAGAATCTTTTTTCAAAGCCATATATGACGATCGCATCAGATTTCATATCGCAATTTACATATCCCTGGGAAGTTCTTTCTCATATCAAGGATTATATTATTGAACTCGGAAAAACGCTTTCTCCTGACAAGTTTGATAATCCCGCCGAGAATGTATGGATAGCAAAAAGCGCTAAGGTTTTTCCGAGTGCGTATATCGGTTCTCCTTGCATTATCGATGAAAATGCAGAAGTAAGACATTGTGCATTTATAAGAGGCTCTGCCATTGTCGGAAAAAATTCCGTTGTCGGAAACTCAACAGAACTTAAAAATGTTATTCTGTTTGATAATGTTCAGGTTCCTCACTACAACTATGTCGGAGATTCTGTTTTAGGATACCGTTCTCATATGGGTGCCGGCAGTATTACTTCAAATGTGAAAAGTGATAAGACTCTTGTTTTTGTAAAGCCTTCTTGTAATGACATAATAGGCGAAGATATCGAAACCGGTCTGAAAAAATTCGGTGCTGTCCTCGGCGACTGCGTTGAGGTAGGATGCAACAGCGTTTTGAACCCCGGTACAGTTATCGGAAAGAACACAAATATATACCCCACTTCCTGTGTAAGAGGATTTGTAACAGAAGACTCTATATACAAGGATAAAGAACATATTATTAAAAAGATATAAGAAAGGAGGAAATATATAATGGGAAGATTATTTGGAACAGACGGTGTGAGAGGTGTTGCCAACGAGGCGCTCACTTGTGAACTTGCGCTTGAAATAGGAAGAGCAGCTGCTACTGTTTTTAATGCAGGCGGCAGAAGAAGAATGCTTTGTGCCATCGGTATGGACACAAGAATTTCATCAGATATGCTTGCAAACGCAATAACCGCAGGTCTTTGCTCTGTCGGTGCAGATGTTATTAATCTTGGCGTCGTCCCCACCCCCGCTGTCGCATATCTTGTCGGAAAATACAAATGCGATATGGGAATTATGATCTCCGCATCCCACAACCCTGCCGAATTCAACGGAATTAAAATATTCAGCGGTGACGGTTTTAAACTCCCCGATGCACTTGAAGAGCAGATCGAATCTCTTGTTCTTGACAGCAAAGATTCTTTAAAGAGCTGCGATCCCCGCGATATCGGTAAAGTTACATATAAAATCAATGCTGCAGACGATTATATCGAACATTTGAAGAGCTCTGTTGCATTTTCTCTTGAAGGGCTCAACATCGTTGTTGACTGTGCAAACGGTGCATCAAGCGGTACTGCAAAGAAACTTCTTACAGAACTCGGTGCAAATGTTACCGTGCTCTTTGATTCTCCCAACGGCCTTAATATCAACGAAAACTGCGGTTCTACCCATATGGAAGCTTTGAGAGATTATGTTGTCGAGCACAAACTCGATGCAGGTCTTGCTTTTGACGGCGATGCCGACAGATTCCTTTGCGTTGATGACCTCGGAAATATCATCGACGGTGACCAGATTATGGCAATATGTGCAAGCGATATGCTTGAGAGAGGTAAGCTCCCGAAAAACACAGTTGTCGGCACAATTATGTCAAACCTCGGCTTTATCAAATTCTGCGAAGCAAACGGAATGCGTTTTGTAGCAACCAAAGTCGGCGACAGATTTGTACTTGAGGAAATGCTTCTTGAAGGCTACGGATTCGGCGGCGAACAGTCCGGACACATCATCTTTAAGGACTTTGCAACAACAGGTGACGGACAGCTTACTGCAATACAGCTTCTTTCTATTCTCAAGAGAAAAGGTGTAAAGCTCTCTGCCCTTTCAAGCCTTATGACAAAGTACCCGCAGACTATGATAAATCTTACCGTATCTCCCGAAGGAAAACTTGCATACTATACAGAAGAACATGTTAAAGCTACTATAGAAAATGCAAAAAACATTCTCGGCGATGACGGAAGAATAGTTGTACGCCCCTCCGGAACCGAACCTCTTATAAGAGTAATGGTTGAAGGAAAAGACAAAGAAACAATCGAAACTGTAGCAAATGATGTTGCGGCAGTTATTATGGAAAGACTTGGCAAAAAGTAATTTTTGCCACCCTTTCAGCGCCAGGCCGCATTATGCGGTGACGAGGATGAGAATTATCGAAAGACTCGGCGGATGTTCTCACGGTGTGTGCCCATCGAAATGTCGGTAACAAAAAGATTTTTATCAACAAAATCCCGGCAACGGCATAGTCTTTCCGCAAATATTTAATTAAAGAAAGGTTTTATAATATGTGCGGAATTATCGGTTATGTAGGTATTGAAAATTCGGTTCCCAAGCTCATTGACGGACTCAAAGCCCTTGAATACAGAGGTTATGACTCAGCAGGTATCGCTGTATTTACAGATGGCGGAATCACAACAGTAAAAGCAAAAGGAAGAATTGCAAATATCGAAGAATTACTTAAAAAAAGCTACAGCGCTCTTTCTTCTTCATGCGGTATAGGACATACACGCTGGGCTACTCACGGCGAGCCTTCGGATATAAACTCCCATCCACACGGTACCGAAAGACTCAGACTTGTACATAACGGCATCATCGAAAACTATATCGTTTTGAAAAAAGAACTTATGGATCTCGGATACACATTCGAGTCCGAAACAGATACCGAAATTGCATCAAAGCTTGTCGATCTCAATTACAAGGAAACTTCCGACTGCTTTGCTGCTGTTAAAAAATCCCTTGAAAAATTACAGGGTTCTTATGCTCTTGGCATCATCTTTAAGGATGTTCCCGGAAAGATTTTTGCAACACGAAAAGACAGTCCTCTTATTATCGCAGTATCAGAAAGCGGTAACTTTATTGCATCCGATATTCCTGCGGTATTAAAATATACAAACAAATATTATCAGCTTGAACAGGGCGAAATTGCAATCGTTGAAAAAGACAAAGTTACTGTATACGGACTTGACGGTCAGATCATCGAGAAAAAGCTTTGCGTTGCCGATTGGGATATTGATGCTGCCGAAAAAGGCGGCTGGGATCACTTTATGATAAAGGAAATTAACGAAGAACCCGATTCTATCATAAAAACAATCCGCCCCAGAGTTGTAAACGGTCTTCCCAACCTTCAGCTTGAAGAACTTTCCGACGAAAAGCTTGCTTCTTTCAAGAATATAACAATGGTTGCCTGCGGCACTGCAATGCATGCGGGTCTTATCGGAAAAACCGCGATTGAACGCCTTGCAAGAATTCCTGTTAAGGTTGAAATCGCTTCCGAATTCAGATATAAGAATCCTATAATCACCAAAGACGACCTTGTAATTATCATCTCCCAGTCGGGCGAAACAGCAGATACTCTTGCAGCGCTCCGCCTTGCAAAAGAAAGAGGCGCATATACTCTTGCTATTGTAAATGTAGCAGGATCTTCTATTGCAAGAGAAGCTGACAGCACACTTTATACATGGGCAGGTCCCGAAATTGCTGTTGCAAGTACAAAAGCATACACAGTACAGATCTCAGTTATGTATCTTATTGCTGTTAAACTTGCATTAAGTGTAGGTAAAATAACAGAAGAAGAAGCAAAGAATCATATGAGAATTCTTCTCGAACATACACCTGTTGCGTGTGAACAGGCACTTTTGCTTAACGATGAATGTAAGAGAATTGCAGACAAATACAAAGATTCCCACGACCTCTTCTTTATAGGCAGAGGAATTGACTACGATATCGCAGTCGAAGCATCATTAAAGCTTAAGGAAATTTCCTATATTCACAGCGAAGCTTATGCCGCAGGTGAACTCAAACACGGCACTATCTCGCTTATTACAACAGGAACTCCTGTTATCGCCGTTTGCACCGAAGACGAACTTTACGACAAGATGATCTCAAATATCAAGGAAGTAAAGGCAAGAGGCGCAAAGGTCATTATGATATGCAAAAAGGGCGCTAAAGGCGCTGATGATGTTGCAGACGACATATTCTACATTCCCGAGCTTGAAGACGGACTTTATATGCCCATCCCCGCGATGACTGTTTTACAGCTTATTTCCTATTATACATCAGTTCTTCTTGATCTTGATGTTGACAAACCCAGAAACCTTGCAAAATCTGTAACAGTAGAATAAGTTTTTCAAATATGGGCAGATTTTTCTGCCCATATTTTTACAATAAAAATTATATTCTTGCATATAATAGTAAAAATGATGCTTGACATAAATATGATTTTATGGTAAAATATCTCTTGTTCAATATTGGGGCGTCGCCAAGCCGGTTAAGGCACAGGACTTTGACTCCTGCATCACGCTGGTTCAAATCCAGCCGTCCCAGCCAGAAACAGACATCTTGCTTTCGTACGATGTCTGTTTTACTTTTTTAATATACTCTGTTTGCTGTAATATGCTTTTATATTTTTTATTTTTTTAATTTGCGATAATATTGTTAAAAATCAACCGAAAGGACAGTTAAAATGAATCAGAAGCTGTTTTCTGAAATTTCTCCTCTGACATACAGCATTTCAGAAAGAAAAAATATCATCACAAGAAATCTGTGCGACTTTTTCGGACCCGAAACATTTGCAAAAACAAAGTTGTCAGTCCCTCTTCCCCACATAATTTACCAACATTCATCTCTTATTCGCAGAACACTCGGAAACACGGATATGAGGCTTCAGGAAAACAAGGCTCATAACCTTTCGATTGCAGCGCCAAAAGTAAACGGAATAATGATACGCCCCGGCGAAACCTTTTCTTTTTGGAAACTTGTAGGCAGTACGACAGCAAAAAAAGGCTACAAAGAAGGCCTTACCATTTCGAACGGAAAAGCCAAAGCAGGAATTGGCGGAGGGATGTGCCAGTTTACAAATCTTATTCACTGGATGGTTTTACATACACCGCTTGAAATTGTTGAGCATCATCACCACGACCGTTTTGATCTGTTCCCTGACTTTAACCGTCAGATACCGTTTGGTACAGGCACATCTATTGCATATAACTATATTGATTACCGTTTTAAAAACACAACAAAAAACGGATTTCAGCTCATCGTATATCTTACAGATACACATCTTTGCGGAGAACTTCGAAGCGACGGTATGCCTGATTTTAAATATCATATTATTGCCGAGGACGAGCGCTTTGTGCGCGAGGGGGATACCGTTTTCCGCGAGGGCAAAGTTTACCGCAACTGTATTGACAAAAAGAGCGGCAAGCTTCTCTCGCACGAGCTTATAAGAAGTAATCACGCACAGGTAATGTACGATACAAAAGATCTTGTCATAGAATAATAACAAAATCAAATTTTGCCAGTTTTATTCCGGTTGCTTATGCGGCCGGATTTATTTCATATGTAATTATTTTTCCTTTACTTTTATCGAAAAATGGAGTATAATGTAATAAATTCGGGAGGTGATTTTTATAGATACGATGATCTACAACCCAAGTGAAGAATATGATTCTAAATTTAAACGCCTTCATTATGAAAACACCGAAAAATACTTTGAAGAACTTGTAAAAAAATCCGGGATCAAAATTGATGAAAACGCAAAGACCGTAAGCCAATATGAGCTTTCAAAAGATAATTTAAAAAAACTAAAGAAAAAGTGTTTTTGGTGGAAATTTTTAAGAGTCATCTTATGTATCACCCTTATTCTTATACCAATTGTTATATGGAAACTCAACCCGATAATCAAAGCACTAAAAAAAGAAATCGAAATTGCCGACAAAAAAGCGGATGAACTTCTCGAACTTTCTCACAATCAAACCGAAAGCTTGAATATGCTGTTTTACAACAGAATGGCTCTTGAAATAATCGAAAAAACAATTCCGGCTTTGACTTTTTCTCCCCTATTTAGTATTGAACAAGAAGAAAATATGCGGATAAACTTCGATTTTGAACCGGAAAACAGCAACGAACAATCCACAATCGAAGTTCTTTCGGGAAACTATAACGAAAATCCTTTTTTGTTTGAAAATAAGCTTACTCACAGAATGGGAGAGGAAACATACCACGGCTCGAAAACAATTTACTGGACCGAAGCTTATGTTGACGGAAACGGAAAAACCCGTACGAGAACCAATTCTCAAACTCTTACAGCTTCTGTTACAAAGCCGAAGCCTTTTTACAGCACAAAGTTAATTTTAAACTACTGTGCACAGGGCGGTCCGGAGCTCTGCTTCTCAAGAGATGCAACAAATCTTGATAAAAAAAGCGAAAGAGCAATTGAAAATTATGTAAAGAAAGGCGAAAAGAAGCTAAAAAAACTGAATGACAAAGCATTGAAAGAAAATTCCGACTTTATGAGTATGTCAAACACAGAATTCGAGGTTCTTTTTGATGCCCTTGACCGAACCGACGAAGTTCAGTACAGAACTCTTTTCACTCCCCTTGCACAGACGAATATGGTCGATCTTATCCTTTCGAAAACAGGATACGGCGATGATTTCAATTTCATCAAAAAAAAGCGGACAAATAAAATCATTTCAAATCACAGTCAGTCAAGAAGTATTATCTTATCATCCGAAAGTTATAAATCCTATTCCTTTGAAAAGATAAAAGAAAACTTCATAAAACAAAATACAGAATTTTTCAAGGCTGTATATTTCGATTTTGCACCGCTCCTGGCAATACCTATCTATCAGGAAAGACCTGTTCATTCCTTGAAGCCAATCCCGGAATTTATGCAAACCTATTCGCTTAAAGAAACCGAAGCTCTTGCAAACAAAATAGACAGCTCATATACAGTTCATCCCGAAACAAAAACAGAGGCTATATTAAAATCCTCTTTTATCAGATCGGAAAACCAAACAGATGAAATAAATATCTCCTCTTTTTCGTATGATATTGAAAAAAGAACCGATTATGTAAGTGTCTACGGGCAGGACGGCCGTTGGCACAGCGTTCCTGTTGAATGGGATGAATACATACCGCTTGAAAGCTCCAACAACTTTTTTGTATGCAAAACCGAGCTTGCAAAAGAAAAAAACATTATAGCACAAGGAAACGGCTTGTGCATATACAATTAATTTATAAAGGAGAATAACAAAATGGCAAATCAGCTTGATGAACTCAATCCCGAAGTAAGAGAAGAAGGCCTCGACACAAATGTTATAGCAAAGAAGATTCCGGCAGAAGTAGGTGTCGGCTCAAAAGTTTTTGAAATATTGTTATGGGTATTCGGTGTTATCCCGGGCGTTATCTTTTTATTTATGAAAATAAACGCTCAGAAGCATTTTGACCAGCTTCAGCAGAAGATACAGAGAAATGCTTCTCAGATAGACAACTACCTTGAACAGAGAGTTGTCGTTCTCCAGAACTGTGCGCGCCTTCTTGATAAGGCTATCGACCTTGACAAGAGTACTTTTGAAAATATCGCAAAATACCGTTCCGGCAATAATTTCGAAGGCGATTCAGCCCGTAACGAGCTTGGAGGACAGATAGACGCAATATCAAGAAATATCAATATTGCAGTCGAAAACTACCCCGATCTTGCTGCTCACAAGGAAATTGCAGACGCAATGCAGCAGAATATGTATCTCCAAAGAGAGATAACCGCCGCAAGAGAGCTCTATAACGACACCATAAACGAATGGAACAGAGATATCTTTGCTTGGCCCACAAAGAAAATTGTAGCTGCCAAAAACGGATATACAACAAGAATTCCGTTTATTGCGTCAAAAGAAATAAAGGAAAAGGCAAAGGAAGTTTTCTTTTGAGTTCTGAAATTTTATTACATATATAATATTCAAATTTTTATAAAAACAAAACGGCAGAGTTTTATCTGCCGTTTTGTTTTTATGTTATATTTCTTATTTGACCGACACGATACCCTTTCCCGTTACATCCTTCAAAAAAGCTCTGAAATCATCAACACTTCCGCCGGATAATTTATTTTTGTCATATATCTGCGCATGATTCTGGCTGAATATAAAAACAAAATATTCGGAAGTTTCTGCAATCTCTTGTATCTTGTCAAACGAAAACTGAGATTTCCCGACAGCTGTTTCGGATACAAATTCTTTTCTGTTTTCAGTATCGAAGAAAGATTTTGCAATTTCCGTTCCTTTAAGCATATGCCTTTTGGCAAAATATCCGTTTATCTTATCCTGAAAAATAAGTACAACAAATATTATAAGTGCAACAATAAAAGTTATAACTTTATTTGAATTGATTACAAAGACCCCGTCTTCCGGATAGAAGCAAAGAAAAAGAGCAAACAAAATCACAACCCAACCTAAAATCGTGCTTCTTTTGCTTTTGCTTTTTCTTGATGTTTTTCTTATGCATTTTGCCATAACAGACAAAGATTTTTGATTATATGAAGTTTCGAAATTGAATTTCATAAAATCTCCTTTCATCAAATTGTTAACGCGGAATACAATACTATTGCAGATATTGTGCGGGTTATAAAAAAAGTCCGATATTTATATCGGACTTTTAATCAATAAAACTTATTTAGAGCAAAGTTCAAGAGTATCTCTTGCAATCATAAGTTCTTCGTTTGTAGGAATTACGAGAACTCTGACTTTTGCGTCAGGCTTTGAAATATCATATTCAACGCTTGTGCGCTTTGCTTTTGCGTTGAGTTCTTCGTCGATTTCAACACCCATAAATGCAAGTTTTTCAGCAACTCTTGTTCTATACTGAGGATTGTTTTCACCGATACCGCCTGTAAATACAACAGCGTCGATACCACCCATAGCAGCTGCATATCCGCCTACATATTTTGTAAGCTGATGGCAGAGCATAGATTCAACAAGCTGGTAACGCTCATTGCCGTTTCTTGCGCCTTCTTCGATATCACGGTTGTCGCTTGTAACACCGCCTGTAACACCGAGGATACCCGATTTCTTGTTCATAATGGTATCCATCTGTTCTGCTGTGATACCTTCCTTCTTCATAATGATAGGAATGATAGCAGGGTCAATGCTTCCGCAGCGGGTGCCCATCATAATACCTTCAAGGGGAGTAAGTCCCATTGTTGTATCAAAGCATTTACCGTCCTTTACAGCAGCGATAGAAGAGCCGTTGCCAAGATGGCAGGTAACAATTCTGAGTCCCTGTGCATCCTTCTTACCGAGCATATCAGCCGCTCTTGCGCTGACATATCTGTGGGATGTACCGTGGAAGCCGTAACGGCGGATCTTATACTTTTCGTAGTATTCATAAGGAAGCGCATACATATATGCGTAATCGGGCATTGTCTGGTGGAAGCCTGTATCAAATACAGCAACCTGGGGAACACCGGGCATAAGCTTTTCACAAGCAAGAATACCTGTAAGGTTATGAGGATTATGCAAAGGACCAAGGTCAAAACATTCCTTAATAGCTTCAACAACCGCATCATTTACGATAACAGAGCCGGAGAACTTTTCGCCGCCGTGAAGAACTCTGTGTCCCACAGCATTGATTTCGGACATGTCCTTGATAACGCCCACTTCAGGATCTGTCAAAGTCTTGATAACGATATCGATCGCTTCTTCGTGGTTCTTCATATCCACATCGATTTTATAATCGTCCTTGCCGGGAACCTTGTGTTTGAAATTACCGCCGGAAATACCGATTCTGTCACACATACCTTTTGCAAGAACTTCTTCGTTTGTCATATCAATAAACTGATATTTGATAGAGGAGCTTCCTGCGTTGATAACAAGAATTTTCATTGCTGATATATCCTTTCTTTTATAACTTTTTACAATAATATAATTATATTACAAATTTTTGTAAAATTCAAGTGGTTTAAAGGATTTATGCGTTTTGTTATACAAATTATTTCAATTTTTCACTTTATTTCTTAGTTTATTTTTTCAGCTCATACAAATAATACTCTCGGAGGTGAAAAAATTGCGACGAAAATTAACAATAGCAACTCTTATCATCGCAACAGTTTGCACATCCATTCCGATATACCATATAAAAGCGCAAACCGCACCTTGCTTTTCGTGGTATACTGTTCCGACGAAAAACGAAGAAAGACCGACAAACTTCGAAGCCTCGGATATAATTGACAAATATAATACAATTTATCTGGGCTCTCCCGATAAAAAAAGGATATATCTGACATTTGATGCGGGTTATGAAAACGGGAATGTGAAAAAAGTTCTTGACACATTGAATGAAAAAAATGTAAAAGGAGCATTTTTCGTACTCCCCCATTTTATAACTGCAAATCCGGAGCTAATTGACGAGATGAATGAAACAGGGCATCTTTTATGCAATCACTCAACATCCCACAGGGATATGAGTAAAATAGAAGATATGGAAACTTTCAAAAAAGAGCTTACGGGAATTGAGGAGATTTATAAAAACCAGACAGGAAAAGAGCTTAAAAAATTTTACCGCCCTCCCGAAGGTAGATTTTCAGAAAGCAATCTGAAATATGCGCAAGAGCTCGGATACACCACAGTTTTATGGAGTCTTGCCCATGCAGATTGGGATAATTCAAAACAGCCCGATCCTGCAAAAGCAAAAGAGCTTATTCTTTCAAGAATCCACAACGGCTGTGTATTGCTTTTACACCCCACTTCCGAAACAAATGCAATAATTCTTCCCGAGCTTATTGATGAGCTTCGTTCAAGAGGATATGAATTCTTCTCGCTTGATGAATTCGAATAAAAGATTTGTTTTTGCGGTATCGGCAATAGTCTTAGTTTTCAATCTGAGCTTTTCTGCTTTTTCAGATAAAATTTCCGATTACGAATTTGAAAAAGGCGAAAGCAATCTCTATGTAGGTAACCGTTCGGCTAAAAACTGTATTGCTATTACCTTTGATGACGGACCGCACCCGGTCTATACGCGGCAAATACTTGATATTCTTGAAAAATACGACGCAAAAGCCACATTTTTTATGATAGGTCAAAATGCCGAAAAGTATAAGGATATAGTAAAAGATGTTCATCTTAAAGGACACGAAATAGGTAATCATACCTATACCCATCCCGATCTTCGGAAAATTTCCGCCTCAAGCTTTCTTGATGAGATAGAAAAAACAAAAAATCTTATTGAAGAAATAACAGGTGAGTCTCCCAAGCTTTTCAGACCGCCCGGAGGATATCTCAACAATGATATTGTAAATATCCTTCAGAATCAGCAGGAAACTGCGGTATTATGGTCATGGCGTCAGGATACAAGAGATTGGGAATGTCCTGCATCCGAATATATTGTAGCCTCGGTTATCAAAAATCTTAAAGACGGCGATATTATTCTTTTCCATGATTTTAATTGTAAAAACAGCCCGACTCCCGAAGCTCTTGAAAAGATTCTTTCGGAGCTTTCACAAAAGGGTTATAACTTCGTTACTGTATCGGAACTGATGAGTATGTAATAAATGTACAGAGAAGATTTTTATCTTCTCTGTATTTTTATATATTTATGCAATCAAAAATTGTTGAAAAAAGGATTTCTTTATGTTATAATAATAATTGATATTTTTTTCACGGAAAGGAAAAATTCAAATGAAAGCTGTAATAACCGTAACTGGAAAAGACACCACAGGAATAATTGCAAAGGTAAGCGCAAAATGTGCTGAAAGAGGCGCAAATATTATTGATATTACGCAAAGCGTGCTTAAAGATTACTTTGCCATGATGATGCTTGTTGAGATAGACGGTCTTAATGTAAAATTCGGAGACTTTGTAGATGAATTAAAGACAGTCGGCGAAGAAAACGGACTTTTTATACAGGCAATGCATGAAGATATTTTCAACTCCATGCACAGAATATAACTTATTCGGAGGAAACCGATGCTTAATACAAAAGATATTCTTGAAACCATAAATATGATTCGGGAAGAACATCTTGATGTCCGCACAATTACAATGGGCATATCTCTTCTCGACTGTCAGACCGGCGACAACAAAGAAACTTGCCGCAAAATTTATGATAAGATCACCAAAAGAGCAGAAAAGCTTGTTGAAACAGGATGTAATATCGAAAAGGAATACGGTATTCCGATAATCAACAAGCGCGTTTCTGTAACTCCGGTATCACTTGTTGGCGGTTCAAGATCTGCCGACGACTATGTTGAAATCGCAAAAACACTCGATAAAGCGGCAGAAACTGTCGGCGTTAATTTTCTCGGCGGTTTTTCAGCCCTCGTACATAAAGGAATTACCGCAAACGACAAATGTATGCTCGAATCAATTCCCGAAGCACTCTCCCAGACAAGCAAGGTTTGTTCTTCTGTAAATGTCGGAACAACACGCTCGGGAATTAATATGGATGCAGTAAAAATATGCGGTGAAAATATCAAAAAACTCGCATATCTTACGAAAGACGATCAGTCTATCGGATGTGCTAAATTTGTTGTTTTTGCAAATGTTCCTGAGGATAACCCCTTTATGGCCGGTGCATTTCACGGTGTGGGAGAACCCGAAACAGTTATTAATGTCGGCGTTTCCGGTCCCGGCGTTGTAAGAAGTGCTGTTGAAAGAGCTGGGGAATGCGATTTTTCCGCCCTTGCTGATGTTATTAAAAAGACTGCATTTAAAGTAACAAGAATGGGACAGCTTGTAGCAGGTGTTGCTTCTGAAAGACTCGGCGTGCCTTTCGGTATTGTTGACCTTTCTCTTGCCCCCACTCCCGCCGTCGGCGACTCCGTTGCTCACATTCTTGAGGCTATGGGCCTTGAAAGCTGCGGTGCTCCCGGCACTACCGCCGCCCTTGCTATGCTCAACGATGCTGTAAAAAAAGGCGGTTCTATGGCGTCTTCCCATGTCGGAGGACTTTCCGGTGCATTTATTCCCGTATCTGAAGACCAGGGTATGATAGATGCAGTCACACGCGGCTCTCTTACAATCGAGAAACTTGAAGCTATGACTTGCGTGTGTTCTGTAGGCCTTGATATGATTGCGATTCCCGGCGACACAAGTGCCGAAACCATTTCAGGTATTATCGCAGATGAAGCGGCAATTGGTATGATAAACAATAAAACAACCGCTGTAAGACTTATCCCCGCATACGGCAAAAATATCGGCGATTCAATTGAATTCGGCGGACTTTTGGGATATGCGCCGATAATCCCCGTAAACAACTATTCCTGCAAAAAATTCATAGAAAGAGGCGGAAGAATTCCTGCCCCGATTCACAGTTATAAAAACTAATCAAAAAAGGAGCTGTATTTTTACAGCTCCTTTTTCTTTATTTATTTTTTGGCTTTCGGAACAGGTTTTCCGCGAAGTCCGTTAAGATATATATCCATATAATATGCTTTTTTCAGACTCTTTTCATCCGCATATGCTTTTCTGATAGTATCAATTATCGCCTGATCCTTGCCAAGAGCTGAAAGCTTTGTTTTAAGCTCTGAAAGTACCTCTTCAACTTCATTATCACATTGAATCTCAAGCGTCGCAACTGTACTTATATGTTTTCCTGCTATGCTTTTTCTCAGACTCGGATTTCTTTCTTCCTTCGGATATGAAATATATTCGTTTAATATGTCAACTTCTATATTTTCAAGCAATTTCATAAATTTGTTTTTTATGATGTACATCTTTGCAATAATCGCTACTGTGTCATCAGTTACTTCGGGAAGATTCGGTTCTTCGGGAACCGGGATTTCTGTTTCGGGAGTAGGTTCCTCCTGAGAAACAGGGGGGATTTCCGGCTGAGGGTCTATATTTTGTTCGTGTTCCTTTTCTTCATTTTGTATAGTGTCTTCGTTTTCCGCCTCGTTTTGCTTATCTTTTATCTCGTCTTTTGTTTCGCTTTCCTTTTCAAGCTCTTTCCTTCTGTCTATTTCTTCTATCGGAACTCCAGAGATAATAAGAGCCATCTCTTCTTCTGTATATTTACCGCTTTCAAGGGCAGTTTTTACTTCGTCGGAAAGTTCTGTTCCGGTTGCATCTTTAACGGCATCGTCAAATTGTTTTTTTGTAGCATCTATCTGATCTTTGATAGAATCTGTATCGTTTGTTATAAAAAGCCAGGCAGCCTTTATATTATTTACAGGAGATGCTAAAAGATTTTTGAATCCGGAATAAACAACATCTGTTCCGAGAACAGCACACGCAATACCTATAAGCACAGATACAATTATTATAACAGCCGCAAACACAGATAAAATAATCTTTACTTTATTTTTCTTTTTACCTTTAGACATTATAAACCTCCTGCAAAATTTCTCATATAATCATATAAAGCAATATTTGTTATGAATTTATTATACATCCGAGTTGGTATTTTGTCAAACCGCAATATTTAAATTAACATAATTATACCAAAGATTTATTTTATCACTTGATTAAATTTAAAAAATCTGTTATTATATATATTGAAAATAAATGAAATCAAGGTGAAAAAAATTGGCAGATAATAAAAATAAAAAATCGGTTTCCGAAAGCCTCATGCCCAAAAGCAAAAAAACAAATTCGGGCACAAAAAGAGCCGTTCGTGAAAATGTAAGCAAAACGGATACAAAAAAGAACAAAGTGCAAAATTCCGCGCCTGAAAAAGAAACCGTTCAAAAGCCAAAAAAAGAACGAAAACCGCTTGATGAAAATTCAATGCTTTTCAACCTTCTCCCCTATCTTTTGGGTGCGGGTGCGGTTTTTGCGGCTTTTTGTTTCGGTTTTCCCGATAAAACTGCGGCCTTCGGAGCTATTGCAAAATTCCTTATAGGTCTTTTCTCGCATGCAGTATGGTCCATCCCTGTTTTTATGTTTTTCGGGGCAATAAAATTGAAAACGGATATGAAAAAGCAACGGGTTACTCAAAAGCTCATTTTTTCGGTAATTTGCCTTGTATTCATTTCTGTTGTTGCCGAACTTCTTTTTATTTCCGGTGCAAAGGATGAAACGGCATATGCCGCCCTCAGTCCTTTTTCAGGTAATTTCGGAGAGTTCTGGGCTAATGCTCTTGCTTATAAAAACGGGGGTCTTATAGGCGGAACACTTGGTATTTTTCTTAACAAAATAACAGGTTCTGCTGCTATCTTTATCGCTTCCTTTATAGTTCTTCTTTTCGGACTTTTCGAATTTGGTTTTACTCCCGAGGATATTTTCGTTTACGCAAAAGACAAAATGCGTGAAAAATATCATGATATTAAAACAAAGCAACATGAACCGAAAAACAAAGAAGATATCCCTCAAAATACGCAATCTCAAAAAAATCAGTCTTCCCAAAACACAAGAAGATCTCCTGCAACATATAAAATCAACCGCGACCTTGCGTACAGGCTTAACAAAAAAAACATAGATGTTGACATAGAGGACAGAAAAACCGAAAAAACTTCTGTTTTTGACTCGATCAATACTGATGACGACAATCTCGAAAAAGAACGCATCAAAGCTGAAAATATTGCAGGTGCACAAAAGGATATTTCAAATATTTCCGGATATACTCCCGACAGCGTGCCGTTTGATATTATAGAAAACACAAGAGATCTTACCTACAGCGAAAACGATATCAAAGATTCATCCGACACACTTTCTTCAAACGGTACACAAGCCGATATTTCCGACATTTTTGCCGACGGAGCCCTTATTGAAGCCGGCGGTATGGCTATGAATACATCAGTCCTTAACAAAGATGTTATAGACACAACCGACGGTTCGAAAATCGTCCCCGAAGGAAGCGGCGATGATGAAGAAATGATCTTTGAAGTTTCAAGAGGAAAACTCGGAGTTTCAGCCCGTCCGACACTTGAGGAACTTTACAGTTATCCTTCAACCGACCTTTTAACGAAAGATCCCAATCCTACTACATTTACTGTCACCGAAGAACTTAAAGCTACTGCAGTAAAGCTTGTTGATACACTTGCAAACTTCGGTGTACGCACAAAGATAACAAATATCTGCTGCGGTCCGACTGTTACAAGATATGAGCTCCAGCCCGAAATCGGTGTTAGAGTAAAGGCAATTCAAAACCTTTCGGATGATATAGCGCTTCATCTCGCCGCATCCGGTGTCCGTATTGAAGCACCAATTCCCGGAAAAGATTCTGTTGGTATTGAAATACCGAATAAGACAGTTTCAACAGTTTTCATCAGAAATCTTTTGGAAAATCCCCAATTCAGGAATTTAAAGAGCAGAATTTCTGTCTGCCTTGGTATGGATGTTGCGGGAAGTCCCGTATTTATCGATGTTGCAAAAATGCCCCACTTGCTTATAGCCGGTGCTACAGGTATGGGTAAATCCGTATGTATAAACTGCTTTATTTTAAGTATTTTATATAAAGCACGCCCCGATGAAGTAAAGTTCATTCTTATTGACCCGAAACAGGTTGAATTCACACCATATAAAGGAATACCTCATTTGTTAATACCTGTTGTGAGCGATCCTAAAAAGGCGGCGGGTGCACTTGCCTGGGCCGTATCCGAAATGGAACGCAGATTTGAACTTATAAAAGAAGTCGGTGCAAGAAACATCGCAGGTTATAACGATATAACAAAGGATGATCCGGAGAAGCCTCCGATGTGTCAGATCGTTATTATCATCGACGAGCTTGCAGACCTTATGATGACGGCAAGGGATGAAGTTGAAAATTCGATCTGCCGCCTTGCACAGAAAGCAAGAGCCGCAGGTATGCATCTTGTTATCGGTACGCAAAGACCTTCTGTTGATGTCGTAACAGGCCTTATAAAGGCAAATGTACCTTCCCGTATAGCATGTACCGTTGCATCTCAGGTCGATTCGAGAACAATTATCGATATATCCGGCGCTGAAAAGCTTCTCGGTAAAGGCGATATGCTCTTCTCCCCCGTAGGCTGTATGAAGCCAATCCGTGTTCAGGGTGCTTTCGTAAGTGATTCGGATGTTGAAGCTGTTGCGGAATATCTTAAAAAGAATTTCACAGCCGAATACGACAAGAGCATTATTGATGATATCGAAAGAGAAGCTGCAAAATGCGGTGAAAAGAAAAAGGGTAAATCCTTAGATTCGGGCGATGATATGTCAGGAAATTCGGGCGGAAGTCTTGCCGACAGTGACGAAATGGTTATGCCCGCAATTCAGGTAGCATTAAGTGCAGGACAGCTTTCCACTTCGCTTTTGCAAAGAAAACTTTCACTCGGCTATGCAAGAGCGGCAAGAATAGTCGACATCCTTGAGCAGATGGGTGTTGTAAGCGGTTTTGAGGGCTCAAAACCCCGCAGAGTTCTTATTACAGAGGAACAATACCTTGAAATGAAAATGCGTCAGGACGGCTCAGGAAACTGACATATAACTGCGTTGATTTTATGTAAAACAAAAGGACTTTTCGTATACGAAAAGTCCTTTCTGTTTCCAGTATTTAAGAATAAAAAAATGCCTTTTTTAGTAATTTTCAACAAACAAAATACTTTTTTCAACAAATCATTTAAAACTTTCACCCAAATATGTATTTTTTTGAAAAATGTTATTGACAAACAAGAATATATTTGATATAATAGTCAAGCGGTGTTGAGGAAGGCACTTCACAGCACAAGCTTATGGCGGAATAGCTCAGTTGGCTAGAGCACTCGGTTCATACCCGATAGGTCGTTGGTTCAAGTCCGACTTCCGCTACCATCTTTCGCCGGCAGACAATAGTTTGTCGGCAGATTAGGCCCGTTGGTCAAGCGGTTAAGACACGGCCCTTTCACGGCTGTAACATGGGTTCGATTCCCGTACGGGTCACCAAAAAACTTTTTAAGTTTTTCTCTTGCTTTGGCAAGTAAGAGCCGGCTGCAGTGGCATGCAGCACTGAGAATATTTCATTCTCAAATTTATACTTCCGGCAGGCAGTAGCTCGTCGGTCGACGGCCCGTTGGTCAAGCGGTTAAGACACGGCCCTTTCACGGCTGTAACATGGGTTCGATTCCCGTACGGGTCACCAAAAAAGAAGTACACTTTTGTGTGCTTCTTTTTTTATTTTTTCAGAGCGGGAATCGAACCCGAGAGGGCTTTTTGCGTCAAGAAAACAGCCCAAATGGCTGTTTTTAGCAAAAAGGGCGAGACCTTTTAATTTTACGCGCAAAAGGCGAGCAATTCCAATGCCGGTCACCAAAAACACTATGTATTTTCTTCATATAAAAAAGAGAGCTTTTCGCTCTCTTTTTTTACAATTCTTTTTCCATATAAGTTTCGCCTGTTTCAACATTTTTCCACAAGAATTTATTTCCGTCAAATGTCATATAGCTATGGCAAGAGCCTTCTTTGGGAATTGAAACAGAACCGGGGTTTAAATGAATGTAGCCTTCATTTTCTTCGCAGATCGGGATATGTGTGTGTCCGTTAATAAGAACGCAGTTCATCTTGGCTATATCCCCTCTTACTTTATGTCCGTGAGTAAGATATAGCATCTTCCCTTTTGCAAAAAGTGAAACCACCTCTGCCTCGATAGGAAAATCAAGCACCATTCCGTCAACCTCGCTGTCACAGTTGCCCTTAATGCATACTATCTTACTTGCAATAGGGTTTAAAAGGGCAATCACTTCTTTTGGCGCATAATTGCGGGGCAGGTCATTTCTCGGGCCGTGATAAAGCACATCCCCAAGGATAAAGAGGTAATCAGCGTTTTCTTCGTTAAATCTTTCAAGAAGTGCCTTGCAGTAAAATTCCGATCCGTGAATATCAGAAGCTATAAGTATTTTCGACATAATCATTTCCTTTCAAAATAAAGGCTGTGAAACACTCACAGCCTTATAAACTACATTTCAACTATTTCTTTTGCAATTTCACAATAAGCAATTGCGCCCTTTGAGAACTTATCGTAATATATAGCAGGCATACCGTAACTGGGAGCTTCGCTCAGACGCACATTTCTCGGCACGGGAACTTTGAAAATCTTGCCTTTGAAATGTTTTTTTATCTGATCAAGCACCTGTAAAGAAAGGTTAAGTCTGCCGTCAAACATCGTTATAATGACGCCCGAAAGATTGAGTTCGGAATTATAAAACCGCTTTACCTGAGCAATCGTTACAGTAAGCTGTGAAAGTCCTTCAAGGGCAAAGTATTCGCACTGCATAGGAACTATTACCCCGTCACTTGCACAAAGGCTGTTGATTGTGAGAAGTCCTAAAGAAGGAGGACAATCAATAAAAATAAAATCGTAGTCGTTCTTTATGGAATCAAGTGCTTTTTTGAGGAAATACTCTCTTTCCGGCATATCGACAAGCTCAAGCTCGGCACCCGCAAGAGCAATCGTTGCAGGTAAAATATCAAGCTTTTTGTATTTTGTCTTTTTAACCACCGATTTAAAAGATGCGCTTCCTGTTATAAAATCGTATGCGGATTTAGTAACCGATTTTTTACTTATGCCGACACCGCTTGTAGCGTTACCCTGAGGATCCATATCGATAAGCAAAGTTTTTTTGCCGAGAGCTCCGACGGATGCGGCAATATTTACAGCTGAAGTAGTTTTTCCGACTCCGCCTTTTTGGTTTGCAAAAGCATAAATCTTTGCCAAAACGATTTCCTCCTCTATCAAATTCGCATACTATCCATTATGCAATAATTATTATATCAAAATAAAATTGAAAAGTCAAATGCTTTATTATAAAATATGATCAATTTCGTCAATTTCGTCATTTTAACCTTAAAAACATAAAAAACTCCTTCAATACGAGGAGTTTTTTTATGATTTTTGTCAATTTTTACTGATTCGCATCATTTTCAATAAATCCGGCAAGAAACTCTCTTGTTTTGGGATGCTTGGGATTTTCGAAAATTTCAGTAGGAGTACCGCATTCAACTATCGAACCTTCGTCCATATAGATTATCTTGCTGGAAACCTCTTTTGCAAATTTCATTTCATGAGTTACGATAATCATTGTCATATTCTCTTTTGCAAGATCTTTCAATGTTGCAAGAACTTCGTTTGTCAAAAGAGGATCAAGTGCAGATGTAGGTTCATCAAAAAACAGAATATCGGGATTTAAGGCAAGTGCTCTTGCAATTGCAACTCGTTGCTGCTGACCGCCGGAAAGCTGACAAGGATAACAATCTATCTTATCAATAAGCCCTACCCTTTCAAGGTAGCTTTTTGCCACCTCATCTATATCACCGCCAAAATCCTTAAGTCCGTCTTTTGCCAAAAGCTTCATAGCAAGGGTAACATTTTCAAGCGCTGTATATTGGGGAAAAAGATTGAAATTCTGAAAAACAAGACCAAAGCGCAGACGGCTTTGCCTTATTTCCTTATCCGACATTTTTTTCTTTGACGATGCATCGAAAATTTTGTTACCGTCGACATAAACTTCGCCCTTTTCGGCAGTTTCAAGGAAAGTGAGACATCTCAAAAGGGTAGTTTTTCCGTTTCCGGATGCACCGATGACAGATATAACCTCTCCCTTTTCAACAGAAAAGCTTACGCCCTTTAAAACATGAACATTGCCAAAGCTTTTATACATATCTTTTACTTCGAGTATAGGCATAATATCCCCCTTTCCGTTTAAGTTCTGTAATAATCAAGCTTCTTTTCGATATAACCGAACAAAAGCGTGAGTATACCGACAAAGGCAAGATAAAATACGGCAGTGTAGAAGATCGGCCAAATAAGGGCGCGGGCAGTATAGTTTTCTGCGACCTTCAATATTTCCGCTACCATAATAACACGCGATAAAGCTGTATCTTTAACAAGCGTTATTATTTCATTTGACATCGGCGGTATTATGCGTTTTACAACCTGCATAAGAATAACTTTTGTAAATATTTGGGTTTTGGTCATACCAAGCACTTTTCCCGCTTCGTATTGTCCTTTTGGGATGCTTTCGATACCGCCCCTGTATATTTCGGAAAAATAACAGGCGTAGTTTATAACAAAAGCCACAATAACGGCGGAAAATCTGTCAAAAGCATTTACATGCCATAAAAGTCTCGGCACATAGAATACTACAAATATCTGAAGCATAAGAGGAACGCCTCTTATTATCCAGACAAAAACCTTTGTGACATATGCAAGCGGCTTGAATTTTGACATCGAGCCGAAAGATATGGCTAAACCCAAAGGAAGCGCTAACACAAGTGTTAGCGCAAAAATCAAACATGTTGTTTTAAATCCCGCAAGTAAATCAAGAGTTACCTGGCAGAATAAAGGCCATGATATAGACATTTTACTTCCTTCGATTAAGATTACTTAATTTCTTTTGTAAGCTGGATTGTGTTTTCGAAGCCGTACTTTTCAGCAAGAGCCTGAACTGTACCGTCAGCGAAAAGCTCTTCGATTGCAACATTTACCTTTGCTGTAAGGGGGCTTCCCTTTTCAAAACCTACAGCATAGATTTCGGAATCGAGAACGATATCCTCTGCGATCATAAGGTCTTCGTAGTCGCCCTTACCGCAGATATTCTTTGCAAGAACGATATCCATAACTGCAAAGTCTATAACGCCGGTCTTAACTTCGAGGAATGCCTTGTTCTGTGCGGGATACTTTTCAAGCTTGCCTTCTTCGCCAATTACATTTGCAGCATAAGCTTCGCCTGCACTTCCGCCTTCAACACCTGCGATCTTGCCTGCAAGATCAGCTTCTGTCTTGTAAAGGTCAGCGTTTTCAGTCTTTATAACGATACACTGCTGATTGAGCATATAGCCGTATGTAAAGTCAACAAGTTCGCTTCTTGCAACGCCGTTATCAGCGGAGTTTGCTGTAAATCCGTTCCAGATACAGTCGATAGCACCGGAAGCAAGTTCGCTGTATTTCTGAGTCCAGTCGATTTCCTGGAAAGCAACTTCCATACCGAGCTTCGCGCCGACAGCCTGAGCAAATTCTGTTTCAAAACCTGTCCATTCACCGTTTTCATCAAGGTCGTTCATATTTTCAAAAATAGTAACGCCGCAAGTAAGAACATTGTCATCCTGAGCAGCACATCCTGCAAAGCAGAGTACACACATCATTGCTGCGAGTGTAAGTGTTAAAATCTTTTTCATTGTAAGATCCTCCGTAATATTGTTTTTGCTTTATCGCTTTAGTTCGCTAAAGCAGTATGGGATTATTATATCACATTTTCCGATAATTTCAAGAGGTTTTTGATATTTTTTATTCTTTTTTTGCAAAATTGTAAATATTAGACAAAAACATCCGGGAATATTATTCAAAATTACGGAAAAAATAGTGTAAAAATCCAAGATCACGGAAGGAAAACGCATAATGTATACAAGTGAAAACGAAAAACAGGCGGTCTGTACCGAGATATGCGAAAGTATTATAAACGAGCTTTCCCCTTCACTGCATGTGAAAAGTGCAAAACACCTTAAAAGCGTTCTGGCAAAAAAACTATTAGGTGTTAAAAAAACTTGTTCAAGGGCAGAACATTTTTCCGAAAAAAACTCGGAATTGTCCGCTCCTTTTTTGTGGCTTTGCGACAATTTCAGTTTTATCGAAGAAGATTTTCTTCAATCTTTTGATGAGCTCAGAAAAGCAAAAGGCAGAACTGACAAATTCGGCCTTCCGTTATCATATTCGTATGTTTTAAAGCTGTGCAGACTCGCACAGGGGGTTATAGATAACGGTGCAATAAAAGCATTGATCGAAGGATTTGATAATACTGTAGACGGCGGTTTTGATTTTACCGACAGATTGTATTTTCCTCTTTTCGCAAAATGTGCTTTGCTGACATATATCGGTGATATATCAGAGAGCATATCAGAAAAAGACGGAGTTTTCGTAGAAAATTTGAATTCTTCCGGTCTTATTAATGCTATTAAATCTCTCAAAAAGCTTTCAATACACAATTTTTCCAAAAGTTTTTTATCCACAAAGCTTGAAAAAATACTTTCAAACGATCCTTCCGGTGCATATCAAAATATGGATGACACATCAAAATTCGAATTGCGCCGCCTTTTGCACATTGAAGCCGCAAAGAAAAAGCTGTCAGATACAGAATATGCAAAAAAGCTTCTTAATAAAGCAATTAATTCCGGAAAATCACCGCAAAACTATATCGGATATGATGTGGGAAAACACAGCTCCTTTAATACATTCTTTTTCCCCGCCCTATACACTGTTTCTGCAATTATTTCATTTTTACTTTCATATTTTACAACCCTTTTCCTTTTTCCGCTCTTGTTTTTCCCGATAGTGGAGGGAGTAAAGCCGATTATGGAAGCAATATGTGCCAAATTTGCTAAAAACACAGGCTTTGTTCCCGCAATCAAGCTTTCAGAAATTCCGGACGATGCAACAACGCTTTGCGTTATCACTTCACTTTTGAGGGGAGAAAAATTCGATTCGGAACTATTTAACAAGCTTGAAAGAATATATAACGCAAACAGCGGTAAAAACATCAAATTCGGACTTTTATGCGATCTTCCCGACTGTATTTCGTCAACCAGCGCCGCAGATGAAAAAATTCTATCCTATGCGTGCGGAAGAATAGATTCTCTCAACGCAAAATACGGCAGCAATTTTATACTTTTCATCCGTCCGAGAAGCTACTCAAAAAGCGAAAGCTGTTTTATGGCATACGAGCGCAAAAGAGGCGCGGTTATTGAGCTTGCTAAACTGATAAAAAAAGGAGCCTCTTCGTTTGATACAAATATCAAAAGCGTATCCGATAACACAGATTTCTTAAAGAGAGTAAAATATGTCATAACCCTTGATTCTGACACAAACCTCGGTATAGACACAGTAAAAGAGCTTGTGGGCAAAATGATCCATCCAAAAAACAAACCCGTTATCGACAAAGAAAAACATTCGGTCGTATCGGGCTACGGAATTATGCAGCCAAAAATGTCGACCGACCTTTCAGGCGCAAGAAAAACACCTTTTTCCCGTCTTATGTGCGACAGCGGCGGTATGGATATATATTCCGGTGCTTCATTTGAAATTTATCAATCACTTTTTGGCGAAGGTATTTTTTGCGGAAAAGGGATATTTGATGTAGAAGCTTTTTATGAAACAATAATAAAAAGTAAAATATTTCCCGATGATTGTATTTTGAGCCACGACATACTTGAAGGCGAAAAATTAAGAACCGCTCTTCTTTGCGACATCGAGCTTACAGACGGATTTCCGAAAAACGAGCTGTCATATTTAAAAAGAAAACACAGATGGATAAGAGGCGATATTCAGAACATCCGCTTTATGCATAAAAAATACGGTTACTCCCCTCTTTCGAAATACAAGCTCTTTGACAATGTAAGGCGTGTTTTTACACCGGTATTTTCGTTACTTTTAATACTTCTTTCTCCGTTTTTGCCCGAAAAATATTCTGCAATACTCTTTTTTACTTCCCTATCACCATATATAATGCCATTTTTGATAGACGCTGTTAATACAGTTTCCGGTCTTGCGATCAAAAGCACTGCAAGAAAGTTTTTTTCAAAAGGTGTAACAGTCGGAATATGGCAAAGTTTTTTGAGAATGTTGTTTTTTGAAGCGATGCTTGCAAAAGATGCTCTTATGTCGCTTTCAGCCTCTGCGACATCGCTTTACCGTATGTGTATTTCGAAAAGGAAACTGCTTGAATGGGTAACCGCCGCACAATCAGACAGCGGCAGCTCTGACGCATCCGTATTTATAACAAAGCATATAATTTCGTGCGTTTTGGGAGTTCTCCTGTTTGTTTTCTCTCCCTCCGGCCTCATAAAAACAGCGGGATTTGCCTTTTTTATAATGCCGTTTCTTGCATATTTCACTTCAAAAAACAGAAAACCGCAAAAACGGAATGATGAGAAAGAAATTTTAAAGCTAAAATCGTATGCCGCCGATATATGGAATTTCTTTTCTGAAAATGTTAATCAAAACGAAAATTTTCTTCCGCCCGACAACATTCAACTTGCGCCCCACGAAAAAATCGCTCACAGAACTTCTCCTACCAATATCGGACTTTATCTTGTGAGCACCCTTTGTGCACGGGATATGGGAATGATAAATACAGATGAGTTTTACAACCGTATAACCAAAACTGTCGAAACTCTTGAAAAAATGGAAAAATGGAACGGACATTTTTTCAACTGGTACAACACAAAAAATCTGTCTGTTCTTGCGCCGAGATATATTTCTTCTGTAGACAGCGGAAACTTCATCGCCTGCCTTATAACATTAAAAAACGGGATTTACGATTATACTTCACAAAAGCCTGAGCTTATAGAAACCGCAAAAAGAATATCTGATATTATCAATGAAACAGATTTCTCGGTACTTTACAACAAAGAACGAGAGCTGTTTTATGTGGGCGTCAACATCACAGATTCTCCCGTCTACGACAAAAGCTGTTACGACCTTTATATGAGCGAATCAAGAATTCTAAGCTATTATGCCGCATCCTCAAGAATTGTGCCGAAGAATCATTTTAAAAAGCTCGCAAGACCGCTTATTACGGCAAAAGGCTTTATAGGGCTTTCATCCTGGTCCGGTACTGCCTTTGAATACTTTATGCCCGCCTTGTTTATGCCCTTTAAAAAAGGTTCTTTGCTATACGAAGCCATGCTTTTTGCATATAAGGCACAAGCATCAAGAAAGATCGGAAAAGAACGGGTATGGGGAATTTCCGAAAGCGGGTATTTTGCATTTGACTGCGATTTGAATTACCAGTATAAAGCATTCGGTGTACCGATTCTTTCAAGGACAAACGAAAACAGAAAAGAAGCTGTCATCTCCCCCTACTCATCATTTCTTTCGCTGTGTGTATCCGTAAAAGGCGTATGCAAAAATCTTGCAAATCTTGAAAAGATGGGAATGTACGGAAAATACGGATTCTTTGAAGCTTTGGATTTCACAAAATCAAGAGTCAAAAACTCACACGCAATCGTAAAAAGCTATATGTCGCATCATCTTGGGATGAGCCTTCTCGCAATTACAAACGCTGTCAGGGGAGATTCCGTAAGAAAACGGTTTATGATGGATGCTATGATGGCTTGCGGAAAAGAGTTACTTGAAGAAAAGATACCTGTAAATGCAGTTATCAAAAAAATGATAAATACAGGCAGACCTTATGTAAATCACAAAAAGGAAGCACGGACAGAAAAAATCATCTCAGACAGTTTTTCTTTTAAAGACCCTGTATGCGCCTGTTTGTCCGACGGAAAAAGCACCTGTATAATAAGCGATTGCGGTCATATTGCCCTTTCAAAAGGCGATACTCTTTTAAATCTTTCATCATTTGAAAAATATTTTCACGACACTCCTCAAACCCTTATGTGTCATCTTATGATCGACGGAAGAATAATCGGGCTTACTCCCCTTTCAAAGCTTCCCGATAAAGACTGTAAATTTTCTTTTTCATACGGCGAGGGTTTTGCGAAGCATTCCGTTTCATGCGATAAAGGAGATTTTTCTCTTTCTTATTCTATCTCTCCGCAAAACTTTTCTCCGATAAGAATGAAACTTTCAGGAAAAACGCAGGCAAAAAACATCAGGCTTTCATTTTCGTTTATCCCCTGTATGAACAAAAGGATCGCCTACGAATCACATCCTGCATTTTCGGAGCTTTTTATCGAAGCAGATTTTGATAAAACCGAAAAAATACTTTATTACAAAAAAAGACCCCGAACGCAAAGCGAAGAAGAAATAGTACTTGCGGCAGCCTTTGCTGATTTAAGCTCCGATATATCCTTTTCTACCCGTCGCAAATATGATATGAAAAACGCCGTATACTACGACCCCTATGTTCTTTTTGATGAAACAGATAATAAAACAGGTGCGTGTATAAATCCGTTTTGCAATATTGTTACAGATATAAACGGGAACTGCAGTTCCGAGCTTATACTTGTTATGACACATAGTGTAGATACAGCAAAAGAAGCAATACTAAAAGCAAGAAAAAGCGATTTCGATTCGGCAAAAAAAGCGCTTACCGATGCATCATCGCAATTCACTGTAGGCGCGGGAATTTCATCTCTCGGAAGCTGTAACACTGTTTGCGATACGCTTTCTGATATTGTCTTCGGAAAAGATGCAGATATAAAAATCTGTTCTTCGCTTCAAAAATTCTTTTCGCAAACACCGCCGAATATTTCTATAAATTCGCTTTGGAAACACGGAATTTCCGGCGATTATCCTATAATCACACTTGATGTCGGCAACTATTTCTTTCCTGTACCGCTTGAGAAAAAAGTAAGAGCCTTCCGACTTCTTACTATGAAAAATATAAGAAGCGATCTTGTTATTCTTTACAGTGAAGCTGACAAATACAACAGGCATACGGAAAAAAGGATACGGTCTTTACTTCTTTCCTGCACAGCTTCGGGATATCTCGGAAGAAGCAAGGGCGGTATTCATCTTATTGACAAAAGCACTCTTTCAGATGACATTTACGCCATCAAATATAAATCGTGTTCTTTTAGCGAAACCTATTCGGATAATCTGTCAAAAAGAAAAAAGAGCGAATCAAAAAGAGCAATTCTGCCTGTAATCAGCGGAAAATACTGCGATATTCCCCAGACGGGATTTAAAGTAAATACAGGTTTTTTTGACGGCAATTTTTTCTGTGTGGACAAAACAAAAGAAATAAAAGCCCCAATGTCTCATATTCTTTCGGGGGAAAACATTTCAAGCGTAGTAACACAAGACTCTTTCGGCTATACCTTTTATAAGAATGCTTCGGAAATGCGCATCACACCTTGGGTAAAAGACGGTAATTCCTCTTTTGAAGGCGAAAAACTTTTCCTTTCTGTAAACGGCGTATTTTTTGATCTTGCAAAATGTTCGTCATATGTAAAATATTTTGAAGGAAAAGCGGAGTATTACGGCAAAGCTGCAAATGCTGCCTATAAAGTAACAATAAGCTGTGCTGTAAAGTTTCCTGTAAAAGAAATAAAAGTTGAAATAAACGGAGAACAGATAGACAACGCGCTTCTTTTCTATTGCATAATACCGTGTATGGGAAGATTTAACACAAAAAATATCGCCTCGCAAAAAGACGACGGCACCGTTGTTTTTACAAATCCCCTATCGGAAAGCTTCGGAAATCATAAAGGATTTTTAAAGGTCTTTTCAAGCGGAAAGCATTTTTCGTCATTAGCATCGGAAAACATTTTTCTGAACGAAAAATCAGAAGAAAAAACAAGGTTTTCAACCTCTGTTTGCACAGGCTGTTATCTTAAGAACGGCAAAAATTTTTGTACTTTTATTTTAGGAGCAGAAAAAAACTGTTCTCTTGTCGAAGAGTTGACAGAAAACACTTTCAAAAGCAATGATTTAACTGTCGAAAAGCAAGCTGAAGATTTTAAAATCCGGCTTATTCCCGACATCAATTTTACACCCTCAAAGCAGAGCTGTGAAGCAAAGAGTCTTGAAGTGATGTTCAACCGTTTTTTACCCTATTACTGCGTTTTCTCGAGAATACTTGCCCGTTCGGGATACTATCAGTCGGGAGGCGCATACGGATTCAGAGATCAGCTACAGGACTGTCTTTTATTAATATATTCAGATAAAAAAAGAGCGCTCACTCATATCTGCCGCGCCGCAGCACATCAGTTTTTAAAAGGAGATGTCCTTCATTGGTGGCATACTCAAGGCAAAAAAGGAATCAGAACCACTTGCTCGGATGACTATTTATGGCTTGTATATGCCGTTTGCGAATATGCAAAAGCAACAGGTGATTATTCGTTTTTGGATATATCTATACCGTATATAGAAGGAGAAGAGCTTTCCCAAAACGAAAACGAGAAATATATAACTTTCAAAAATTCAAGCACAAAGGAAACCCTTTATGCACACGCCGCAAGATGCCTTGACAGAGCGTGCTCGCTTTTAGGTGAACACGGACTTTGTCTTATGGGCTGCTGTGACTGGTGCGACGGATACAGCGCAGTAGGAAAAGACGGTAAAGGCGAGAGCACCTTTACAACAATGTTTCTTATAATGAACCTAATAAACTTTTCGGAAATATGCGTAAAACGAAATGATACGGAAAGGAAAACTGCCTACGAAGGCATTGTTCAAAAGCTTAAAGACAATTTGATAAAACACGCATTTGACAGTAAAAACGGCTATTTTATAAGAGGTTACTACGACGATATGTCGCCTCTCGGAAGCTTTGATTGCTCTGAAGGAAATATAGACCTTATGGCACAATGTATTGCCCCTCTTTGCGGTATGCCTGATGAAATTTCCCAAAAAGCTCTTGATACAGCATATAACAATCTCTTTGATAAAGAGTTCGGAATAATGAAGCTTTTATCCCCCGCATTTGACAAAACAAAAAAAGACCCCGGATATATTAAAGGCTATATTCCCGGAGTTCGCGAAAACGGAGGTCAGTATACTCACGGAGCTTTACTCTTTGCGCTGGGCTGTTTTGCCCTTTCGGACAAACTCTTTGAAAAGGATATAAAAGCATCTGAAAAATACGCTTCTTTCGGTGCACAGATCCTTAAATATTCTAACCCCGCCTACCGTTCAAGCGACGGTGTGAAAGACATTATTAAAAGCTCATATACCACAGAACCCTATTCTGTAGCGGCAGACATCTACAGTGCAAAATGTCATATAGGCCGCGGAGGCTGGACACATTACACCGGAGCGGCAGGATGGTTTTACAGACTTATATTAAATTATGTACTCGGTATAGAAGCCTTTGACACCGACACCGAAAAGCCGTATATCCTTATAAACACAAAACGGGTATTTCCTTTGAGCGATATAACAGACGGAGCTACTGTAAAATTTTCCGAATTCGGCTTTGATCTTTTTATACGATATATAAAAGACGGCAAAAAGAGAGTGACAAGTTCCGGAAATATAATAAATGACGGAAAGATATTTAAAGAAACAAAAAAAATAGAAGTGCACATTTAAAAAAGAACGGCTGTAAAAATTTACAGCCGTTTTTGTTATTTAACAGCGGAAAAATCGCAGAAAGTTCTTACAAAACCGCCGCCTTCGGAGGATGCTATATCCCCGGCTACTATACGGTCTTTATACTGAATAAGATTAAGATAAACATTTTCAGGCAGACCCTTTTCGTCTTTCGGGTAGTTTTCCATCTTATATGTATATCTTGTTATCTTCTTGCCCTTATATTTTGAAAGGTCAAGGCCTTGAGCCAACTGTATCGTATTATATTCTTCATATACAGCATCAAATTTTTTTGGAAGCTGTGAACTCAACTCTTCTATCGGCTGGCTTGATACCTTGATCCCGAAATCGGCAATAAATTCCTGTCTGTCTTCTTCGGTTTTTATTCCCGTAAAGCTTATTGATTCATTTGTTACTGCCGAAACATACGCAGTCCCGGTCATTTCTTTTTCGGGCAGAAGAAATACTGTTGCCGCAATCGCAACACATGCAACAGCGCAAAGTCCGGCAAGTTTTACAGTTCTTCCGTTTAATGAAAATACAAACATATAAAAACACCTCACTCATTTTTTGCGTACAGTAAATTATATGAGCAAGGTGTGATTTTATTCCATATTACATATTAATTTGTTTGATTTTGCATTTGTTTTAAAAGCTTTTCCTGTTTTTTCTTTTCTCGAAGCTCCTTAAAAAAGCTTGTCAGTATATTTGAACATTCTTCTTTGCATACTCCGAAAACAACTTCGGGCTTATGGTTATAGGGAAGCTTGTTAAAATCAATTACACTTCCGAAAGAACCGGCTTTTTCATCTGTTGTTCCTATATAAAGCTTTTTTATTCTTGAATTTATTATTGCTCCGGCACACATAGGGCAAGGCTCAAGCGTTACATACATATCACAATCCCAAAGACGCCAGCCCGAAAGCTTTTTACAAGCCGCTTCAATAGCCGAAATTTCTGCATGGCAAAGAGCGCATTTCGCCTGTTCTCTGCGGTTTCTGCCTCCCGCAATTATCTTGCCTTTATGTACTATAACGGCACCTACGGGAATCTCTCCCCTGTTTCCCGCCGTCTTTGCACGGCGAAGTGCCGCCTTCATATAATATTCAGGTCTTTTTTCTATTTTTGCCACCGCCTTTTAAAATTTTTTTGATAATCAGAAACGCTGATATAATTCCCGCCGCCAGAACAAAAATACTATAAAAAATATCGACTTTTGCACCGAAAGACTTTTGGAATATTGAAAGAATTATATTTATAGAATTGTTTATCATATGAAAAATTATGCTGTATTTAAAACCGCAGCGCATAAAAATCAAGCAAAAAGCAATCCCCATAATAAACGCATAACTCTTTGCGCCAAACGGATGAATTAAACAAAACAGCAAAGATGAAGCGATTAAAGAAGGTAAAACTCCGTATTCGGATAGAATTTCAAGCAGATTTTTACGGAAAATATATTCTTCGGCAACAGGAACAAAAAGTACAGAAAACAGAATGTATACTAAAAATTCAAATGCTCCGAGCCGGGGTATGTCTGTATTGTTTGAGGAAAATTCAAAATAGTTTACCGCAATTTTTTCAATTACAGTTACGATATTTGCTAAAAGTAACGCAGAAAAGAATATCGGAAGAGCGTCGGAACCGTTTTGTTTTTTTGTTTTTTTTATGTCTGATTTATAAAAGATCCTGTAAATTAAGAACGGCAAAACCGACGATATAACGCTTACACAGTTAGAAAGCAAAACAGAGAAGCTGTCATTTATTATATACCCTGAGGCTGTTCTGAGCAAAAAAGAAAGCGCAAAAAGAAAAAAAGCCAAAAACAGATTTTTAAACATTTCTACTTCCTTTCTTTTTTCATTCATTTTATTATACAATGAATCCGCGATTTTTTCAATAAAAAACTTTTATATTTATTTTTTCATAAATATAAGGTATAATTATATCGGTGATAAAATGAAATACGAAAACATATATGAAGGTATATTCAAAAAACGGCTTAACCGTTTTGTCTGCACCGTTGAAATAGACGGAAAAACATATGAAGCACATCTGAAAAACACTGGAAGATTGAAAGAACTGCTGTTTGAAGGAAATTGTGTCTATCTTGAAAAGACTGAAAACCCAAACCGCAAAACCTTATTCGATGTTGTTTTCGCTCAAAAAAAGATCGGCGAAAACAATGTTATTATAAATATTGATTCACAATCCGCAAATGATACCGCTTATGAATGGCTTGGGAGATGCGGTCATTTTTCTGAAAACGCAAAAATCAGCCGCGAAGTGACATACGGCTCTTCCCGATTTGACTTTTATATAGAAGACGGCTCAAGAAAGATTTTTCTTGAAGTAAAGGGCTGTACGCTCGAAAAAGATTTTGTGGCATATTTCCCCGATGCTCCTACCGAAAGAGGAGTAAAACATATAAACGAGCTTATAAACTCGGTTTATGACGGATATGAAGCATATATTCTTTTCATAGTTCAAATGAAAGGAGTAAAAGAGCTTCGCCCCAATGAACTCACTCACAAAGCCTTTGCAGACGCGTTAAGAACTGCACAAAAAAGCGGTGTGAAAATTATCGCCGTAGACTGCATAACCGAAAAAGATACGATTTTTGCCGATAAAGAAATACCTGTTATACTTTAGGAGAAAAATATGGAAAAATACAGAATAATGTTTGTTTGCCACGGTAACATATGCAGAAGTCCTATGGCTGAATTCATTTTTAAAAAAATTGCCGAAAAAAACGGCAAATCAGATCATTTTATCGTTTCGTCAAGCGCTACAAGCACCGAAGAAATAATCTGCGGAAAAGGAAACCCTGTATATCCTCCCGCAAAAAATATGCTTTTATCAAAAGGTATTGTATGCGACGATAAAAGAGCGGTACAGTTAAAAAAGGATGATTGGGACAAATATGATATTTTTATAGGTATGGACGATGCAAATATCCGAAACATAAAAGCTATTCTCGGCAAAGATGACAACAATAAAATCAGAAAGCTTATGTCTTTTGCAGGAAAGTTTTCGGATGTGGCAGATCCCTGGTACAGCCGACGGTTCGATATCGCCTACAACGATATTCTTCAGGGCTGTGAAGGATTATGGGAGGAACTTAAAAAGCAAAAGAGGATGTAAAAAAAGTCCGGAGTGCAAAAAAAGAAAAATAAAGATAACTAAAAGAAAAACCGAGATAAAATCCGATAAAATGAAAGAAAAAACTCAAAAAATGAGTTTTTCAAAATAATTATTCTTTTTTGCTATGAACAAACAGCACCTCTCGTCGTACGGAAGTACGCCTTCGGATGCTGTTTGTCCATTCTGAAGCATTTTCTATCCCCTAAAAAAGGAGCTGTAATTTTTTACAGCTCCTTTTTTATTTTATATTCTGACAGTCTGCCCTGCAGGGATCTTAATTATCTGCTTCTTATCCTTTTCAACCCATAAATCAAGCGAAGAGGGATTATAAAACACTTTTTCGTCGGTGCTTATCTGAAGGTTTTTCTGCGCGGTTATATAATTATAAATGTCTATATTTGTAGCATACCAAATTTTATCGTTTGAAGAAATCACAGAAACAAGATCTTCCATATATTTCCAATCATCCTCTGTTTTTAACTCGTGGCTATGCCCCCAGATATAAAAGAGCGGTGCTGTCCAGATAGAATCGAGTGAGTCCAAAAAATATTTTGCAAGTTCTTTAGCGTCTTTATGATGACAGGAAGGATGCCATTCAAGAAAATTATCCGGAAGTTCAAAATACTTTGTAGATCTTACGGTTCGGCTGTAAACAATTCCGCAGGCGGAAAGTATATCAACTACCCTGTCATTAAACGAACCGCTTGGATATGACATACCGATTACCGGATATCCGGCAATCTTTTCAAGAATTTTTCTATCCTCCATAACCTCTCCGACAAGCGACTGAGCAGGCATTCTTGTTGGCCATCCGTGCAAAAGAGTATGACAGGATATTTCGTGTCCCTCATACAATTTTCCTATTTTTTCAAGTTCTTCTTCAGTTTTACCGATATAATTATTGCCGTTGAGATGAAAAGTAGCCTTAACTGAATATTTATTAAAAAGTTCAACAAGTCTTTCGTCCTGAGGAGCTCCGTCATCATAGCTGAAAGTCACAATTCTTTTTTTCCCGCCGGGATAAACATGAAATTGTATCATAAAACCATCTCCTTTACTCTTATTATATATCAAAAAAAAGCCCTGTCAATATTTTGTTGCAAAAACACATTCGCTGTGATAGAATAAAAACATAAAAGGATGTGATAATATGAAATTTATTTCTTGGAATGTTAACGGTTTTCGATCTTGCCTTTCAAAGGGCTTTGATGAATTCTTTAAAGACATTGATGCTGATTTTGTATGTATTCAGGAAACCAAAATGCAACAAGGACAGGCAGATTTTGACTCCCCGTCCCACTTTCAATATTTCAACAGTGCACAAAAGAAGGGATATTCGGGAACCGCAATTTTCGCAAAGAAAGAGCCTGTTTCTGTCACCTACGGTATCGGAATTGAAAAACACGATACCGAAGGAAGAGCAATAACTCTTGAATATGATAATTTCTATCTTTTGAATGTGTATACACCTAATTCCCAAAAGGAACTTGCAAGACTTCCCTACCGTATGGAGTGGGAAGACGATCTGAGAGAGCATATCATTTCTCTTGACAAGAAAAAGCCTGTCATTTATTGCGGCGATCTTAATGTTGCACACGAAGAAATAGACCTTAAAAATCCGAAAACAAACCGCAAAAGCGCAGGTTTTTCGGATGAGGAAAGAGAAAAGTTTTCAAAACTTCTTGACAGCGGATTTAAAGACACATTCCGCAGTCTTTATCCCGAAAAAGTCGAGTATTCCTGGTGGAGCTATATGATGAAAGCTCGCGAAAAGAATGTCGGATGGCGCATAGATTATTTTGTTGTATCAGACAGGATCTTTCCAAAAGTAAAAGACAGCTTCATTCTCGGAAACATTATGGGAAGCGATCATTGTCCCGTTGGAATTGAAATAGATATATAAAGGAGAAAAAGTATGCTTGAAAAAGGAATGAAAGCCCCTGATTTTACATTGAGCGACAAAAACGGAAACAGCGTTTCGCTCTCGGATTTTATAGGCAAAAAAGTCGTCTTATATTTTTATCCCAAAGACAATACTCCGGGATGCACCCGCCAGGCTTGTGCTTTTGCCGGAGCATATGAACAGTTTAAAAACGCCAATTTTGAAATTATCGGCATCAGCCGTGACAGTACATCTTCACACAGCAAATTCGCAGAGAAGCATAACCTGCCCTTTATTCTGCTGTCAGACCCCGAACTTTTGGCAATAAACGCATACGGAGTATGGCAGGAAAAGAAAATGTACGGCAAGGTCGGCTTTGGAGTTGTAAGAACTACTTTTATCATTGACGAAAACGGTATAATCGAAAAAGTTATGCCGAAAGTAAAGCCTGATACGAACGCACAGGAAATTCTTGAAGAGCTTAATAAGTAATAAAAATCAAAAGCGATAATAAAAGTTTAAACCTTTTATTATCGCTTTTTATCTTTTAAAGTATGGAGAAATTAACTACAACAGTTGCAAAAACGATTGAAACCATTGAAAGCAATTTGATAAGAATATTAATCGCAGGGCCGGCTGTATCCTTAAAAGGATCTCCGACTGTGTCGCCGACTACCGCCGCCTTATGGTTATCAGAGCCCTTACCGCCGTGTACACCGCTTTCGATATACTTTTTAGCGTTATCCCATGCTCCGCCCGAATTGGACATAAATATCGCAATAAGGAAACCTGACGCTGTCGCTCCTGCGAGCATACCTACAACACCTGTACAACCGAGAACAAGTCCTACGATGATAGGAACAATTACAGCAACGACTGTGGGAAGTACCATTTCACGAAGGCTTGCTTTTGTACAAAGGTCTACACAGCTTGCGTAATCAGCCTCAGCCTTTCCTTCCATAAGTCCTTTGATTTCTTTAAACTGACGGCGTACTTCAACAACAACACTCTGAGCCGCACGGCCTACAGAATTCATTGTAAGTGCAGCAAATACAAACGGCAGACACGCGCCGACAAAAAGGCCGACCAAAACCGAAGGATTTGTGATATTAAGATTTGAAATTGCCTGTGCTCCGCCGTCTATTGTATTTATCTTATCAATATAAGAAGCCATAAGTGCAAGAGCTGTAAGCGCCGCACTGCCGATGGCAAAGCCCTTACCTGTTGCGGCAGTTGTGTTTCCGAGCGAATCAAGAGCGTCTGTTCTTTCTCTTACCTTTTCATCAAGTCCCGCCATCTGAGCAATACCGCCCGCATTATCAGCAACAGGGCCGTAAGCATCTGTCGCAAGAGTGATGCCGAGAGTCGAAAGCATACCTACTGCGGCAAGTGCTATTCCGTAAAGACCCATAGAAGCACTTTGTGCGCCGCCCGATACATAATATGCAACAAGAACGCAAACAGAAATTATGATTATCGGAAGCATTGTGGAAAGCATACCTACAGACAAACCGTTTATTATTATCGTAGCAGTACCGGTTTCGGAAGTTGCCGCAAGATTTTTGGTGGGTTTATAACTGTCGGATGTAAAGTATTCTGTTGCCTGACCGATAAGAACACCTGCAATAAGTCCAGCAAGGATCGCAAAATATATCTTCCAGTTTTCTTTGCCGAGTATATAGTAAACTATAGGATATGATACAATGGCAATCATTATAGCGGAGAAATTTGTACCTCTTCCGAGAGCCGAAAGAAGCTGTTTCTGAGTAGCGCCCTCTTTTGTTCTTACAAGGAATGTTCCGAGAATTGAACAAACAACGCCTACCGCCGCAAGAAGCATAGGAAGTGCCATAGCTTCAAGTGAATGGAATGCCGCAACTCCGAGAGCACACGCCGAAATAATAGAACCTACATAAGATTCATAAAGGTCAGCGCCCATACCTGCAACATCACCTACATTATCGCCGACATTATCTGCGATAACAGCAGGATTTCTGGGGTCATCCTCGGGTATTCCCGCCTCTACCTTACCTACAAGGTCAGCACCGACATCGGCAGCTTTTGTGAAAACTCCGCCCCCAACTCTTGCAAAAAGAGCCATGGAAGAAGCGCCCATACCGAATGTAAGCATTGCAGATGTAATTGCTTCGGGAGTAAGATTAAATACAAACTTCAAAAGGAAGAACCATACAGAAATATCAAAAAGGCCAAGACCTACAACAGTAAAGCCCATAACGCTTCCTGCAGAAAAAGCAACTCTTAAACCTCGGTTTAAGCCTTGCTGACAAGCGTTTGCGGTTCTTGCATTTGATGCTGTTGCAATCTTCATCCCGATAAATCCTGAAAGTGCAGAAAAGAAACCGCCGGTAACAAATGCAAAAGGTACATACGGTGTAAGGAAGCCAAAATATGCCATAACACCGAGTATCAAAAACATAATTGCAAAGAAAATGATAACTATCTTATACTGGCGCTTCAAGTATGCGTTTGCGCCCTTTCTGATAGATGAAGATATCTTCTTCATCAAATCATTGCCTTCGGGAAATCTCATAACTTTAAGTGCAGTTAAAAGTGCAAATATTAAAGCTAAAAGAGCTCCGCCAAATGTTAAACCTACAAGTAATTTTTCCATTAAAAATCCCTTCTATCATATTTATTAAAAACCGTATTGGTAATTCTGAAAAAAGAATTGCCGTTTGTTTTTAGTCGTCAATACTGTTATCTGTTGCTCTTTCAAAAATCGCATTAACTTCGGTTGAAGGAGCTTTATCTATAAGTGTTGCAACAACTGCTGCAACTGTACCGATTATAAAACCGGGAATGATCTCATACACACCGGTAAGAGCTGTAAGTGCTTTACCGTCCGCAACAGGCATCCAGAGCCAGAGCATATCAACAAGTGCACCTGCGATGATACCTGCAACAGCACCCTTGTATGTAAATCTCTTCCAGAAAAGTGAGAGAAGTACAACAGGTCCGAAAGCTGCACCGAAAATACCCCATGCATTTGAAACAAGATTCATAATAGCCTGTGCCGCATCACCTTCGCTGCTTGCAATAAAATATGCCACAACAGCAATAACAAGAACAACGATACGGCTTACCCAAAGCATTTCTTTATTTGATGCATTTTTTCTTACAAGAGGCTTATAAAGGTCGCTTGAGAAAGAAGAAGCTGCGACAAGAAGCTGAGAATCGGCTGTCGACATAGAAGCCGCAATGATTGCCGCAAGAAGAAGTCCTGCCACAAAGCTCGGGAACACATCACGAACAAGTTCAACAAATATCATAGACTGCTTGCCTTCAGCAAGAAGAACAGCAGACAAATCTGTGCCGTTTTCGAAAACAAACATTCTGCCAAAATATGCAATAACAATAGTTGCAGCAAGAGAAAGTACAACCCAGATGATTGCAACCGTTGCAGATTTCTTAACCATAGAAGGCTTTTTGATAGCCATAAATCTTACGATAATATGGGGCATACCGAAATATCCGAGTCCCCAGCCAAGTCCCGAAAGAATATCCTGCCAGCTTGCATTGAAAAAGTTTGTAACAAACTTGAACTCTTCACCGTTGGGACCTTGATATACCGTTGAAAGAGCAGATGTATCAAGATTGCCTGTAAAGCCTACAACGATCGGAACAATAAGAAGTGCGCCGAGCATCAAAAGGCCCTGGAAAAAGTCGGTCCAGCAAACAGCATTAAAGCCGCCGAGGAATGTGTAAAGAACAACGATTACCGCAAAGATAATCATTGCATATGATTTTTCAAGACTCGGGAAAAGAGTTGAAAATACATCAGCTCCTGCCACAAAAGCAGATGCTACATAAATCGTAAAGCAAATTAGGAATACAATAGCACAGATTATGCTTACCGTATGGCTTTTTGAAGCAAAACGATTTGAAAGATACTGCGGAAGTGTAATTGCATCACCGGATGCTTTTGAAAACTTACGAAGTCTTTTTGCAACGATAATCCAGTTTGCAGCAGTACCGATCGCAAGACCGATGCCGATCCAAGCCTGACCGAAACCGAATGCAAGTATACTTCCCGGAAGTCCCATAAGAAGCCAGGCACTCATATCAGATGCCTGAGCACTCATCGCAGTAACCCACGGCCCCATTGCACGGCCGCCGAGGAAATAATCCTTTTCGGTAATAACCTTCGACTTGAAGAAGAAGTATATACCGATGGAAACCATTGCAACAAAGTAAAGTACAAATGATAAAATATCCATTTGAAATTCTCCTTAGATGTTTTTTTGCAAATAATGTGTTATTATATCACATAATTTCAAAAAAATCAATAGAGAACAAAGTATAGACTAAATTCTATACTTTGTTCTCTTAAAATCCGTAATTTTATGTATTTAAAGGCATTTAACAAAAAGAATATTTTATATACGAATTGCAGACAAAAATGCAGGCATAGTCTTCTTTGCATAGCTCTTTAAAGAGTATTCCCCATTGCAAAGACACCAGTCGTAAATAAGCGCTCTTTCGCACATTGCATACATTTTAACAATTTCGTTTGCGGTCATCGTATCTGTGATTTCGTTTTGCTTCTGCCCTTCTGTCACTATCTGACGCAAAAGTTTATAATAAAGTCTCTTATTGTCAAGAAGGCATTTTTCGCCCTTAGTTATAAGCTGTGTGGAATAAAGGCGCGTAAGCAAATCAATATCTATTCTGTCCTCAATAACAGAAAACAATTCGCAGTTTAGAAAAAGGAGTTTTTCAAAGCTTGACATCCCTTCCGGAAAACTGTTCTGAAGTCGTGCATATTCCTCGTCGAAAATATACGAAAGCGAGCCCAAAAGCGCATCTTTACCTTCAAAATAATGATAAAACGAGCCTTTTGAGGTTTTTGATTTTTCGATTATCTCATCAACAGTCGTATTCTCATACCCTTGCTCATAAAAAAGAGCCCACGCCGCATTGATTATCTTCCCTTTTGTGTTTCTTTCGTTCTTTTTTGTCATAGTTATTCCTCTGTCAGTATATACATAATTCGTTGTCCGATGTGAATGGCATTTCAGTTATGCTAAAAGCAGTAACTGATCATCTTCTTAAATGTTATGTTTACATTTGCATTGTATCACAAAATTCATCCTCTGTAAATACCAGATTGGCTTTTCAAATTGTATTTATTTTAGACTTGGAAAGATTACTTGCATCTTAATATGTGCTTTCCAACACCCGTAATTTTAGAGTGTGCAGAGCATAACGGAAAAGACGAGGTTTGATAATATAATAGAAGTAGTGCATTAAAACCGATTTAATAAAAACTAAATATACTTTTAAAAAGTGTTTTTGACTAACAAAGTGAAATTCGAATCTTTGTGCCGTCTAAGACAAACTGATTTCGAGCTCCTAGACACTCTTTTTAGATAGAGTAAATTAGCGGAAGTTAAAGGAACTTAAAAAGCGATAAAAACCGTATAAAATCAAGGCTTTGAGGGGTTAAAATCCTTCAAAGCCTTTGCTGTTCTATGAGTTTTCGTATTGCCGCTTTTTGATGCGTTTTTTGGATTTTCGCTAGAAAAGTGCTAGAAAAATGTTAGAAAAAATTGAGGGGTGTTTTGGCGTTATTGAAATTCCTATGAATATATAGTATAATTGATGCAGAGGTGATTTGATGAACAGACCGCACATAATCTGTCACATGGTGACATCAATAGATGGAAAGGTTACGGGAAAATTTTTGTCCCGACCGGAATGTGAAAAAGCTACGGATATTTATTATGAGTTAAATCGTGAGTACAACAGAAATGATGCAAGTGGTTTTATTTGCGGTCGTGTGACGATGGAAAGCAGTTTCACGGGCGGTTGGTATCCTGATTTGACAAGGTACGAGCCTGTCGAGAACAAAGATGATTTTATTCCTGATAATCTATCGGGATTCTACGCAGTAAGTTTTGATCCAAAAGGTAAACTCGGTTGGAAAAATAGTAAAATTATCGACGAAGATCCCGGTTATGGAGATGCACAGATAATCGAAGTTTTAACCGAGCAAGTAGACGGACGTTTTCTTGCCTATCTTCAAAGTATAGAGATTCCATATATCTTTGCAGGCGAAAAAGAAATTGATGTCAAAATTGCTCTTGAAAAGCTTAAAAACCTTATGGATATAAACTGTCTTCTTTTAGAGGGCGGAAGCATTGTAAACGGATATTTTCAGCGAGTAGGTGTAATTGATGAGATTAGTCTTGTTGTTGCCCCGATTATTGCTGATGCTGAGGACAAACCGTTATTTATGGATAGCACATTATCCGAATTTAAATTAAAAGAAATCAAGCAATACGATGATGTTGTTTGGATGAATTATATACGAAAATAAGGTGTTATATTAAATGAATGACAAAAAAGAATTTTTAGCGACAGAGCCTATCGGTAAGCTTTTGTTCCGACTGTCCATTCCAACGGTTGTGGCACAGCTTATCAATATGCTTTACAATATAGTTGACCGCATATACATAGGTCATATGCCCGGTGATGGCAGTTTGGCACTTACGGGTGTTGGTGTTTGTATGCCGATAATTATGCTTGTTTCAGCGTTTGCGGCATTGGTAAGCTCAGGCGGTGCACCGAGAGCATCTATCTTTATGGGCGAAAAGGATACTGAATCCGCCGAAAAGACACTTGGAAACTGCTTTAGCTTGCAGATTGTTGTGTCAGTTATCCTGACCGCAGTTTTGCTTATTTGGAACAAGGATTTGCTCCTTGCCTTTGGTGCAAGTGAAAACACAATCGGTTATGCCACCGATTATATGAGCATTTACGCTATTGGTACTTTGTTTGTGCAGATGACCTTGGGTATGAACACATTCATAACTGCACAGGGCTTTACCACTGTATCGATGGTTTCGGTAATTATCGGTGCGGTGTGCAACATTGTGCTTGACCCCATATTCATTTTTGGATTCCAAATGGGTGTAAAAGGAGCGGCACTTGCAACCATTATTTCGCAGATGCTTTCATGCGTATGGATTATCTCTTTCCTTTGCGGTAAGAAGACACAACTCAAAATAAAGAAAGAAAATCTGAAACTCAGAGCAGACATAATTCTGCCTTGCATCGCACTTGGAACAGCGGCGTTTGTTATGCAGTCGAGCGAAAGTGTGATTTCCGTTTGCTTTAATTCTTCTCTCCTTAAATACGGCGGTGATATTGCAGTCGGTGCCATGACCATTATGACAAGTGTGATGCAGTTTGCAATGTTACCTCTGCAGGGAATTGCACAAGGTGCTCAGCCTATAACAAGCTACAATTTTGGTGCTAAAAATGCGGACAGAGTTAAGAAAACCTTCCGTCTGCTTTTAATCACTTGTTTGACATATTCCATTGCACTCTGGGCGGCGGTTATGATAGCTCCGCAAGTGTTTGTTAAGATATTTACATCGGATAGCACCCTTGCACAGTTTGCAGCCCCGATGCTGAGAATTTATCTTGGCGGACTTGGTCTCTTTGGAATTCAGATTGCCTGCCAGATGACCTTTACATCGCTTGGCAAAGCGGCAAACTCTATTGTGGTTGCAGTCGTGCGTAAATTCGTATTGCTCCTTCCGCTGATTTATATTATGCCAAGCATTTTGGCAGACAAGACACAGGCGGTCTATATGGCAGAACCTGTCGCAGATATTATTGCGGTTACATTTACGGCAATACTGTTTA
>SVSD01000012.1 GCA_015064485.1 Oscillospiraceae bacterium | reverse complement strand
CCTTTCGAAAATTTTATATATTGATTATTAAAGAGGGGTGTTATCGCACACCCCTCTTTGACACCCCACTCCCACCCCCACACCCCCTCAAGGGGGTTAAATTATCGAAAACGATTATTGCCAATCGGTAGCCTATAAAAGACTATCCATCAATGTCATCACTATTAACATCACCCGCAATGTCATCAAATTAAGTTCCGACATCAAGGGTTTTTAATTTTCTCTGTTTGGAACGCTCAAGCGCTAAAGGAAGAAGACCTTTGAACAGCCAAATTTGAATTTGCAGGGCGGGGGTTTACTCCCGCCGTTGTATTAAAGAATATTTATTGTAGGGGAGCATATTATGCTCCCGTTATTTATTTAGAAATAACGCAAGACTACCAATCGGGAGAGAGGGCTTAAAAGGTTGCCTTTCGAAAATTTTATATATTGATTATTAAAGAGGGGTGTTATCGCACACCCCTCTTTGACACCCCACTCCCACCCCCACACCCCCTCAAGGGGGTTAAATTATCGAAAACGATAATTGCCAATCGGCAGCCGGCAAAATACTCTTCATCAATGTCATCACTATTAACAACACCCGCGATGTCATCAAAACAAGTTCCGGCATCAAGAGTTTTTAATTTTCTCTGTTTGGAGCGCTCAAGCGCTAAAGAAAGAAGATCTTTGGGCAGCCTGAAGCATTGCCAAAAGGCAAACTTTCCTGTAACGATTAAGCATTATAATCTGATAAAATCAAAAAACTGATGCCGATTGTTCCTTATACGAAGATAATTGGTGATATAAAACAGTGATGACGCCGATGCTTTTGTTTTTGTAAACTGCTGATTGGCAGCTATCTTTTCCTGCAATAATTCCCCCTTGATAGGGGGCAAGGGGGTAGGAGTGGGAGTGAAGAGGGGGCGCGATAGCCTCCTCTTCAATAATTCAAAGCAAGAAATTTTTGAAAGGTGATTTTCAAGAACCAAGACCAATAAAATAAAAATGAGAGCAGAACAGTTCCCCTTACCACAGCGTCACTTTATTCTCGATTTCCGTATACAAAATCGCCCTCCTACATAAGGGGGGCGATTTCTACGGTTTATTATTCTTTTTCAAGCTCTTTAAGTTCCGCATCAACAGCATTATTTGATTTTAAATATCCGATAATCGTTACTGTATCGCGATGGAAAGCCTGGGGAGGAGAATCCTTTTTGGAGTCAAGCTGTACGCGGACTATTCCTTTCAAGGGATTTGTTTCGACAACAATGCCCTTTCCCTCCTCTGTTTCGACAATGGCATCTACTTTCGGTGTGCGTTCATATTCTTGCTGATATACTTCGTCTTCGTATCTCAAACAGCACAAAAGTCTGCCGCAAGTACCTGAAATTTTTGAAGAGCTTAAAGAAAGGCTCTGATCTTTTGCCATTTTTATGGAAACCTGGGCAAATTCGCCAAGAAATGTCTTACAGCATAAGGGTCTTCCGCAAACACCGAGACCGCCGATCATTTTTGCTTCATCACGAACACCAACCTGGCGAAGTTCAATTCTTGTACGGAAAACAGATGCAAGTTCTTTTACGAGCTCGCGGAAGTCTATACGGTTTTCTGCCGCAAAATAAAAGAGAAGCTTTGTGTTATCGAATGTATATTCAACTCCGACAAGAGTCATTTCAAGCCCGAGCTTTGCAACCTTTTCATTAAAAACGCCGCTTGCCTGAGCTTCAAGAGCTTTATTGGCATCAAGGCGTTCCTTGTCCTCTTTTGTTGCGATACGGATTATCTTTTTCAAGGGCGCAACAATAGATTCACAAGGAATATATCTGTTTGAAATTGCAGTGTAGCCGTATTCAAGACCTCTTGCGGTTTCAACGATTACAGGTGTGCCGAAGGAGATCTGAGTGTTATTCGGGTCGAAATAGTATATCTTTCCTGCTTCCTTGAAGCGGATACCGATTATTTCTATCTTTCCCTCTTTATCCTGTTCGGTAAGGACAGGTTTTTCCTTTTTGGGAGGATAGATCTGATCTCTTAAAGGAATTGCTTTTGAATAGTCGATCTTTTCTTCCTTTTCTTCATCTATATCTCTAAGAGCAGGCTTTTTTCTCTTTGAAAATGCATCAGAAATAAATCCAAGATCGCCGAGAATTGACGGATTGCGCTTTGGCATATCTTTGGCCTTGTTCTTGTTTTCTTTTTCGGGTCCGGATTCTTCCTGCCTATTTATTTTCTCGTGTTTTTCCTGATGACGGTTTTTGTTTTTATCGTTATGATGGTTATCATAATTGGGCTTGTTTTTAAATTTGCCTCTGCCCTTTTCGTGATTGTGATGCGGAGCATCCTTCTTTTCCGGCTTTTCAACCTTTTCGTGCGTATGAGTTGCGTTTATATTTTCACGATCTTTAGCCTTTTTATCGTTGTGACGGCGTCTGTCTTTTTGATGACGGCTTTTTTTATCGCTCTTTTTGCCGTCAGTGTTCTGATTTTGAGAATTTATATCAGTTGCCTTTTTAAATTCTACAGTTTCAGAATGTTTTTTTTCGCTTTTCTTAAGCGGCGCCATCAAAAAGCCCTTTCTTGTAACGATTTCGCTGTCACCGGGCTTTGTGTTTCTGTCTTTCTTGTCCATTTTATACCTTTCTGAACATCATTTTCTAATGTCTGCAAATAGCTCTGACATAATGGATGAAATATTGCCCGAACCCTGAACCCTTTCGGCGGCTCTTGAAAATATTTCATACAATTCCATAGCTCTGCGCATAGAAATACCGCTTTGAGCTGAATTTAAGTCGTTTTCATCTTCAAACAAGAAGATATCCCCGTTATCTGCACCTCTTTTTGCAAGTGCAATATCTCTTGCGGAAACTGCCAGAGTGCTTAAAGTAAGGATCAAATCCCCCTTATCCGAGGGAAGATTTTCGATTATCCTGTAATTTTTATCTATATAGTATTGTTTTGCAATTTCATAGGCGTTGTCTATTACTTTTGCATCCGAAGCGTCAAGCTCGATCTTATCAAAAATACATTGCATTTTAGCAAGTCTTCTTAACGATACATCCGAAAGCTTTTTAAACTTTTCCCTAAATATTATTTCATTTTCCTGAGCTGTAGTTCTGCCGAGGCTATGGCTTTGCGCTCTTGAAACAACTGTCGGCAAAAGCATCTCTTTAGAGGGCACACACAGTAAAAACAATGTGTTTTCAGGGGGTTCTTCCAATATTTTGAGCAGCGCATTCTGCGAATTCACATTCATTTTTTCACATTCGGAAATGATAAATATATGATAATCGCAATCTGTAGGAAGAACATACGCTTCTTTTCGCAACGAACGGATCTTTTCGACATTTATTGTTTTTTCTTTTTCCCTGTCGGTAGCAATAACCTTTATATCGGTATGCTCGTTTTCAAGGATCTTTCTGCATTGATTGCAATTGAAACAAGGTGTTCCGTCGCTGTTCTTGTTTTCGCAGGCAACTGTACAGGCAATATAAAGCGAGCACCTGAGTCTTGATGCGCCGCTTCCGCCTTCAATAATATAAGAATGGGCGGCATTTTCGTTTAAAATTGCCGTTCTTATGTTTTCCAGAACGCGTCTTTCGCCTGCGTTTAAGGTTTTTATCTCTTTTGCGGATGGCATATTAACTCTCCGACTTCTTTAATAGTATGTTAACAAACATCATAAAATGTTTCACATGAAACAATTTTTACCGATGTTTCACATGAAACATTCCGGTTTTTGCACTTTTTTGCAAATTTTATAATCTTTCCTGCTTTTGTCTTGCAAGGTTTATTGTGCCGGGTGTCTTGCTTGAAAGATTGTCAAGAGATCTGCCTGCACCGATAGCCCCGCACTTATCGGGATTTTCGGCTATAAATGCACGAATTCCCGTTATATGCTCTACAAGTTTGTCAAGCCCGAAAAGACGGGATGTTCCGCCTGTCATTACAATACCTGCCGCAGCGATGTCGCCGACGAGTTCCGGCGGTGTGCGCTCAATTACAGCACAAATTGCGTTGACAATTGCAGTTACGGGTTCTTCGATGGCTTCAAGAAGCTCTTGAGAAGAAACATTTATCATTTTGGGCAAACCTTCGATCAGGCATCTGCCCTTTACTTCCATCGAGCTTGGCTTTTCTGCAGGCCAAGCACAGCCGATATGAATTTTTACTTCTTCTGCTGTGCGTTCTCCTATAAGCATATTATATTTTCTGCGGATATACTTGATAATCGCTTCGTTTATTGTGTCCCCTGCTATTTTTATTGATTCGCAGGTTACGACATTATGCATGGAAATTACAGCCACATCTGTAGTTCCTCCGCCGATATCAACAACAAGGTTTCCGACGGGCTTTGAAATGTCAACTCCGGCACCGATAGCAGAAGCTACAGGCGCTTCTATAAGATATGTCTTTTTTGCACCTGCACAGATTGCCGCATCACATATTGCTCTTTCTTCAACTTCGGTAATACTGCTGGGAACGCAGATTATTACATTGGGCTTAAAAAAAGACTGATTTGACGCTCTTTTTATAAGCGATTTGAGAAGTACAAGGGTTGCATCGTAGTCAGATATTACACCGCCAACAAGAGGACGGACAGCAAGAATATTGCCGGGCGTTCTTCCGAGCATAAGCTCAGCTTCCCTTCCTACCTTCAAAACCTTGCCCGAGGTCTTGTCTACCGCGACAACAGAAGGCTCTTCAGCAATAACGCCCTTTCCTTTTACATATACCTGCACAGACGAAGTGCCAAGGTCTATTGCTATATCATTCATTTATTTTTCTCCTTTCTTCGGTTATTTCTCCTGCTTTTGCCAGAAAGATCAATTTTATATTTTTAACTCCGCCGTTATAAAGTAGATTTGAGGCGGTTTTTGCAGTCGCTCCGGATGTAATAATATCGTCAAATATTATAATTTCTTTCGGAAGCTTTATGTTTTCTTGCAAAACCAGAGATTTTTCGGCATTTATAAATCTGTCTTTAGCGGAAAGTTTTTTCTGCGGTACGGAAAAATTTTTGTTTCTTTTAAATGCATCCGTTTTTCTATACTCTTCATACATACGAACAAATGTACTCATAATCCTCTCGGATTGATCAAAACCGTATTTTCTTTCCAGCTTCACGCTTCTCGGTATATATGTTATATTCCGGATTTTTTCATCTTTAACTGCTTGATTTAACAGCGAAGCAAAAAACCGGGCACATTTTTCACATCTTGTTCTTTTTATATGCTTTAATGCTTTTTGAACTGTTTCGCTATCATAAACGAACAAATATTCTATACCGATACCTTCAAAGTTATTTTCTTTTGTATCGCAGTAAGATTTCATCAAAGCTTTTGTACAATCGGCGCAATAAGGGCTTGTAACTTTCTTTTCACCGAAAAGTATTTTGGGATGCGCATCTTCAAAATAGCTGAAAACATCGCCGCAAAGGCAACAACTGTCCGGAAAAATCATATCCTTTAAGGCTTTAAATGTTCTTTTTAACATTATTCCTCCGATTCTATATGCGGAAGACAGAAGCAAAAAGTGATAAAGCCGTCGCATTTTTCAGCTGAAAGCTCGCTTTTATTTGCTGCTATTAGCTTTTTTGAGATATAAAGCCCAAGGCCTGTGCCTTGAATTTTGCTGTTTCCCCTTGCGCCTTTTGTAAAATAATCGGAAAATTTATCATCCGCCGTTTTGTTTTTGACGGATATTCGTACCTTTTCTCCTTCACATTTAACATCTGCGTATATGTTTTCACCATCGCAGTATTTTAAAGCGTTGTCGCAGATGTTGAAAAGCGCCTCGTGGATAAGGTTTCTGTCAGCTTTTACATATATTTCGTCCTCATCTTCGAAGGAAAACAAGACTTTTACTCCCGAACCTTGAATTTTTCTTTCAAGAGAAAGGAAAATTGTTCTTAAAAGCTCACATATTCCGAAGATTTCCTCATTTACAAGTATTTCTCCGTCTTCATGGCTTAGTCTTTCTGTAATTTCCGAAAGTCTCGACGCCTCAGAAGAAATGATAAAAAGCGCCTGTTCGCTTTTTTCCTGCGGAATATCTTGCGATAAAAGAGCATCGGCATAGCCTTTTATACTTGTAAGGGGGGATTTGATGTCATGTGCTGTTACAGAAAGAAAACTTTTTGTATTTTTTCTTTCTTTTTTCGCCTTTCTGTGCTGGTAAACGATTATTGCAAAAAGCACACAGCAAAGGGCAAAAAGTATGATACACAAAACTTTAAGATATGTTACCGGCACATTTTTCACCCTTTCGCAAAAAACAGATATACATAATACATTATATAATAAATATTGTAAAATTTCAACCGTTTTTTTGTTTTTAACATCAAATACCAAATAAAATTAAGCCGGATATTTGTTATCACGCGGTTTTCTTTACACAAAAATAAGCTGTAAAAAATTACAGCTCATTTTATCGGATTTTTATCTTGTTTTTCTTTCAGTTCTCTTTATTTTCTTTTTGTGCTCGGACTTTTTACATCCCTTTTTACATTTTTACAATTTATCAAAAAACTGCGGTATATATTCCTGTGCCGCAGAATTTCTTTCCTGCAAAAAACCGTTTTTTATGCCGCATCCGACGGCGTAATCTGTAACCTTTCTGTATTCAAGAGTTGTCAGCTTTCGCGATATTTCCTTGTATTCACAAGCGCGGTATGACGGCAAATACTGGCACATAAGGCTTAAATAAAGCTTTTCCGTATCAAAATTTTCAGACAGAAAATCAATAACCTTAAAGCTTTCCCTGATGTGAGAGGGAAGAACAAGATGGCGGATAAGAACGCCTTTTGTCATCATTCCGTCGGGAGAAAACTGCGGATATCCCGCAATTTCTATCATTTCCCGAAGAGCTTTTTTCGCGTATTCAAAATAATCCTCCGCGCCCGAATACTTTCTTGAAATTTCCGCAGTTACATATTTAAAATCGGGAAGAAAGATATCAACATATCCCGAAAGTGATCTGATAACTTCCGGCTTTTCATATCCTGAGCTGTTCCAAACAACGGGGATCTCAAGCTTTTCCTTAATAAGATCAAGAGCTTCTTTTATACCTTCAGAAAAATGAGTCGGGTTTACAAGATTGATATTGTGGGCGCCCATATTCTGAAGCTGCAGAAAAATTTCCGAAAGCCTTTCTATACTTATAATTTCCCCCTTATTCTGATGGGAGATCTCATAGTTCTGGCAGAAAACACATTTGAGCGAACAGCCCGAAAAAAAGACTGTTCCCGAACCGTTTTTCCCTGAAATACAAGGCTCTTCCCACATATGCAGCGAAAATCTCGATACTTTTGGAAGATAAGAGCTTTTGCAAAAACCGAAATTGTTGTTTTTTCGGGAAACATTACAGTTTCTCGGACAAAGGGTACATCCTTGCATATCAGCGGATATCCTCTTTTACGGGGATTCTTAAAAGAGCCATAAGGATTCTGATGATTGCAAAAACGATTGCGGCGGCAATAATATTTGCGATATATTCGGGAATAACTCCAAGAAGAAGTATCGAAAATGCGCCCGAATCGCCGGAGGTTGCCACAAGATAAAAGAACGAAAATAGAGATTTTATCCATACAAGCATTGCCGAAATAAAGACTACCGATAAAGGAGTTCTGTGGGAAAAGGGACGGGCGGCAAGACTTGCAAAATATCCGCAAAGGAAAAAGACGAAAGGGGAGAAGCAATACGGATTTCCGATATAAAGATCAAAGAGGAAACCCACAGTTACCGCATAATATGACGCATATTTTTTACCTCTCAAAAGACCGAGAGAGATTATTGCGGCAAGTAATATATCAGCTTTTACATATATTCCCGAAGCCTTTGAAAAGGTTATGGCGAAAAAGGGCATAAGCTGGGTTGAAAGAACAAACAATACCGCAAAAAGCAGTATAAAGAAAAAATCTGTCTTTTTTTCCTTTAAAAACGAAAGCATAAAGGTTTATCTCCTTATATTTTCTTGTTTTAAGCTATTATCGCAGCTTTTATACTGAACGAAGAAAGAAGCTTTTCATCTGCAACAACACGGGCCGTCTGCTCTTCAAGAAGCTTCATATAAGTCGTATTTGTAAGAGCCGATTTTATTGCCGAAAGAGTTCTTTCGTTTTTTGAAAAGTTTTCGGGTACGGTTTGAACTCTTTTTATAATGTGTACACCGTAGGCGGATTTTGCAGAGGCTGTTTCGCCGACAGTAAGCTTTTTCAAAGTTTCGCCAAGCTCGGGTGCGTTTGCGGTAGTATTATTTATATCCATTTCAGCAACCGCTTCATAAACCTGTACATATTCTTCGGTATAAATCTCCTTCGCCTCTTTTACCGTTCCGCCCATCTTTATGAAAAGCTCGATTTCTTTTGCAAGATTTTCTCTTTTTTCGGTTTCGTCAGGCGAAAGGGGAGCGAGAGTTCCGTCGATTTTTGTATTGGCGGCGGTATTTACATAAATATGGTTTGCGCAGTAGTAATTATTTGCGTAATAGTCCTTAAGTTCCGCTTCCGTAAAGAAGGAGTCGCCGGCAGAGCTGAAGATCGCATCTTTCAAAAGGTCGATATTTGCCGTCATAAGATAAAGAGCGGTGTAATCTTCGATAGTTGCCGAAAAGTTTGCAAGATATACTTCAAAGTCCATAACCGAACCGTATTTTTCGGCAGCGTTTTGCAAAACGAGCGATTTTACATATTCCACATAGTCGCTGGGAAGTGTATATGTCTTATCGGGACTTTCCGCCGAGGGCATCATATAAAGGAGTGTGTTTGCCGCAACAAGTTCTTTTGCGCTTTTTACGACCTCTCCAAAGAACTTTTCTTCATATGTCTTGCCGTCGGGGGCTGTTCTTTGCCAAATTTCTTCCGAATCGCCCGAAATTGTATTGTCATTATACATAAGTGTCATCAAAAATGTCTTTTTTTGCTCCGAAAGGAAAAAGCTGAACATTCCGGGGGTCATAACTGTGCCGTCAACAAGCTTTGCGTCGTTATCAACACCGTAAAACACTTTTGTTTTCATATCCGAGCCGTAAGCTTTGTAGTCCTCGGTCTTTGCACATGACACGCAAAGAAGAAGAGAACTTAAGATAACGGCACAGCAAAGAAATCTTTTTAGGAGTTTTTTTGTATTGAATTTCATAAAAATCTCACTTTCGGGTTTTTCTTATATTTGTTTCGGTCATTTTTGTTATGTAAGAATAGACATCGAATTCGTCTTTTTTCGTATCGGAACGAAGATAAAGGGGATGGTGGGGATGTCCTTTTTTTGATATCGCACCGCAGGAATACCATTTCGCACCGTATTTTTCGCTTATTTTTGCAAAATCAAGGATGAGCTCCATAAGATAATCCCTTTTTTCCACGATAGCTCCCCATGCCGCCCATACACTCGGATTTTCCGCTCCTGACAGGATATATTCAAATGCCTTTATGTTTTCAGTATGAAGAGCCATATTGCAATTTTTTTCCATATCGTCGGGATTTGTCGCCCTTTGTGCATATACATTAAACATTATAAAGCTGTCATGGCCGTTGAATTTCGCAATTCTCTCGACCGACTTTAAGGTGTTGTCAAGATCGTCGGGGGCGGCGGTAGAGGGATTTATGCCGATACAAATAAGCGGATTTTTTCCCTTTGTGCCGAGTATGTAACGGTATTCGCAATAATATGGCGGCACATAAAGCCATTTTTCGATATCGTATTCTTCTTTCTTTGAATTTGCCTCTGAAAGAGCCTTTTCAAAGGGCAAAACATCAATATATACGGTTTCTTTTGACGGAATATGCATTTTGTTACCTCAAAATCAATTTCAGCAGATAATGCCGCCGCAAAGTATCACTCCGTCTTCGTCGTAGACGACAGACGACTGACCGGGTGTTACGGCGCGCTGTTTTTCATCAAATATAACTTTCATTCTGCCGTCGGGCAAAAGCGAAACCAAGGCTTCCGCTTCCTTTGACGAATATCTCGGCTTTACCTTTGCTCTTATGGGGGAATCTATAGTATCTATCGCCTGAAATACAACATCTTTTGCGATAAGCTCGTTTGTAAAAAGATTTTCCTCGGGGCAAAGCACAACAAGGTTTTCGTCCATGCGCTTTTCCTTTACATATAAGGGAGCGGGAAGCGAAAGACCAAGGCCTTTTCTTTGTCCTGTTGTGTATCTGATAATGCCCTTATGTCTTCCGAGTATTTTTCCTTCCTCGCTTACAAAATCTCCGTCGGGAAATCTTTTTCCGAGAACTTTTTCGACAACTTCCGCATAATTCCCGTCGGGAATAAAGCAGATATCCTGACTGTCTTTTTTTCTCGCATTGACAAAACCGCAATCCTCAGCAATTTTGCGTACTTCGTCTTTAGTATATTCACCAAGAGGGAAACGGCACATATCAATCTGATCATGCGTCAGCTGCCAAAGCATATAGCTTTGGTCTTTTTTTAAATCTTTTGCTTTTTTTATGACTTTTCTTCCGTATTTTTCGGAATACTCGCATATTGCGTAATGTCCTGTTGCTACAAGATCGAAATTTTCTTCTTTTGCCTTTTCGCAAAGGATTCCGAATTTGATTTTGCGGTTGCAGACAACGCAGGGGTTGGGTGTGTCGCCGGCGGCATAAGTTTCAGCAAAATCTTTAATTATTTCATCATAAAACTTGTCTTTATATTCGCAGGAGGTGTGAACAACTCCCATCTTTTTTGCAAGTTCCTCTGCACACTGTGCCTCAGTCTCGCCGTTTTCGCACAAAATGAGGGTTTTTGAGGATACATCATACCCTTCATTTTTCAGAAGATGCAAAGCAACCGCACTGTCAACGCCTCCGCTTATTGCAACAAGAATTCTTTTCTGTTCCTGCATCATATTTCACATCCTGAAAAAGAGTAAAGGTGCTGGTCGTTTTTGTTGCCGTTTCGTTCGATCTTTAATTCTTCTCCGCAAAGGGCAAATTCATAAGTTACCTTGTGGGGGCAGTTCGTTCCCCGAAGAACGGCTGTGATTTTATCGTTTTCAATTACTCCCGAGCTTACAAATTCGAAAGGCTCATCATAGTTTACGGTAAGATGTTCAAGAACAGGCTTTACATATCTGCCCTTAAGAGTTCCGTTTTCCCATTTGTCCGAGCAAAGGGAGATCTTGCTGATATCCGAGCCTGTTGAAAGATAAATATCCGCTCCGTTTTCTTTATTTTCAAAACGAACCTGTGTAAAACCGCATTTGTTTTCCGCAAGGTCAAATATTTTTCCGAAAAGCTCACACTCTGCGGGATTTATTTCAAAAGGCTTGTAAAAGTCCTTGAAATATTGGGAAAGAGCATCATAGTCTATTGCTCCTGTTGCATTTTCGACAGCATCAACAAAGTCATAAACTGCGTCAACTTCTACCTGCATACCGCCGCATTCGCCGATAAGTGCGACGACAATATCCCTTTTCGGGAAAACCATTAAAAGCTGACCGTATGCTCCGTCGCCGCGGTAGCCTTCGCGCGCATTTCTCCAGAACTGAAGTCCGTAGCCTGCACACCAATCGGCAGAACCGTTCAAGGCACTGTCGGAAAGGACAGATACGGCTTTTTTAACATATCCTTTTGATAAAAGCCGTTTGCCCTGCCATAGTCCGCCGTTGAGATAAAGAAATCCGAGCTTTGCCATATCCTCGGTTGACATATGGATGCCGACACCGCCCTCACTTATTCCCGCATATGAATACCATTTTGGACATTCTATACCCATATGGGAAAAAAGATGTTTTGAAAGGAAATCTAAAACTGTACAAGATGTTCTTTTTGTAAGGCAGGCGGAGGCAATAAAGGTAGCGCCGGTATTGTATGCGAAATGTGTGCCGGGCTTATACTGCACTTCCTCATCAAGAAATGCCTTTACAGGATCGGGGGAATTTACCATCTTCTGCATAACACAGTTTTCGTGTCCCGTATTCATCGACAAAACATTTAAAAGAGTCATTTCAGCAAGGTTTTCGGAAATGTTTTCGGGACATTTTTCGGGGAAGATATCAACTATCTTTTCATCAAGCGAAAGATATCCCATATCGCAGGCAATACCTATTGCGGTTGATGTAAAGGATTTGCTTACAGAATAAATATGCTTTTTGTGAGAAAGGTCATAAGGAGCAACTGCAAAGGATATTATCTTTTCTCCTCTGCGGTATACTGTAATAGAATGTACTTCAACATCGACTTTTCTTTCATTTTCGATAAGGTCGATAAGAGCTTGTGTTACTTTCATATCAAAACTCCTTTATTTGCTGAATTTATTCATTGCTTCGTCGATTTTTCCTTGAACAATAAGCTGTGCCGCATCGGTTGTGTCGGAGAAAAGGCCGAAAAGCTTTTCCTTGTCCGAGTCGGTGAAGCTTCCGAGAACCCAATCGGCAAGATCCATTTCGGGATGAGGCTTTTTACCGATTCCGATTTTTATTCTCGGAAAATTGTTGTCAGAAAGATGATAGATGATTGATTTTATACCGTTGTGTCCGCCGTCCGAGCCTTTTCTTCGTATACGCATAACTCCGACATCAAGCGAAATATCATCATAAAGAACAAGGATGTTTTCGGGCGGGATCTTATAAAAATCCGCCGCTTCTTTTATCGCCTCTCCCGAATTGTTCATATATGTCTGGGGGAGCATAAAAAGACAGCGCTTGTCCCCGAAGGTCACATCCGCACAAAGAGATTTGAATTTCGAGCGGTCTATCTTAAAACCCTTTTTCTGACTCAGATATTCAAGAGCAAGAAAGCCTGCGTTGTGGCGTGTATTGCGGTATTTGGCGTCCGGATTTCCAAGGCCTGCCACAATATAGCTTATAGGTTCTGTGTTTTGGGGTTTTTGGGTTTCTATCTGTTTGAAAAGGTCAAAGATATTTGCCATAATTTCTCCGTTTAATTTGTTTTTGAAGCAAAGGTTTTGCCGTTGTCATCCCATATTTTTTTGAGATTTATGATTCTCTCGATGTTTTTTCCGCCAAAGGGAGAGGGGATACATTCCTTGTCTATCATAAAGCCCGAAAGGAGTGTACCTTCCTTTGAAAGCTCTGCTATAATGTTGTCAAAGCTCCATTTTTTATATCCGTAATTTTCGGGGTTATCGGTTATAAATTTTTTATAAGTCTGAGAGCCTTCCATAAGCGATTGCGAGGTATAAAGGTCCATAAAAGCGTTTCCGCCCGAATCCTTGACTATCGAAACTGTGATGGCTTGCTCCCCCTCCGAAGGCTTCTTTGCGCAAGGCTGTAAAAGTGTCGAGCGGAACATAGCATCATACATACTAAGCTCTGCCGCCTTTAACTTTTCTATCGGCACTCCGTTTTTAAGATCCTGGAAAAAGGCGGTCATACAGCCGCGAAGACGGATGTTTTCGGGGAAAGGCATATTTTTTTCGAGCTCCGCAATATTTACCTGCATATTTGCCGCCATACCGTATTTGTAAATAAAGCGGATTCCGCGCAGTCCGTTCATCGAAATATTTGCAAATTCCTTTGAAATATCTTGATTTTTTACTTCACGAAGGAAGACCTTTTGATTTCTTGAAATAAAATCCGCAAGAAGTATTTCTCCCGCCTCTTTTGTTACGGCAACAAGGGCAGTACCTGCGGAAAAATGCTGACGCTTTGTATTTTCCGAATAAAGAACATAAATATTATCAAGCTTGTTTACCCGCTCAAAAAGTGCTTTTTTTGCGTTTTCAGCGGTCTTTGCAAGTGCCTGCGGAAGCTGTACCTCGAGCTTTTTGCCGGGGACAGAATTCTTTTTTGTTTCGCTTATTATTTCGGAAACCTTTCTGTCACAGCAGGATGCGGCGCAAAGGCATTGGGCAAGGGTTGCATTTTCAAAAAGCGAAGCTCCGAAATCGGGGGAGGTAACAGCGCTGTTGTAAAACTCAACAAGCTCTTTCTGCTCCTGCTTTTCTTCGTCGGAAAGAAGGTATTGCGTCGGAGCGGACAGGTTTTTATCCGAAACTTCATTGTCGGAAGCCTTATTTTCGCCGTTTGAGGCAAGTTCTATCGTTGCTTTTTCGATGAAGTATTCTTCATCACGCTCGTAGGTTATACGGTATTTGCCGAAATTGTCACTTGCGTCTTTCCAGAGAGAAAACTCTTCCTCTGACATTTCAAAAACCTTTTCGCTGCCGTGATATTTTAAAATCCTTCCGTATTTTTTGCCGTCGCATTTATTCTCAAAAACTTCAAAAACGCCGTCTTTATAGGCGGTAATTTCATTGTCATTGATAACGGCTTCCGTATTTTCGTTTTTTGTATCTTTTTTTCTTTTACCGAAAAGTCCCATAAATAATCCTTTCTTAAATCAAAGTAAAAACATTATTCCTTCGACAGCCAAAACCACAGCACAGGAAATTGCGGCAACACGCAAAAGCCCCTTGTCAAAAAAGGCAAGGACAAAAGCCGCCGCAAAGCCGACAGATGCGGAAACGGGGGAGGAGGTCGAATAGAATATATCGGGAATTGTCATAACAGTAAGTACCGAATAGGGTACATAATGAAGAAATGACAGTATAAATTTATTTTCTATCTTTTTCCGTACAAGTACCATCGGGAGCATACGGACAAGATATGTAACCCCCGCCGAAACGAGAAGATAAGGGAGAAATTCAAAAAAAATCATTTTGCTTCCTCCTTGTCATTTTCGCCTTTTACGGGGAAAGCGATTGCAAATACCGTACTTGCAACTACTGCACATATTATTATCACAAAACCCGAGGGTATATCGGAAAGTTTCGGAGTATATCTGAAAATACAGGAAAGTGCCGCCGAAAAAAGGGCACAAAGGGCGATAGGTTTACTCTTTCTTGCGTCGGGAACCACAATTGCAACAAACATTCCGAATATTGCAAGTCCCAGCGCCGAGCTTATCATTTCGGGTAAAATATCTCCTGCGGCTGCGCCGAGAAGAGTTCCGAAACTCCAGCCGAGATACGGGGTCAAAATAAGACCGTAAAGATATTTTTTGCCGACTTTTCCTCTTTGAGCGGAGGCGACTGCAAAAACCTCGTCGGTATTTACAAACGATATCAGAAATCTGTCGGCAAGCTTTACACTTTTTCCAAGCTTCTGGGAAAGAGAAACCGACATAAGGCTGTATCTTAAATTTATGATAAGCTGGGCTACGGCAAGCTCAATAAGTGTTCCGCCCGAAACTATTATCGGAACTGCCGCAAGCTGGCCTGCTGATGTGACATTTGTCATAGATATGATAAGGGCTTCAAATACGGAAAGTCCCTGTCCGACCGCCGAAATGCCGAAGGCAAACGAAACGGCAAGATATCCAAGACAAATGGGAAGACCGTCAAAGATACCCTTTTTAAAACTTTTTAATTCATTCATTTATATTCTCCGATATAGTTTTGCAACCTTTGCAAAACCCATATTCTGCTCATTATAATACATCTTATATTATATAACTAAAAAAATGATTTGTCAAATAAATACAGCAAAAATATTGTTGCAAAAAACGGGCCCTTTACCATTCAGTAAAGGGCTTGTTTTTATTCTTTTATGCTTATAAAACTAAAATAATTTTCTCCGTTTTTTATAGTAAAGATCTCGGAAAGTTCGGAGGGCTGGTTTTGCATATTCCCGCCAAAATTACCGCCGGGGGCTCTTTCGCCTTGACCTTTTCCTTTAAAATCTTCGGAGGGGGGAGTGAAACTGTTTGGTACATTTTCTCCGAAATCGGGCCGCTTTCCGCCGTTTTCGGGAAAAGGCATATCCTTCGGTATTTCTCCGGTTGAAAAACCGGGACGCATACCACCGCCGAACATACCGCCGTTTTCGCCTTTGTTTCCTGCAAGCTGATTGTCCCCGTACCAAAGTGTATAATCTCCTTCGGCAAGATCTGTTCCGCTGATGATCAAAGTTGTGAAGCTGTTTGTGATGTCCTTTTGAAAAACCGTAAAATTATCGGAATTTTTGAGGCTGTATGTGCCTGCCCCCAAAAATCTGCTGAAATTAAAGACCGCATAATTTGCACTGCTTTCTGAAATTCTGTCAAGCATATTTCCCGAAGCGATAACAGTTCCGCCGTTTATATGAATTCCTTTGTCCGAATCTATACCGCTGTCCATACTGAAACCGCAGGCCTGAGCGGTAAGAATACCGCCGTTTATAACCAACCATCCGTTTGAATCGATACCGTCGCCCTCGCCCGTTTTACCGTTTACGAGGATGTTTAAAACGCCGCCGTTCATTGTGGCAACCGAAATATTGTCTTCGTTTGTGTTGATGCCGTCGTTGCCCGACTCGATATTGATAATACCGCCGTTTACAGTCAGATGCATTTCGCTGTCAAGGCCTTCGTTTTCTGCCTTAATATTTAAAATGCCGGTATTGTTTTTGCCGCCGTTCATATTCATAGTAACCTTGGAATAGAAGGCCGCGTCGTATTTGTGAAGCTTCTTTGCATCCTCGACAGATTTGCCGTCTTCGCTTAATTGAACGCTGTCGGGTTTGTAAATTCGGGCAACATAAGAGCCTTGGATGTTATTTTCAGTGCCGTCAATGATGAAAACATTGGCGCCGGCAGAAGAAGTATCCACATCTTTTGCTGCAGTTTCCTCCGTCACATCATAAAAAGGCTCGTAAGCATTATAGAAAATAACGGCGGGAGCGACTGTACTTGTGATATCTACACCATTAAGATAAAGATTTACAACAGCTTTGGGGTCTTCTTTTGCATCTTTTCCGAGATCAATTGCTATCTGACCTTCCTTCAAGCTGCCCGAAAGTATATAATTGCCGGCTTGTGTTATATGAACAACAAGATGGCGGCCGGCTTCTTCTTTACTGTGCTCGTCGCTTTTTTCGCCTTCTCCGTAGGTGAAATCGCGGCCTTCTTCATAATAAACGATATCGTTTGCAACATAAACAGGCATAGTATTATCGTTTGTTGCATCCGCACCGTCGATCAAAACCTTATTATCAGACAAACTTATATGAGAGCCCTGTATATCGGCGGAAGAGGAGAGTTCTTTTTGATTTCCGCAGCCCGAAAAAACAGACAGGCTCATAACAACAGCTAAAATAAATAAAAAGTATTTTTTCATAAAATGCCTCCTTTTTGTTTATAAATTATAACATATATTTTTGCCCAAAACAACAACAAGGAAGGATATTTAAGCTCAAGAAGCCGATATTTACAACAACATAATTTACATTTAACACTTATTTTACTTTTAAATTGCAGAAAATTTTTCTGCCGTCTTAAAAATCTTCAAAAAAAAATCGTAATCGGTTGACATATTCAAACTTTTGTATTATAATTACTTAAATTATAATGAAATACTATTATCAAAATATAAGAAAGGAAGTAATTATTATGGCTTTTTACTACAGTGAACCTTCCCACACATTCAGCGAATATCTTCTTGTTCCCGGTTATTCGAGCGCTGAACATATTCCTTCAAATGTATCGCTTAAAACTCCCCTTGTAAAATTCAAAAAGGGCGAAGAACCCGCCCTTTCGATGAATATACCGCTTGTTTCTGCTATCATGCAGTCGGTTTCCGACGATAAACTCGCAATTGCCCTTGCAAAAGAAGGCGGTGTTTCGTTTATTTACGGTTCTCAGACAATCGAAAGCCAGGCGGAAATGGTAAGAAGAGTTAAAAACCATAAAGCCGGTTTTGTTGTATCCGACTCAAATCTCCGTCCCGATGCTACTCTTGCAGATGTTCTTGCACTTAAGGAAAAGAACGGACATTCAACTGTTGCCGTAACTGAAGACGGTACTGCTCACGGCAAGCTTATCGGTATCGTTACAGGCAGAGATTACAGAGTAAGCCGTATGTCAACAGACGAAAAAGTTGCTGATTTTATGACTCCCTTTGAAAAGCTCGTTACAGCTCCCGAAGGTACAACTTTAAAGGAAGCAAACGACATAATCTGGGACAACAAGCTCAATTCTCTTCCCATTATAGATAAAAACGGAAACCTTGTAGCCTTCGTATTCCGCAAGGACTATGCTTCTCATAAGGGCAATCCCCTTGAAGTTCTTGATAAGAACAAGAGATATGTTGTCGGTGCAGGTATCAATACCCGCGACTACGAAGAAAGAGTTCCCGCGCTTGTTGAAGCAGGAGCTGATGTTCTTTGTATCGATTCCAGCGAAGGCTTTAGCGAATGGCAGAGCAGAACAATTGCTTTTATCCGCGAAAAGTACGGAGATACAGTAAAGGTCGGCGCAGGTAATGTTGTTGACGCCGACGGCTTCAGATTCCTTGCAGATGCCGGAGCTGACTTTATAAAGATCGGTATCGGCGGCGGCTCTATCTGTATTACCCGCGAAACAAAGGGTATCGGAAGAGGACAGGCAACTGCAGTTATCGAAGTTGCAAAGGCAAGAGATGAATATTTCAAGGAAACAGGTGTATATGTTCCGATCTGTTCCGACGGCGGAATTGTACACGATTACCATATCACCTTAGCTCTTGCTATGGGCTGCGATTTCTGTATGCTCGGCCGTTACTTCTCAAGATTTGAAGAAAGCCCGACAAACAAAGTTTGGGTAAACGGAAGCTATATGAAAGAATACTGGGGCGAAGGAAGTGCCCGTGCAAGAAACTGGCAGAGATATGATATGGGCGGAGCGGCAAAGCTTTCGTTCGTTGAAGGCGTTGACTGTTATGTTCCTTATGCAGGTTATCTCCACGACAATGTGGCAGTAACTCTTTCAAAGGTTCGTTCCACAATGTGTAACTGCGGTGCTCTTTCTATCCCCGAGCTTCAGCAGAAAGCAAAACTTACTCTTGTAAGTGCGGTTTCGATTGTTGAGGGCGGAGCGCACGATGTTCTTGTAAAAGACAAAGTAAACCAGTAAAATTATGAAAATAATCATTTCGGGCTGCGGAAAGATAGGCACAAATGTCATTTCACAGCTTGTAAGCGAAGGTTATGATGTGGTTTGTATCGATACAGACCGCAAGGTGATCGAAGAGCTTACAAATATATATGATGTTATGGGAGTTTGCGGAAACGGCGCCGATCCTGATGTATTGAAAGAAGCAGACGCTTCCTCTGCGGAGCTTTTTGTTTCTCTTGCAGGTTCGGATGAGCTTAATATGCTCAGCTGTTTTCTCGCAAAAAGCCTTGGCTGTTCCCATGCTATCGCGAGAATAAGAACTCCTGAATATAATGACCGGGATCTCAGATTTTTAAGGCAGACCTTGAAGCTTGACGATTCGGTAAACCCCGAATATATTACCGCAAAGGAAATTTATGACATACTGAAATTTCCCAGCGCCGTGAATATTGAAAGCTTTTCGGGAAGAAACTTTGAAATGATAGAAATAAAGCTCAAACCCGACAGCACTTTTGACGGTATGACGCTTATGGACCTTCGTAAAAAATACGAGGAAAAGTTTCTTGTCTGCGCTGTTCAGCGGGAAAATCAGGCGTTTATTCCGTCGGGCGGATTCGTTTTGCGTGGCGGTGATAAGCTCGGACTTACTGCTGCCCCGACTCAGATGTATAAATTTTTGAAAAAGATCGGAATTTTGCAGAAACAGGCGAGAAATGTTATGATCCTCGGCGCAAGCACGACGGCGTTTTATCTTGCAAAGCTTCTTGTCGCAAACGGAAACTCTGTTACGGTTATCGATAAGAACGAAGCCCGCTGCCGTGAATTTTCAAGAGATCTTCCGCAGGTTGTGATGATTTGCGGCGACGGCGCTCAGCAGGAGCTTCTTCTTGAAGAAGGTATCGATTCTGTTGACGCATTTGTATCGCTTACGGGAATGGATGAACAAAATATTCTCATTTCTTGTTTTGCATCTGCAAGAAAAGTTCCGACGGTTATAACAAAAGTCAATCGACCGGAGCTTTATTCGATTGCGGAAAAACTCGGTCTTGACTGTATTATTTCACCGAAAAAGACAACGGGCGATATTATCACCCGCTATGCAAGAGCGATCGAGAATTCTCTCGGAAGCTCTGTTGAAACGCTCTATAAGCTTATGGATGGCTCGGTTGAAGCGCTTGAGTTTTCGGTACAGCAGGATTTTGAATATATAGATATTCCCTTAAAGGAAATGTCTTTGAAGAAAAATATACTCATCGCAGGTATTATAAGAGGAAGAGTTCCGATTATCCCCTCCGGTAACGATGTAATAAAGGCGGGCGATAAGGTTATTGTTTTTGCCTCGGGAATGCGCCTGCAAACGCTTGCGGATATCGTAGCTTAAGAAAAGAGGCTCGGTATGAATTATAAAATGGTCTTTTATACCATCGGAAGAATTTTGCAGATAGAAGCGGTTCTTATGGTTTTGCCGCTTATGGTTGCGGTAATCTACGGAGAAGTTCCGTCGGTTTTCGCCTTTACGGTAACTCTTATTCTGGAATTCCTTCTTGGTACCCTTGCGACGGCTTTTTTAAAAAGCAAAAACCGTATAATTTATGCAAAAGAAGGCTTTGCAATAGTTGCACTTGCGTGGATACTTATGTCTGCGGTAGGAGCGGTGCCTTTTGTTATAAGCGGAGATATACCGTCTTATGTTGATGCCTTTTTTGAAACTGTCAGCGGATTTACAACAACAGGCGCCTCTATTCTTGATAATGTTGAAGCTCTCTCAAGGAGTATGCTTTTCTGGCGGAGCTTTACTCATTGGATAGGAGGTATGGGAGTTATTGTTTTTGTAATGGCTCTCATCCCGAATCTTTCCGAGCGCTCGATACACATTATGCGTGCGGAAATGCCCGGCCCGGTTGTTGACAAAATAGTTCCGAAAATAAAAAATACGGCAAAAATACTTTATCTTATATATATAGCTCTTACGCTTTCACAGATTTTCTTTTTGCTGCTTGGCGGTGTTAATCTGTTTGAAAGTCTTGTTTATACTTTTGCAACAGCAGGTACCGGCGGTTTCGGCATAAAAGCTGACAGCCTTGCGGGATATTCTCCGTATGTTCAATGGGTAGTAACCGTTTATATGCTTGTTTTCGGCGTAAACTTTAACCTTTATTACCTCGTTCTTATCCGCCGTGCCAAGGCGGCAATAAGATCAACGGAGCTTTGGGGTTATCTTGGTATTTTTGCGGTTGCAGGCGTGTTGGTGGTTTTAAATGTAGCTCCTTCATTTTCGTCTGTTTCAGAAGCTATCCGCCATTCGTTTTTCCAGGTTGCATCAATAATGACCACAACCGGATTTTCAACAGTAGATTTTAATCTTTGGCCGGCATTTTCAAAAGTTGTAATAATCCTTCTTATGTTTGTAGGAGGATGTGCAGGTTCGACTGCCGGCGGACTTAAGGTTTCCAGAGTAATGATTATTATAAAAACCATTATGAGGGAATTCAGAAACCTCGTACATCCCCGTTCTGTAAGCGCTGTGCGCCACGAAGGAAAGGCGGTCGAGGACAGAACAGCATACGGGGTATGCGTATATTTTGCAATATATATGCTTTGCTTTATGGCTATATTTTTGCTTATCAGTATTGACAATTTTGATATCGAAACAAACTTTACCGCAACTGCTGCGACAATAAATAATGTAGGTCCGGGACTTGGTCGGGTAGGGCCGGTTTCGGGATTTTCGGATTTCTCCGCATTTTCAAAAATTGTCCTGTCCTTTTCTATGCTTTTGGGAAGGCTTGAGCTTTATCCGTTGCTTCTTGCGCTTACTCCGGGCATTTGGAGAAAAAAATAAAAAGAATCGGTGCGAAAGCTTTTCCTTTCGCACCGAATCCTTAATAGAGCTTTTTTAAAATAAGATCGGATAAAAGCCCGCAAACAGGGCAAATAACAGCAGAAGCGAAAAAATATTCCATCGACTTGCGAAGCTTTATCAGTTCAATTGCGTCAAAAGCCCCGTAACTGTCAAGGATTATGTAATAAACAACAAGAAGCGCTGCGACGGTATAAACGAGTGCAAGGCAGCCTTTTGTGAGAAGAAGAGGTATTTCCCCTATACCGAAAAGGGTTTTTTTGATTGTTTTCATTTTGAAAAAGTCCTTTCTTTGAATTTGAAAATTATTTGATTATATACGAAAAGAGTTGAATTATTTGTCAAGAGTCGGAATATCGACTGCCTGCTATTATCCGCAGGACACATTTTTATCTTTTTGCGAGGTTTTGAAAGCTGAAGTACCGATTGCGGAAGTTTTTATGAATTCTCTTGCGGAGCTTGATAAAAACAACCTTCAAAGATACCGTGATGAGATGAAGGCAAGGGGTGTGGAGATAATTTCTTTCCATCCTTATACTTCTGCATTTGAGAGCCTTATGTTTTTTTCCGAGTATAAATTGAGAAGATGCGACGGTATTGAGCTTTACAAAAGGTTTTTCGATGCGGCGCAGTTTTTAGGCGCTAAAATATTTGTTTTTCACGGCGAGAAGGCAAGTCCCACTTTTTCAAGAGATCTTTCGGATGACGAAACGGTTTTCGGTACATATTCAGAGCTTATTGAAACGGCAAAAAACTTCGGGCTTACCTTTACTCAGGAAAATGTAAATAACCACAGATCTCAAAATGCAGATTATATAAAAAAGCTTTCAAAGCTTGTTCCCGGACTGAAATATACTTTCGACCTTAAACAGGCGTTTCGTGCCCATGAGGATTACGGCGAGATTATAAATGCTATGGGAGAAAATCTTTGTCATATACATATAAACGATTTCGGGAAAAAGGAATGTTGTCTTCCTTTTGACGGCGAGGTTGACCTTTTTGATGTAAAGGATAAGCTTTCTCGGATCGGATATTGCGGCGATTACATTCTGGAGGTATACAGAGCAAGTTTTGATACCACAGAAAGTCTTATAAATTCACTTGAAAAAACCAAACAACTTTTTTGTAAATGAATTAAACGGAGGTAGTCAATATGAAATGTCCTTCCTGCGGCCATCTTGAAAGCAAGGTGCTCGATTCCCGCCCGTCTTCTGAGGGAACAAGTATAAGAAGAAGACGCGAATGTCTTTCCTGCCAGAAAAGATTTACAACCTTTGAAACGATAGAAAATGTTTCGATAGTTGTCGTTAAAAAGAACGATACACGCGAAATTTTTGACCGTACAAAGCTTACAAGCGGTATGATACGGGCTTGTGAAAAGCGTCCCGTTTCAATAAAGCAGATAGAAAATGCTGTAAATGAGATAGAAGCATATCTCCAAAGCACAATGAGAAGCGAAGTTTCCTCTACGGAGATCGGCGAGCTTGTTATGGAAAAGCTCAAAGAGCTTGACGAGGTCGCATATGTGCGTTTTGCATCGGTATACAGACAGTTCAAGGATATAAACACATTTATGGAAGAGCTTAAAAAGCTTCTCGGCGACAGCGAAGAATAAAACAACAAATAAAGCGGACAGTTAAACTCAACTGTCCGCTTCTTTTAATGTCAATATTTTTTAATAGGAAATTCCGCTGAAATTACTTGCGGGGTTTATATATTTTCCTTCGAGACAAACCGAAAATCTCATTCCGGATTTAAAGGTATATCCGGATTTTGTATCGCCTGTCTTTGCGATAAGAGAGCCGATCTTAACTTCGTCGCCGGTGTTTACAAGAACCTCCGAAAGGTTTTCGTAGATAGACAAGAGGCCGAAGCCGTGATCGATGATGATAAAATTGCCGGAATAGGGGATATTGCCTACATGAGCAACCTTACCTGAGGCTGTTGCTACTACATCGCTTCCCTTTTCTGTTTCGAAGAATACGCCTGTTTTTCTGTAAGGAGTCAAAGTGAGAAGATTGGGGTCTTCTGTTATCTTTGTGCCGAAATCAGTGGATGCCGAAGCATTTACAGGCTTTTTGAACTGATACTTTTTGGAGTATTTTGTGCTTGTATTTTCAACTTCCGCATCTGCCCATAAATGCTTTTCGGGGCTTTGGGATGTGATAGTTTTTACAAGAGCCTCAAGCTCAAGCTTGGAGGTATCGTACCCTGCCATTTCGTGGATTTGGGAAACGGTTGCGGATTTGAATTCTTTATTGTTTACTGTTATTGAAAACTCTGTTTCGTGATTTTCTGTTATTGCCTTGACGGTATATGTACCGGGTTTTGCCGAAAGGTCGATAGGAAGGAAAGCGAATGTGAAATCGCCGATTGTATGCGCTCTTGTTTCGGGCAAAGGCAAACCGTCGTTTTTGGAGATGAAAGTTACGGTTTCTCCTTCGTTGAGGTTGTTGAGTTTAATAAAGGTGAATTCGCCGGGAGAAAGCTTGGGGTCGATCTTCTTGCAGGAGAAGGGAACATCAAAAAGAAGATCTGCGCTGTATGTTGCCTCGCCGTAAAATTCGCTGGAATCAATCTGTTCCCAGGATGCCGTAATTTCACAAACAAGCTTTGTATCGTTGGAATAGCTTATTTTTCCGTAAAGCTGGGAAAGAAGCTTTTCGCTTATAGTATCAAGACCGTCTGTAAAAGATTCCCAGGATGCGGAATGAACCGTTGTATTGCCGTTCAAAATTCTAAGTTCGCAAGTGTCGGGGAGCTGAGAAAAGCTTAAAGAAAGCTCGTCGCTCTTGTTGAAGCACAAGGTTGTGTCTGTGGATTCGTTGGGGGCAAGCCCTTCGTCGAAATCCTCGCCTCTTTTGAAGTTCCAGGTATATTCGCCGACTTTTGCGGTATAGCTGTCTTTTTCTGTTTTAAAAGAGAGGGCGGGAACTGTATGGTTAGGATAAAGGTTTGAAAATTCTTTTCTTGCGATTAACTGTTTTGCATCAAATTTGTCGAATACGAAAAATTCGCCCTGAGCGTTTTTGTAATAACATTTTTCGGGATCGAGCGACAAATAGTAATCGTGGCTGTACTGTCCGTCGGTATCGGTATATGTAACGATTGTGGGAGCAGCAAGCTCAAGTTCCTCGGGTATTTCGGAAACTTTCTTTGCTCCTCTGACAGCTGCGCTGTAGACCGAAAGATCTTCCGATTCGTTAAAGGAAAAATCGTATCCGTCGGCGGTTTTTACCGTAATATCGGTTGAATCGACGGGTGCCTCGATATTTATGGAGAAGGCAAAGTATATCATAAAGATAAGAGGTATGCATAAAAGAAGACTAATAAGGATATAGGTCGTTTTTTTCAGCATGATGCAAATTTCCTTTCGTCGTTATGTGTCACCTTTCAAAAACTCATATTTCGGCAACAATATCTAAAAACTATTATACATATTTTTTATCTTTCGGTCAATATATTTTATTTAACATATTTGAATATTTTTTTATAATGAGTTTTATTGTGGAAAATAAAAATGCACCTCGAATTGAGGTGCATAATTGTTTTTATAAAGAGTTTTCTTATTCAGCTGCGGGTTCTGTTTCTGTTTCAGCTTCGCCCTCTGCTTCGACTTCAGCTTCGCCCTCTGCTTCAACTTCAGCTTCGCCCTCTGTTTCGACTTCAGCTTCGCCCTCTGCTTCAACTTCAGCTTCGCCCTCTGTTTCGACTTCAGCTTCGCCTTCTGTTTCAACTTCGTTTTCAACAACAGGTGTTCCGTCAACAACAGGTGTTGTATAACCGGAATCGGTTGTGATATACATAGCGAGAACGCAAACAAAGAAAAGGATGCAAACAACAACTGTTATCTTATTGAGAACGCCGTCGATTGTCTTGCCCTTCTGCTTGCCGAAGAAAGTTTCAGCACCGCCTGCGATTGTTCCGGACATTCTATGGTCCTTGCTGCTCTGAAGAAGGATGGTTACAACGAGGAAAACTGCCATAACTATAAGGAGTATTCCGAGTACAATGTTAAGCATAATTATCTATGACCTCCAAAAATTTGTCATCCTGCGGATTGCCGCAATTCAATGAAAATAAATATATATCCGGCAAAGCCGAACAATTAGCGTTTCTAATTATACCACATATAAAGAGGAAATGCAAGTGTTTTTTTCACTTTTTTAGCAAAAACACCCAAAGCTACAAAAGAATACAAACCGCGTGGCAGGAAATACCTTCTTTTCTGCCTGTGAAACCAAGCTTTTCTTCGGTAGTTGCTTTTATGTTTATTTGTGAAATATCGCATCCGATAACCTTTGCGAGTTTTTCGCGCATACCCTCTATATGGGGAGCAAGTTTGGGTGCCTGGGCGATTATTGTACAATCCGCATTTCCGAGAGTATATCCCTTTTCCTTCATAAGCTCTACGACTTTTTCAAGAAGGATAAGGCTGTCGATATCCTTAAAATCGTTTGAAGTATCGGGGAAATGCTTTCCGATATCGCCAAGAGCCATAGCGCCGAGCAAAGCGTCCATAAGGGCATGGGTCAGAACATCCGCATCCGAATGTCCCAAAAGCCCGAATTCATAAGGTATTTCTACTCCGCCGAGTATCAGTTTTCTTTGAGGTGCAAAGCGGTGCACATCGTATCCGTGACCTATTCTCATAGTACCAAGTCCTTTCATCGGGTGAAAAATTATTTTTTATGTTTTCTTTTTTCGAGTATCGCCTCTGCGATATAAGCGTCTTCGGGGTAGGTGAGTTTTATGTTGTCGTGTCCGCACTCGGAAAGCTTGACAAGAAAACCTGCGTTAATTACAAGTCCGCTTTCATCGGTGGCCTCTGTTCCGTCCCTTTGCGCAACGGCAAGGGCGGTATGGAACATATCTGTGTCGAAAACCTGAGGAGTCTGTATGTGCCAGAGATTTTCCCTTTCAACATGACCTGAAATCACATTGTTTTTATCGGTGGTTTTAAAGGTATCCTTTGCCTTTGCCGCACATACAGCATTTCCGTATTTTGAAGCAAGTTCAAAAACATTCTGCAGCTCTTCTTTTGTAAGAAGCGGTCTTGCCGCATCGTGAACCGCAACAAAATGAGTCTTTTTGCGCTTTTCAAAGCCTGCCTTAAAGGCAAGGCTTACCGATTCCTGGCGAGTGCTTCCGCCCTCGGTTACGATTATTTCCTTTGTATATCCTTGGGAATTTACAAGATTTTGTATTGTTTCAATATCTTCTTTTCGGGTCGAGATGACCATTCTTTCGATAAAACTGCTCTTGTCAAAAAGATCGAGCGAGTAAAGAAGCGCTTCTCTTCCGTTAATTTTCATAAGAGGTTTTGAAACTCCGCCCATTCTTGTGCCGCTGCCTGCGGCGGCAATTAAAACCGTTGCGGTTTTATGTCTTTTTAAAATCAAGATCACAGCCTCCGTTTTTTAGATTTCAAATAGATTTTATCGCTTTTTTAAGGTGATGTCAAGGGTAATTTGAGGCAACATATATATAAGTATGAAACAATGTAGTTTGTTAACCGAATATCTTATATTTATTTATAAAACAGCAATATATTTTTTTATCAAAACTATTGAAAATTTACAGTGTTTGATATTATAATAATATGTATGCTGTAAAATGCATAGTTGCGGCTTTTAAAAAATCCGGATAAGTTTTGGGAGGCAAAGATTTTTATGGCAGAAATGATAACATCAAGACAAAATCGCAAAATAATCGATGCCCATGCCCTTGCCGACAAAAAGACAAGGGACAAAACAGGACTTTTTGCGGTCGAGGGAATAAAGCTTTTAAACGAGCTTGTTTCCGAAAATGTAAAACTTTGCGAAATTTACTGCACAAAAAGCGCATACGCCCGTTTTCACGAAACAATAGATTCGGTTAAAGATCGCTGCACTGTTTTCGAGGTGACAGATGAGGTCTACGAAAAGCTTTCATTTGAAAAGACACCCGAGGGGATTTTTGCCGTAGCGCAAAAAACCGAAATTTTTGATGATGCGCTTGAAACTCCCGGAAAGGGCGGTTTTGTGATCCTTGACGGGGTTCAGAACCCGTCGAATGTCGGAACTGTCATAAGAACGGCGGCAGCGCTCGGAGTTTCGAGAATTCTTCTCGGCGAGGGATGTGCCGATATTTTCGGTCCGAAAACATTAAGGGCTTGTATGGGTACTCTTTTTAAGGTAAATATCTGCGTCACTTCCGATATCTGCTCTCAGATACAGAAAATAAAGGATGCGGGGATGAAGGTCTACGGTGCGGCGCTTGATGACGGCAGTGTGGATGTGCGGACAGTTTCCTTTGAAAAGGATGACTGCATAATCCTCGGAAACGAGGGCAACGGAATCTCAAAGCGGGTTCTTGACCTTTGCGACAAAAAGATAATAATTCCTATGCAGCAGAACGCCGAATCGTTAAATGCGGCGGCGGCAGCTGCGGTTTTGATCTGGGAAAAGCAAAAGGGCGTGATGTGATGGCTTTTTACAACGCTTGTGATTATTTTATCTGGCTGTCCGAGATTTGCGGTGCAGGGTCGTCTTTGCCCAAAAAAGTTTATGAAGCCTTCGGTGGCGATATGAAAAGTGCATACGAAGCAGATTTTTCCGAATATATTGCAATGGGAATCGATAAGCAACAGGCTGAAGTTCTTCTTGACAAAGATTTCACCCGTGCAAATTCGATCATTGACTATTGTGCGGAAAACAGAGTCGGTGTTTTGCCGTTTGGCTCGGAATATTATCCGAAAAGACTCTACGATATCGAAAATCCCCCGCCTGTTCTTTATTATAAAGGCAGAATTGAAAAACTTTCGGACAGTGCCGCAATAACCGCGATAGGTTCAAGAAAATGTACCGATGCGGCGTATGAATCGGGATACAGTTTTTCGTATAAACTCGCAGGCGCGGGAGTAAATATCGTAACGGGAATAGCCGAAGGTATTGATACTGCCTCAACGCTCGGTGCTCTTGATGCAGGAGGCTTTTCTGTCGGAGTGTTGGGCAGCGGAATAAATATTCTTTATCCCTTTGAAAATCATTCGCTTTTCACAAGAATGTTCAAATCCGGTCTTATTATTACAGAGTTTTCGCCTTATACAGAACCTAAAGGCGTCAACTTTCCGATAAGAAACCGCATTATGGCGGCGCTTTGCGACGGCGTACTTGTTGTTGAAGCAAGACAGGGAAGCGGTGCGCTTATTACTGCGAAATACGCAAAGGATATGGGAAAGCTCATTTTTGTGATGCCCGGAAATATAAACGATCCGAAAAGCCGCGGTTCAAACGAGCTGATACGGGACGGAGCGATCCCGGTTATCGAAGTTTCGGACATACTTTCTCATCTCGAATATTCTTATCCCGATACGGTATCTGTAAGAAGATCAAGAAGACTCCGTCTTGAGGAGAGGGATAAATATATTTCAAGGCGCAAGAGAAGAAAAGAACAGCTTTTAGAGAAAATGCGCAAATCAAAAGAAGAATATGCAGTTTCAAAAAGCGGAGAAGATAAAACAAAGGCTCTTGCCGAAAAAGAAAACCTTGAGAAAGAACAGCCATTTTCCGCAGATTTGTCAAACCTTTCGCCTTGCGAGAAGGCGATATATGAATTTATCGCAAAAGGAAAGACAACAGCCGATATTATAGGACGGGAACTTAAAATCGACCAGTCCGAAGTTTTATATACGCTTACGATGCTTGAAATAGACGGGCTTATTATATCGCTTCCCGGCGGAGCGTATGAGGCCGTAACAAAATAAAGAAAAAATTAACCAAAATATAGGAGGAATACCGTGGCACATCTTGTTATAGTGGAGTCGCCTTCAAAGGCGAGCACCATAAAAGGGTATCTTGGCAAAGGATATAAGGTGGTAGCATCCATCGGCCATGTCAGAGATTTGCCCAAAAGCACCTTCGGTATTGATATCGAAAACGATTTCGCACCGAAATATATCAACATAAGAGGAAAAGGCTCTTTGATCAACGATCTCAAAAAAGAAGCAAAAAATGCCGATGTTGTATATCTTGCAGCCGACCCTGACCGTGAGGGAGAAGCCATTTCCTGGCATCTTGCAAATGTTTTGGGGCTTGACAGCAAAAAGGCGAAGAGAGTAACTTTCAACGAAATTACAAAGCCTGTTGTCAAGGCGGCAATAAAAAATCCGACGGAAATAAATATGGATCTTGTTGACGCCCAGCAGGCAAGAAGAATTCTTGACCGTATAGTAGGTTACAAGCTCAGCCCCGTTTTGTGGAAAAAGATCAAAAGCGGTCTTTCTGCAGGACGAGTACAGTCGGTAGTTACAAGAATCGTTGTTGAAAGAGAAAATGAGATCCGTGCTTTCAAGGCGGAAGAATTCTGGAAGATAGAAGCAATTCTCAGCTGCGAAAAAGGCCAGCTTAAGGCTTCTTTTTACGGCGATAAAAAGGGTAAAGCGGAGCTTTGCGACAAGGAAAGCACCGACCGCGTTGTAGAGGCTGTAAATTCCGGTGAATTTGTTGTAAAGAGCATCAAAAAGGCGGTTCGCACAAACAACCCCGCCCCTCCTTTTATAACATCAACTCTCCATCAGGAAGCAAATAAGCGCTTCTCCTTCCGTTCCGAAAAAACCTCCCGTATAGCTCAGGAGCTTTACGAAGGTGTTTCGCTCGGAGAATACGGCAGCCGGGGTCTTATAACTTATATGAGAACCGATTCTTTGCGTATTTCGGATATCGCTCAGGATGCGGCTCAGCAGTATATCGAGCAGAAATACGGCGCAGATTTTTACCCCAAAACAAGAAGGGTGTATAAATCCCGCGCAGGGGCACAGGACGCTCACGAAGCAATCCGTCCTTCCGATATGGCATTTGAGCCTTCTGTTGTAAAGCCTTATCTTACAGCCGATCAGTTCAAGCTTTACAAGCTTATCTGGGACAGATTTATTGCTTCGCAGATGGAATCGGCGCTTCTTGATACGGTAACTATCGACATCGAAAATTCGGGCTATATTTTCCGCAGTTCCGGTTATACGGTAAGACATCCCGGCTTTATGGCGGTTTATGAAGAGACCCGCGAGGAAAAGGATGATGACGAAAAGGAAGAAAGCGAAAAGGAAGCAAAGCTTCCCGAAGTTTTTGAAAACGACAAGCTTACTCTTTCGAAACTTTCACCTACTCAGCATTTCACAAAGCCTCCGGCAAGATATACAGAATCCACACTTATAAAGGTGATGGAAGAAAAGGGTATCGGAAGACCTTCGACATATACTCCTACGATTACAACAATTATCCAGAGAGGATATGTTGAAAGAGACGGAAAAACTCTTGTTCCCTCCCAGCTTGGCGAGGTTACAACAAAGCTTATGACAGATTATTTCTCGTCTATTATCGACTATGGCTTTACCGCCGATATGGAATCCAAGCTTGACGATGTTGAAAACGGCAAAAAATCAATGCTTGAAGTTTTGAAGCCTTTCTACGGCGATTTTGCAGAGCTTCTTGACAATGCCGAAAAGAACATTGATAAGGGCGACTATAAGCTTGCCGCCGAGGAAACAGATATCCTTTGCGAAAAATGCGGAAGCCGTATGGTCATCAAAAACGGCAGATTCGGCAAATTTGCCGCCTGCCCCAATTATCCTGCCTGCCGAAATACAAAGCCCATAGATAAAGAAGGCAATATTATCGAAAAAACAGCGGAAAAGACTGCTGAAAACCTTACTCCCGCTCCGGATGATATAAAATGTGACATCTGCGGAGGAGCGATGGTAATACGCAGAGGACGGTACGGTTCCTTCTATGCTTGTGCGAAATATCCCGAATGTAAGAGCACAAAGCCTATAACAAAGGATTTGAATGTCCCCTGTCCTTCCTGCGGCTCGAAAATTCTTATCAAACACGGCAGAAAGAAGAGTGTATTCTACAGTTGTGAAAAATATCCCGAATGTAAATTCTCAACATGGGATATACCCCAGGAAAATAAATGTCCCGAATGTTCAGGACTTCTCTTAAAGAAAAAGGGTAAGGATCTTGTATACTGCATAAACGAAAAGTGCAGCTATACAGGTACGATCGAAAAGCAGTAATGCTGTTTTAAACGGAGGTAAGTAATTTGAAGATAATCGTAGATTGCATGAGCGGTGATCACGCACCCCTTGAAATAGTAAAGGGCGCAATTGCAGGTGCCAATGCCCACGACACCGATGTTCTTCTTGTAGGCGACGAACATGTTATAAGAAAAATAATCCGCGAAAACGCGCTTTCCGAACAAAGAGTTTCAATATACCATACCCCCGATGACCCTGTTTTGATGACAGACGATCCGGGATGTGTCGTAAGAGATAAAAAGGATTCTTCGATGGGTACAGCTCTTCGCCTTCTTGCCGAAGGCAAGGGAGATGCTGTGATAAGTGCGGGTAATACAGGCGCGCTTTTTACAGGCGCTACTCTCATCGTAAAAAGAATAAAAGGTATGCGCCGTGCGGCGCTTGGCGCTATCGTTCCGATAACAAAGCCGATGCTTATAGTCGATTCGGGTGCAAATATTGATGTTTTGCCCGAACATCTTCTTGATTTTGCTCTTATGGGCAGTCTTTATATGAAAAAGGTTGCGATGGTAAAAGACCCGAAGGTCGGACTTATTAATAACGGCGAAGAAGAAAAAAAGGGTACAGAGCTTTATGTAAAAGCCCATCAGCTTTTAAAAAATGCGGATATCAACTTTGTCGGCAATATTGAAGGCAGAGAAGTGCCTTCCGGCGTTGCGGATGTTATCGTTTGTGACGGCTTTACGGGAAATATCGTTTTGAAGCTTTGCGAAGGCTTTGGACTTTTCCTTAAAAGGACTCTCAATCAGATGTTCCGCCGCAATACGGTTACAAAAATGGGTGCTGTGTTTGTAAGCGAAAGCATAAAGAAACTCAAAAAACAGATGGACTATTCCGAACACGGCGGTGCGCCTTTCCTCGGCATATCAAAGCCGGTCATCAAGGCTCACGGAAGCTCAAATGCAAGAAGCATAAGCTTTTGTGTTCTCCAGGCTAAAAATTATGCGGCTTCAGGTATCATAGATGAATTTTATAAACTTGCCCAGGATAAGGACAAATATATAAAGGGCGAAAAATAATTTTAAATAAGGAATTATTGAAATGAATTACGAAGAATATCCTTTTCCCGTCTCGATGCTTGAGGAGAAGATAGGATACAAATTCAAAGATAAAAGTCTTATAGAAAAAGCGCTTACCCATTCTTCCTACGCAAATGAGCTTCACGCAAAGGGAAAGTTTGAGGTCAAATGCTATGAAAGACTCGAATTTCTCGGAGATTCGGTTTTGTCGATAATAACTTCCGACTTTCTTTTTGAAAAGTACGATATGCTTGACGAAGGCGATCTTACAAAAATAAGAGCGGCGGCGGTTTGTGAAGGGGCGCTTTACGAATATTCGAAAAGCTTCGGTGCGGGAAATTATCTTCTCATCGGAAAGGGCGAGGAGATCTGCGGCGGCAGAGAAAGACGCTCTATTCTTGCCGATATTTTCGAAGCCATCCTTGCGGCAATATATATTGACGGAGGATATGCAAGGGCAAGGGATTTTGCTCTTCCTTTTGTTACCGAAAAAATAAAAGAGCTTGTTTTGTCGGGTAAATCAAACGAGGACTGCAAAACAATGCTTCAGCAGTTTGTTCAGCAGACAAGGGGAGATATTCTCGAATATGTTCTTGTCGGCGAAGAAGGCCCTGCCCACGATAAAAGCTTCTTTTTTGAGGTTCGCCTTAACAATAACTGTATAGGCAAGGGAAAAGGATCGAGCAAACGCGAAGCCGAGCAGATGGCGGCAAGAGAAGCACTTATTCTTTTCGGTGTTATCCCCGAAGACAAAAAAGATGAAAACTGAAACAAGAAAACACGCAAATATCCCGATTTTTATCCCCCATGAAGGCTGTCCGAACGGATGTGTTTTCTGTAATCAAAAGAAAATTACAGGTTCATGCGGCGGTGCAAAAAGGGATATAAAGCCCGAAATCGAAAAGGCTCTTTCGACGATAGATACAAACTTTACCGATGCGGAGATCGCATTTTTCGGCGGAAGCTTTACGGGAATCGACAAAAACGATATGGAAAGGCTTCTGAAGGATGCTTTTTCATATGTCGAAAAAGGTCTTGTTTCGTCGGTAAGAATCTCTACCCGCCCCGACTATATAACCCCCGAAATACTTGAAACACTTAAAAAATACGGCGTTTTGCATATTGAGCTGGGTATACAGTCGGCGGATGATAAAGTTTTACTTGCATCCAAAAGAGGTCATACTTCCGAAACCGCAAGAAACGCCTGCAGAATGATAAATGATGCGGGCTTTGTCCTCGGAGGACAGATGATGGTAGGACTTCCCTTGTCAACGCCTGAGGCGGAGGAAGAAACCGCAAGGATGATATGTAGGTGCGGCGCAAAGGAAGCAAGAATATATCCGACAGTCGTATTTCACGAAACCGAGCTTTGCGGGATGGCAAAGCGGGGAGAATATACTCCTCTTGATATCGGGGATGCTGTTGAGCGATGTGCAAGATGCTTTAAGATATTTCTTGAAAACGGCGTAAAGGTCTTAAGAGTGGGACTCCAGTCGTCCGAAAGTCTTTCGGATGAGGCGGAGGTTTTCGGAGGCGCGAACCATCCGGCGCTTGGTGAGATGTGTATTTCTGCCGTTTATCTTGAAATTATCAAGGAAGAACTTTTGAACAAGCTTGATGATGCGAACGGAAAGAACACACTTGTAATTGAGTGTGCGACATCCGAGCAGTCAAAGGTTTCGGGACATAAAAAAGTAAATAAACAAAGGCTTATATCGTATCTTTCCGATATGGGTATTAAGATAAAAAATATAAAAACGGTGGGTGTTTGTGATATGTCGCCCTACCGTGTAAGAACATACTTTTCTGATTAAAATGAAAAGGGAGTGAGAGTTTGTTTCTCAAAGCGCTTGAAATGCGTGGATTTAAGTCTTTTCCCGATAAAACAAGACTTGATTTTGAAAAAGGAATAACGGCAATAGTCGGCCCTAACGGAAGCGGAAAGAGTAATATTTCCGATGCTGTCCGCTGGGTTTTGGGAGAAATGTCTCCTAAATCGCTGCGTGGTCAGAAGATGGAGGATGTCATCTTCAGCGGTACGGCAAAACGCCAGCAGACGGGATTTTGCGAGGTTTCGCTTATTCTTGACAACTCCGACGGAGCTCTTCCCGACGATCACGAAGAAGTAAAGATAACAAGAAAATACTACCGTTCTGGCGACAGCGAATACAAAATAAACGATAAGACTTCAAGACTTCGTGATATATACGAGCTGTTTTTGAATACCGGTATCGGCAGAGAAGGCTATTCGGTTATCGGACAGGGAAAGATCGGCGAGGTTATTTCCCAGAAGAGTGACGAGCGCCGTCATATTTTCGAAGAAGCGGCGGGAATATCTAAATTCCGTTACCGCAAGAACGATGCGGAAAAGAAACTTGCCGAAACCGAAAACAATCTTGTCCGTCTTCGTGATATAGTAGCGGAAATAGAAACAAGAATCGGTCCTCTTGAAAAGGCCTCCGAAAACGCAAAAAAATATCTTGTTCTTGCCGACCGCAAAAAGGAGCTTGAAGTAGCAATCTGGGTCGACCGTATAGCAAAGGCGGCAATTGAGGCGGAAAGCTTTGAAAGCCGCACAGAAACAGCGCGCAAAAACTACGAAGAAAAAGATCGTGAGCTTACTGAGGCGGAAGAAAAGACAAACAGCATTTCAGAACAGAAATTCAAGAAAAATATGGAAGCGGAAGACCTCCGCACACAAATTTCAGAGCTTGAAACCGAAAAGAATGATATTTCGTCGAAATGTGCCCTTTCGGAAAACGATATAAGCCACTATAACGAGCGTATGGACGCAATAGTGCTTGAAAAAAATGCAATTTCCGAGGGTGAGCTTAAAATACTCCGCGAGGAGCTTTTGTCGGCACAGACAAAGAGCGAAGAATCGAAAGCCATCCTTGAAGCTGCAAGCGGGATCCTTTCCGAAAAGCAGAGAAATCTTGACGCCGCAAACGAAGAATTTGCAAAAGCCGAAGCACAAAAGGAAGCTTTGCTTTCCGAAAAGCGTGCGATCGATGAGGAAATTATTGCAAACCGCATAAGCACTTCCGCCGCACAAAGTGACGAAAAGAGTGCAAACGAAAGACGCAGGTTTATTGAAAGCGAAATTGAAAAGACAGAAAAAGAAATAGCTGAGGTTACAAGCTACCTTGAAGCGGCAAAAGACCGTGAAAAGGCGGCGCTTGAAGAAAAAGAAGATCTTACGGCATCTCTTCGGGAAGAAGAGGAGAACCTCAAAAAATACGCAACCGATCACGACGATCTTACAAGAATAAAGAATGAGATTGCCGCAAAATATGCATCAGATGTACACCGCAAAGAAACTCTTGAGAGAATGGATAAACTTCTTGACGGTTTCCCCGGAAGCGTAAAGGCTGTAATGAACGAAGAAAGCCTTTCGGGTATCTGCGGTCCTGTTTCAAAAATCCTTTCGGTTTCCGGCGAATATGTAACAGCAATTGAAACAGCTCTTGGTGCTGCTGTTACAAATATCGTTGTCGAAAACGAAGACAGCGCGAAGAAGGCGATCTCCTTCCTTAAGGAAAAGGGAGCCGGAAGAGCAACTTTCCTTCCTCTTACTTCTATCCGCGAGAATATTATCGACGAGCCTTCTCTTGAAAAGGAAAAGGGCTTTGTGGGAATAGGTTCGCTTCTCGTAAGCTGTGAAAAGAAATATAATATCGTAGCGGGATATCTTCTCGGAAGAACCGTTGTTGCCGATAATATTGATAATGCATCTGTTATTGCAAGAAAATACCGCTTCCGTTACAGAATAGTTACTCTTGACGGCCAGCTAATAAACGCCGGCGGTTCATATACCGGCGGTTCTGCGGCGGCAAAGACGGGTGCTATGTCGAGAAATGCGGATATTGAAGCGCTTGAAATAAAGATAAACGATTATCTTAAACAGGCTCAAAAAATAACGGCTCAGCTCAAGGAACTTTCCGAGCAGAAGGCGGAATCTGTGCAGTTTGCCGAGGCTATCAAAAACGACCTTTCAAACTGTGAGGGAGAGCTTTACAAAGCAAGAGGCGATATAAAGCTTCACGAAGAGCGCCTTGAAGCCTGCAACACAAGAATCTCTCACGCAAAAGCTCAGCTTGAAGAATTCGGAAACGAAAACGGTTCCGAAATAATGGACAAGCTTGAAGCCGAAAGAAAGCTCAGCGAAGAAAAGCTCCGTGAACTTACCGAAAACATTGAAAAATTGGATATTACCCTCGATGAGCTTGAAAATAAGGTCGACGAGTGCGAAAAAGAGCTTACCGATTGCCGTATGAAGGTATATTCTGCCGAAAAGGACAGCACACAGGCTCAAAGCTCCTTATCCGATACTTCAAGAAGAATTTCGGAGACCGAAAAGCGAATCGCGCTTCTTGATGAAGAGTATCTCTCTTTGAAGATGAAGCTTTCGGATATAAAAGAAGCGCTTGAACATGGCGGAGAAAGAATTGCAGAGCTTGAAATAAAGATTGCGGAAAGAAAGGAAATTTTCCAAAACGCAAGACACGAGCTTGATATTTTTGAAAGACAGCTTTCCGACCTTCGCACATCTCAAAGCGATATCGTAAGGGATAAGGAAGTATTCTTCCGTGAGCTTACAAAATGCGAAAGTGCGCTTGAAGAACGCCGCAAGGAATACGATACATTGACTTCAAAGCTTTGGGAAGAATATGAATTGACATATACCGATGCCGCAGGCCTTGGCTTGCCCAAGCCCGACAGTGCCGCAGTCACAGAACTTGCCTCTGTCCGTGCAAAGATAAGAGCACTGGGAAGCGTTAATGTCAATGCGGTTGAAGAATACAGAGAAACAAAAGAACGCTACGAGTTTATGACAAAGCAGATAGAAGACCTTGAAAGCTCAGGAAAGAGTCTTGAAAATGTCATAAAACGCCTTGAAGCGGATATGAAAAAGCTTTTCTCTGAAGCAGTCGAAAAAATCAACGCCCAGTTCGGGCTTGTATTTACCGAGCTTTTCGGCGGCGGAAGTGCATCTATAGTCATAACCGACGAAGAGAATATTCTCGAATCGGGTATCGAAATAAATGTACAGCCTCCCGGAAAGATGGTAAAGAATATTTCTCTTCTTTCGGGCGGAGAACAGGCATTTACTGCGATCGCACTTTATTTTGCAATATTGAATGTAAATCCTGCGCCGTTCTACATCTTCGACGAAATCGAAGCGGCGCTTGATGATGTAAATGTTATCCGCTTCGGTGAATATTTGAGAAGACACAGCAAGGAGACTCAGTTTATCGTTATTACCCACAGACGAGGCTCGATGGAAGCCGCAGACCGCCTTTACGGCGTTACCATGCAGGAAAAGGGTATATCAAGCTTCCTTAAAGTGGATGTGGATGAAGTTGAAAAGAAAACAGGACTTAAACTTTAATTTTGCGGAACATTTTTCCGTATAAAACGACAAATAAATGAGGTAATAAATGGGATTTTTCGAAAAACTCAAATTAGGTCTTCAAAAGACAAAAGAAACGGTTTTTAAACAGGTAAACGATATATTCAAGCATTTTGTCAAGGTTGACGAGGAAATGCTTGAAGAGCTTGAGGAAGCTCTTATTTCCGCAGATGTGGGAGTTGACGCTTCCTGTGAGATAATCGAAACTTTGCGTGATAAAATAAAAGAAAAAAGAATAAGTGAGCCGGAACAGGCAAAAGAGGCTCTTATCGAAATTCTCAGCGAGATGATCGGCTCAGGCGGCGAGCTTGATCTTACAAACAAGCCCGCAGTCGTTCTTGTTATCGGCGTAAACGGTGTCGGCAAAACAACATCTATCGCAAAAATCGCAAAAAGACTTAAAGACAGCGGCAAAAGCGTTGTTCTTGCCGCTGCCGACACATTCCGCGCCGCCGCCATCGACCAGCTTGAGGAATGGGCACAAAGAGTTGATGTTCCGATAATAAAAAATGCAGAGGGATCTGACCCTGCCGCCGTTGTTTTTGATGCGGCAAACGCCGCAAAGGCGAAAAATGCGGATGTTTTGATCGTTGATACTGCAGGAAGACTTCATAACAAGAAAAACCTTATGAACGAGCTTGCAAAGATTGACAGAGTCCTTGAAAGAGAACTTCCCGGATCTTCCCGCGAAACACTTTTGGTGCTTGATGCGGTGACAGGACAAAACGCCGTAAATCAGGCAAAGGAATTTAAAAACGCCGCAGATATCACAGGTATCGTTTTAACAAAGCTTGACGGTACTGCAAAGGGCGGAATTGTAATTTCCATCCGCAAGGTGCTGGGTATTCCCGTTAAATATATCGGCGTCGGAGAAAAGATGGACGACCTTCAGGAATTCGAACCGCAGGATTTTGTAAAGGCACTTTTTGAGGAGTAATCTGAAATGACAATTATAGTTGCAACAAAAAATGCTCATAAAGTCGAAGAACTTTCGAAAATGCTTGAAGGTATCGGCAAAATCGAGCTTGTTACTATGAAGGACGCAGGCCTTGATGCGGAAATCGAGGAAAACGGCAAAACTTTTATGGAAAACGCCCTTATAAAAGCCCGTTTTGTATGTAATGCCCTCGGAAAGGCGGCTCTTGCCGACGATTCGGGTCTTTGTGTCGATGTTCTCGGCGGTGAGCCCGGCGTATATTCCGCAAGATATGCATCTGAAAACGGCGAAAATTCATCCGATGAAGCAAATAACGAAAAGCTTTTGTCAAAGCTTTCGGGAATTTCCGGCGGTGAGCGGACTGCAAGATTTGTATGTGCCCTTGCTCTTGTATTTCCCGACGGACGCGAAATTTGCGCCACAGGCATTTGTGAAGGTCTTATTACAAGGGAACAAAGAGGAGAAGGCGGCTTCGGTTACGACCCCTTATTCTTCTGCCCCGAATTTTCAAAAACCTTCGGCGAACTTTCTAATGATGAAAAAAACAGTGTAAGCCACCGCAACCGCGCGATTATGCAGTTGCGTGAAAAACTTAAAAGTATTGATTATTGAGGATAAATAATGGAACAGTTAAACAGCACCCAGCGTGCATATTTAAGAGGCCTTGCAAACCGTCTTGATGCTATTTTTCAGATAGGCAAGGACGGACTTGGCGAAAATTTCTTCATCCAGATGGATGAAGCACTCGAAAAGCGAGAGCTTGTAAAGATATCGCTTCTTGAAACCTGCGAACATACAGTTAAGGAAGCGGCGCAGATGATCTGCGATGCAACAGGCGCACAGTCTGTGCAGATGATCGGCAGAAGAATCGTTTTCTACCGTGAAGCCGAAAAGGCGGAAAACCGAAAGATTGAGCTTCCCAAAAAGAAGAAAAGATAATGGAAAAACCTATCAAAGTGGCCCTCTACGGAGGAACCTTCAATCCTCCCCATATCGGACACATAAAGGCCTTTGAATGTTTTTGCGGCGAAATAAAGCCCGATGTAGTATGGGTTATGCCCTCAAATATTCCTCCTCACAAGGAAATTTCCGTCGGAGATATTCCTTGCCACAGATATAATATGGCAAGACTTGCCTTCTCGGGAATTTTTGAAAACACCAAAATCTCGGCACTTGAGCTTTCGAGAAAGGGAAAAAGCTATTCGATAGATACGGTAGATGAGCTTTTATGTCTGTACGGGTCTGAAAAGATATATATGTACATCGGAAGCGATATGCTCTTTTACTTCGAAAAATGGAAGGATTTCGAAAAGCTTTTTGAAAAATGTATAATTGTGACTGCCGCAAGATGCCAAGAGGATAAAGATAGAATTATAAAGGTTTGCGAATATTACAAAGAAAAATATTCCTGCGAATATATAATCTTGCCTCTTATACCTGTCGATATTTCAAGTACGGAGCTAAGAGACAACGAGCAATGCAGGAATAAATATCTTACGGAAGATATCCGTTCGTATATCATCAAAAACGACCTTTACGGAAAAAGGGATGATACAGGCGATATAACAAGCCAAGAAGTCCTCTCGGAGATAAGGGAAAAGCTGCCTTTGTTTGTGGACGAAAAAAGACTGGAGCATATAATATCCGTTGAAAAGACAGCAATTCTTATGGCTGAAAAATTTTTGCCGCTTTACGGCTGCGGATATGAGTATCTTGCCGATATTTCAGCGGCTTCCCTTCTTCACGATATCACAAAAAACAAAGACGATAAGTGGCATGAAGAGTATCTTGACAAAAGAATGGCAAAAGAGGAGTATTTCTCTCACAAAGCAGTATACCATTCCTGGTCGGGAGCATACTTTGCTCTTGAAAACTTTTTTGTAAATCCAAGGGTTTTCAGAGCGGTATATAACCATACAACGGCAGGAGCCGATATGGATATTTTTGAAAAAATAATATATCTTGCCGACTTTATCGAACCGACACGAAAATATGAAAGCTGTGTTTTGCTTCGTGAAAAGTTCAAAGCTTTATGCGAAAAAGCGGCGTCGGAAGAAGAACTCAAAACGGCGCTTGATACAATTATCCTTGATTCTCTTGAAGGCACGCTTTCACATCTTCAAAGCGAAAAAAGAGCGGTTTGTCCTGCGCTTTTTGCCGCAAAAGATTATCTATACAAAAAATTAAGGAAGGATGATAAAATTGACTAATACCGAAAAAAGAAATATCGTAACGGAAAAACTTGATTTTTTGGGTATAAACTATAAGCTTTACGAACATAAGGCAGTTTATACTATGGAAGAAGCGGCAAAAGAGGAGGAAAAACTCGACCTTCCCCAAAACGGTGTGGTTGTTAAAAACCTTTTTTTAAAGGAGCATAACAGCGATAAATTCGTTCTTGTTGTGACAACCGGAGAAAAGAATGTTGATATAAAATCGCTTCGCAGATGGCTCGGAACAAAGCCTTTAAGCTTTGCAACAGAGGAACAGCTTGAAGAAACTTTAGGTGTTTCAAGAGGCGCTGTTTCTCCGCTTTCTGTCATAAACGACAAAGAGGGTATAGTTTCTCTCATTATAGATGATGAACTGAAGGACAGGGAAGATATCCTTCTGGGTGTTCACCCCAACGAAAATACCGCAACTCTTTTTATCACCTATAAGGAGCTTGAAAAATACGCTGAAAGCTGTAACCATATGCTTATAAATATGCAGGTTTGATTTTTCAGAGGATGGTTTTATGAAAAATAACAGTAAAAACCTTTCCAAAAAGCCTTGGAAAGAAGAAAAGAAGAAAAAACCCTGGGTAAGAATATCACTTTTTGTTATAGCTCTTATTTTGCTTGTAACAGGAGTTCTCGTCGGATGTGCGCTGATAAAAGATCCTGACCGAGTAGATCATAAAAGCGAAGAAGCATTAATACTTGAAGAATTTCTTGAAATCGGAGAAGACAATCTTTCTCCCGATACAATATCCGAAAAAGCGCTTGCTTTTGTTGCACTTTATGCGGGTAAAGAACCGTCAAAGGTAACGGCAGAAGATATAAAAGAAGTTTATGAAGCGCTGAAATCGGGGAATTCCCTGCTTTTTGATATTGGCGGAAACAAAAACAAGGATACCGTTACACGCAAGGATAAGTTTTACAACATTCTTGTTCTTGGCAGAGATAAGGTTGCCCTTAATACCGATGTTATCATCTGCGCTTCTTTTGATACGGCAAATAAAAAAGCCGCAACGGTGCAGATTCCGAGAGATTCTTATGTTGAAGATGCAAAAGGCGTAAAATCGAAGATAAATGCGGTTTTTGCAAGAGGATATACAGAAACAAAGAAGGAAGTGCAAAGCCTTAAAAAAGCGGCGTCGGGAAAGACTGATGCACAAATACAAGAGCTTTGCAACAAATCCTCTGTTGATATAACCCCCGACGAGCTCAAAGCATATATGTCGGGCAAAAAGAAGCTTGACGATATCTGTACCGAAAAGGGTATCAAGGCTTTGCAGGATGTAATAACAAGAACCTTCGGAATATATTTTGATTATTATGCAATTGTGTCAACCGACGCTTTTGTTCAGATTGTGGATGCTATCGGCGGAGTTGATGTTTATGTACAGGAGCCGATGCATTACGAAGATCCGCTTCAGGACCTTTATATTCATATAGATGCCGGCCAGCAGCATCTTAACGGCAAAGACGCCGAGGGCTTTGTCCGTTTCCGTGCAGGATATGTTCAGGCGGATATCGCAAGAATGGATGCTCAGAAAATATTTATGACTTCCTTCTTCAAAAAGCTTCTCAGTTTTTCGTCTATCACAAAAATTGACGAAATAGTAAAAGCCGTTTATAAAAATCTTGATACAGATATGTCGCTCGAAAACATTTTAGCTTTCGTAAGACCGGCTTTAAGCGTTGATATGTCGGAAATTACAATGCTTAATATGCAGGGTGTGGCGTATAATAAGGGTATGTATTATGCTCTTAACAAGGCGGAAAATCTCAAGATCGTAAATCAGCATTTCAATGTTTTCTCTCATGACCTGAAGGAAAATGCGGTAAATGTTGTCGAGCTTGTGACAGATTTTTCGGATACACAGTACGAAGGGATGACAATGGAGGATATAAAGGACAAACAGCCTCATATAAACTTCATTCACCCTCCTGCTTCAAAGCCCGATGAAAATGACGGAGAAACCGAATCTGAAGGCGAAAACGAAACAGAAACCGAAACTGAAACTGAAACCGAATCGGAAACAGAGTCAGAAACAGAAGAACCAAAAGAACCTGACGGCGAAACAGAAGAACCTTCCGACGGTGAAGAAGAAAATACAGACGAAAAAGAAAACGAAGACGAAAAGGATATACAAAACGGAGACGAAGATGTGAAGGACGAAGAGAATCCGGAAGAAAAAGCCGATGAGGATGAAAAAGAATCCGAAGAGCCGACACAAACTCCTGATGAAACCAAGGAAGACAAACCCGAAGATAAAGAAATCAAAGAAGAAATTAAAGAAGAAGTAAAAGAAGAAAACAGCTCCGACGGCAAAACAAAAGAGCCTTCTGAAAACGAAGAAGAGAAAGATTCGCCCGAGGAAAACGGAAAGGAAGAAGACTAAATGGAAGAAAACACAAAAAACGAAGCTTTTGAAGAAGTAGAAACAGAAGAATCAATAGATACTCTTCCCACAAATGCTTCCGATGAAATTCAGCTTCAGTCAGGCAAGGAACTTGCCCTTAAGATAGCTCATATCCTCGATGAAAGAAAAGCGCAGGATATCAAGATAATCAATGTAAACAAAAAAACCGTTATCGCCGATTATTTCGTTATCGCGGGCGGTAACTCAAGAACTCAGGTAAATGCCCTTGCCGACGAAGTTGAATATAAAATCGGCCTTGAGGGAATAAAGCCTTCACGGGTTGAGGGCAGAGGCGACGGAACTTGGGTGCTTGTTGATTTTGACAGCGTTCTTGTCCATATTTTCGGCAGAGAATCAAGAGATTTCTATAAGCTTGAAAAGCTTTGGGCAGAAGGCACACCCGTCGAATTTGAAATGACAGAAAACTAATATATCTTAAAGAGGAGAAATAAAAAAGCTATGAAACACGATTTTAAAAAGATCGAGCAAAAATGGCAGGAAAAATGGGAAGAAGCAGGCATTTTTCATGCTTCCGACGATTATACAAAGCCTAAATTCTACGGTCTTGTTGAATTTCCTTACCCCAGCGGTGCCGGTATGCATGTCGGACACATCAAGGCATATTCGGGCCTTGAAGTAATTTCGAGAAAGAGAAGAATGGAAGGCTATAATGTTCTTTTCCCGATGGGCTTTGACGCATACGGTCTTCCCACAGAAAACTATGCCATCAAAACGGGTATCCACCCAAGACAGGTAACAGACAAAAATATCGAAAAGTTTACCTCTCAGCTCAAGAGAGTAGGTTTTTCCTTCGACTGGACAAGAGTTATCGATACGACAGACGAAAAGTATTATAAATGGACACAATGGATTTTCCGCAAGATGTTTGACAAGGGACTTGTTTTCCGTGCAACCACTCTTGTAAATTACTGTCCTCATTGTAAAGTTGTTCTTTCAAACGAAGACTCCCAGGGCGGAAAATGCGATATCTGCCACAGCGATATCATCCAGAAATCCAAAGATGTATGGTACTTGCGCATCACAGAATACGCCGACAAGCTTTTGCAGGGCCTTGAAAAGGTTGATTATCTTCCCAATGTCAAGCTCCAGCAGGAAAACTGGATCGGCAGAAGCGAAGGTGCTTTTGTAAACTTTGCGCTTACAAACTGCGATGAAAGTTTGCGTATCTATACAACAAGATGCGACACAATGTTCGGCGTTACCTTTATGGTTATCGCTCCTGAACACCCCATCATCGAAAAATATGCCGACAGAATTAAAAACATAGAAGAGCTTGAAGCATACAAGACAGAATGTGCCAAGAAGACAGAATTTGAAAGAACTCAGCTTGTAAAAGATAAGACAGGTGTGAGAATTGACGGAATTGCGGCAATAAACCCTGCAAACGGCAAGGAAATTCCGATCTATATTTCCGACTATGTAATGATGGGCTACGGCACAGGTGCCATTATGGCGGTTCCTGCCCACGATGAAAGAGACTACGACTTTGCAAAGAAGTTCGGAATTGATATCATCGAAGTAATAAAGGGCGGCAATATCGAAGAAGAAGCGTATACAGGCGACGGCGAAATGGTAAATTCCGATTTCCTCAACGGAATTGCAACAAAGAAAGAAGCAATCGAAAAGATGCTTTCCTTCCTTTCCGAAAAGGGTATCGGTGAAAAGGGCGTACAGTACAAGATGAAAGACTGGGCGTTCAACCGTCAGAGATACTGGGGCGAACCTATCCCGATCGTTCATTGTCCGCATTGCGGAATGGTTGGCGTTCCTTATGAAGAACTTCCCCTCCGTCTTCCCGATATGGAAAACTTTGCACCCGGCGAGGGCGGCGAAAGTCCTCTTGCAAAGATAGATTCTTATGTAAACTGCAAGTGCCCCAAGTGCGGAGGCGACGCAAAGAGAGAAACAGATACAATGCCCCAGTGGGCAGGCTCTTCCTGGTATTTCCTGCGCTATATCGACGCACATAACGATTCTGTTTTTGCAGATCCCGACAAGCTTAAATACTGGCTCCCCGTTGACTGGTATAACGGCGGTATGGAGCATGTTACCCGCCATATGATCTATTCCCGTTTCTGGCACAGATTCCTTTACGACATCGGAGAAGTGCCGGTTGACGAGCCTTACGCAAAGCGTACAGCTCAAGGTCTTATTCTTGGTCCCGACGGTGATAAGATGAGTAAATCCAAGGGCAATGTTGTTGACCCTAACGATGTTGTTGAAGAAAACGGCGCAGATGTTTTGAGAGTATATATTCTCTTTATGGGCGATTATGCTTCTGCAGCTCCCTGGAGCGACAGCAGTGTTAAAGGCTGTAAGAGATTTATCGAGCGAGTTGCAGGTCTTGCGGATATCGCAAAGGGAGAAGGCGCAACAGAAAAGCTCGAATCCTCCTTCCATAAGACAATAAAGAAGGTTTCAAAAGACATCGAAGATATGAAGTTCAATACAGCAATCGCCGCTATGATGTCGCTTATCAACGAGATCTACGACGCAGGAACTCTTACTGTTGACGAACTTAAGACATTCATAACTCTTCTCAACCCCTTTGCTCCCCATATCACAGAAGAAATGTGGCATGAGCTTGGCGAGGACAGCTTCCTTTCGCTTGCAAAATGGCCTGAATACGACGAAGCAAAGACTATTGATTCGGTTGTTGAATACGGTGTTCAGATCTGCGGTAAATTCAGAGGAACAGTCGTGCTTCCCGCAGATGTAGATAAGGATACAGCATTTGCCGCTGTAAGAGCCGACGAAAACTTTACAAAGTTCTTAGAGGGCAAAACAACTGTAAAGGAAATTTTTGTCCCCGGAAAACTCATTAACATAGTTGTGAAATAAATTGCATAAATTCCAAAAAAACACTTGACAAGAGAAACATATTGTTATATAATACAGTGTAGCACAAAAATACAATTATCTCTTTGCCTATGCGGAGGGAGGGAAAAAAATGGCAGAAGTAAAACTCAAAGACGGTGAAAATCTCGACAGCGCACTTCGCAGATTTAAGAGACAGTGTGCAAGAAGCGGTGTACTCACAGAGCTCCGCAAGAGAGAACACTACGAAAAACCCAGCGTAAAACGCAAGAAAAAGTCCGAGGCTGCCCGCAAGCGTAAGTATAAGTAAGCATGCGGTACGGGCTGCGTCTATTTGCATTTAAATTTATTTTATTGTTATAGACTATCATAATAGCCGATATCAAGACAGTTTGTGAAATCACAAACTGTCTTTTTTCGTTTTTGCAATGTCTTGCAAGGAACGCTTTTGATGATTTGTTAATAAAAAATAATTAAGGGAGCCTATAAGGCTCCTGTTTTGTTATACCAAGGACAAAGCGAACGGTTTGGAATTATTACAGTCCGACTTTGTTTGTCAAGACTAAAAATGAACAGAAATGCGAGAAAATTAGAACATAAGTTTGTGTATTCATACGAAATTTGCTTTGTTCGACATTTTTCTCTTGATTTTAGAACGAATGTTTGGTATAATATAGGCAATTGACAGCCTGTCAAAATAACATTATAATAAAAGGAGGAAATAAATGTATAATCAAAGACAGTTAACTTTAAAAACACCAAACAAACTTTCTAATCGTCTAGATTGGGATTATTCGTCCTACGAAAAGAAAAACAAAAACGGCGGGACTTCCGGTTTAGCCGAAGGTAATTCGTTTTCAACAATGCTCTCGGGGGCAAAATCAGAAGCGCATAAAGGCGCGTTGATAAAAAACAACGCAATAAACCTCGTATCCGAAAAGGTCGGGGCGCAGAAGGCACAAAGACTTTTCAGCGGCCTTAATAACGAAGAAGTAGCAAAAAGCTATTTGGCGCTTGAGGAATCCTATAAAATAGGAAAAAGACAGGGCAGCTATATTCCCCCCAACCGAGTGGATAATCCGAACTATCTTTCTCTTGTAGCAGCTTCTCAGGTTTCCAGAGAGCAAAATAATAAAGAAGCCGAAAAGCTTTTTATGCAGATAGCCCGTGAAGTCGCAGATAACCCCGCACCAAAAAAAGAGAATAAGAGTGTGGTGGTATCCGCCGGAAAAACTGTTTCCGCAGGAGACAGTATCCCGATAGATACCGA
>SVSD01000002.1 GCA_015064485.1 Oscillospiraceae bacterium | reverse complement strand
GCATTGACATATCTTTTGTTGCTTTCCGGTTCTTCCTTTTCTTTACTGTCAACCTCCGCAAGGCTCACCCCCGCATCCTCCGTATAAGCAAGTGTTCTTGCCGCGTTTGCCGCTTCATGATTTCCCGAAAAAGCGGCGGTATAAAAGGTTGCAAGGCCGGGTTTCAAATACGGAAGGTTTTCAAATGTCCTTCGATTAAACGGGTTTGCGTTCTTATTCTTTTCGATAATACTTTCGGCAAGTGGGATATTCTTTTCAATCTCTTTTTCGTCGATGCTTCCGAACAAATCCTTGTTTTTGGCGTTCGGGAACAGCTTTGAATAAGCCGATTGAACCGTTTGTTTGGCCGAAGCACTCAATCCGAAATATGTACACCTTCATTATACAGTACACATTTTTTGTTGTCAACAAATTTAAAATTAACCCCGCAGTAAGTCACACTTACTGCGGGGGTTCGTATTTATTATTTTTTATCCGACAGCCTTTCCGTCATTTACCCATTGCCAGTATTCGGCAACATTTATTTTATAACTCTCATTTTCATACGATACATATGCCATACGAGGTTTTTTGCCAAGCAGTGTGCCATCGTATCTGTAATAGTATATATATCCTTGTTTGTATAGCGATACAACACCGTATGATTCAAAAGGCTCAATAAGTCCTTTTGTCCCATAGTACCACCAAGGTTGTTCAAACTCAATGGGTATAACAACATTTCCTTCTGTGTCAATGTACCCTCTGTAATAATTAGCAACTTCAAATTTTTGAGCTTCCTCGGGTATATTGTAGTTTCTCGTTGATTTCACAAGAGCAATTCCGCTTTGTGAAAAATCAAACACCCCGTGATAGACGGCGGGAATAACTATATTTCCGTATTTATCGGCAAATCCGTAAAGTTTTGTCTCTTCGTCATAAAAAGCGATGCGTCCTTGCTTGTGCATACCAACAGGATTTTTTACATTAAGACGATTTCCTTGCTTGTCTATACAAAAGCCTTCATTCCCACAATAGACAAGTGCCACACCGTCCGAAAAGTCGCAGGACGGTTCTTCATCTGACATCTGAAATATATTGTAATACCCATTTGCATCCTCAAACTTCAAAGCGGTTTCGCCGCTTTCATTTATGTATTCAAGACAATCACCGTACTCACGGCATACAGCGGCAAGACCATCGGAAAAAGGACGGGCTTCATAAAACTGCGCTTCTATTACGATTTCTCCGTCGGTATTCAAATATCCGTATTTGCCGTCTTTTGAGAACATCAAAAGATTACCGCCGTAAGGCGAAGCAGCAACAGCATCAACACCTTCGATATCCGGAACTTCTGCATCCTGCCAATCTCTTAAGTATGAATACTTGCCACCCTCGGGAAGCCCGCTATAAAACGCTCCGTTTGAATCAATGTATCCTATGTCCTCGCCGAACGCATATCCTATACCAAGTTTGGCATATCCGCTTATTTCACGGCTTTCGTCAAAGTTTATGCGGATGTAGCTGTAATCGTCTTTTTCGGGATGAATAACCGAGAAGCCGTATGTGTCGTAGAGTTCTTTTGGGATACCGTCAACCGTTTTGGCTTCGGATTCTTTAACCATTTCATCTTCGATAACTTCATCTTCGATAACTTCATCATCGGTAACTTCGTCTTCGATAACTTCGTCATTGCCAACTTCATCTTCGCCAACTTCATCTTCCTTGGGTTCTACCTTACACGATGCCATAGATGTGGCAAGCAAAGCTGAAATAAGGGTGAATAACAGGATTTTTTTCATAAAATGCTCCTTTTTACATTTAATGATAATCATGGTGTGTCAATTCATATCCATACTGTTTGTCAAAATCAAAAAACTCGAACGGATCGAAGAATTGTTTTGCGCCATCGCTACTGAAATCTTTGTTGTTTTCATTTGTGAATTTGTAAATGCGAAAATCAAGGTGTATGTTTTTATCAGATGGACCATTTCTTAACCATCCACCAACAGTACCTATATTAGTTCCCATCTTTAATATTTGTCCTGTTTTAACATTGACATCTTCAAGGTGTAAATATTCTAAATAATAAATTTCACCATTGATCTTTGTTTCAACAGTTACTCTGTGAAAATCATCAAAGCCAGGCGAAGGTGTGTAAACAACCTTTCCTTCTAAAACCGAATATACAGGTTCTCCCCTTGGCGCCGCTATGTCTATAGCTCCCAAATTTCCTGATTCATAACCGTGTTTCCCAGCGTGAGAAGTTCTTCCGTAAAAACCCTGAGAAATATACTGGAAATTTTCAAGAGGCAAACAATATTGACCAGTATAGCGTACTGTTGCACCTTTGGCTTTGAACCAATTTATCATTTTTTCATCAACATTCGAAAAATATTGAGTATCCGTCATCCATTCGGGAATCTTTTCGTTCAAATGTTTAGTTCTTTTTTCCAAATCCATACTTTGATTAACAATCATTCCTTCAGGAACATTCTTGTCAATGAACGAACCAGGAATTGCTGTTTTCAAACTGTTAGCCATTACCCACCCGGTTTTATTGCCGTGTTTTACTTCTGCCCACTTGATACCATCGAGAATTTTGTTGTTCCCGGTGTATTCTACGCTCTGTCCGTAATCAATAGTTGCTTTAGTATGACCTCTGAAACCTGCGACAGCACGCATACTGATGGTTTTTTCGCCTACATATCTTGCTCCGGCGCCTTTGTTATTTGTCTGAGCATTAGTTTTGTCATGCTGTGGCGTTTCGCTTTCGGTATTATCTGTTCTGCCGAAAACATACATATCATACGGCATTTCCGTATTAAGATACTCCGCCGCTACCCAGCCTGTTTCTTCACCAACCCGTATTTCTGCCCATTCATGATTGCCTATCTTGCCTGTTTTATTTCCGGTGAACTCAACCTCGTCGCCCTTACTTAACTTTTCGATTATTTGTTTATCGGTCCCAGGCGATTCACGAACATTCAAACCAATGTCAGCATTGACATATCTTTTGTTGCTTTCCGGTTCTTCCTTTTCTTTACTGTCAACCTCCGCAAGGCTCACCCCCGCATCCTCCGTATAAGCAAGTGTTCTTGCCGCGTTTGCCGCCTCATAATTTCCTGAAAAAGCGGCGGTATAAAAGGTTGCAAGACCGGGTTTCAAATACGGAAGGTTTTCAAATGTCCTTCGATTCAACGGGTTTGCGTTCTTGTTTTTTTCGATAACGCTTTCGGCAAGCGGGATATTCTTTTCAATCTCTTTTTCATCGATACCTCCGAACAAATCCTTGTTTTTGGCGTTCGGGAACAGCTTCGAATAAGCCGATTGAACAGTTTGCTTGGCAGAAGCGCCCACACCCAAAGCTAAATCTCCGTAAGAAGATTGTGTAGGGGCTTTTGCCTTGTTTTCTTCTCCTGTCAGCATCGACTCACCTTTATCGTAAGCCGTATTGCTTTTTCCTGTTTGTAAACCGCTCTTTTTATAACGGTCTACAATTTCTTTCATTTTGTTGTTGTATCTTGTATACAATATTTGCCCTTTCTGAAATATTTTCAGCTCCGGCTGCCAAAAACACTTTTTCCCGGGAATTCTTTTCAGAATATATCTTCCGGCATCCGTATATATATTATACCAAATATCCGTTCTTCTGTCGAGAGGTTTTTAAAAATGTTTGAAATCCTTAAAAGCGTTTATAACTATTTGTTTTTAAAACAAAAATCTCACCGACGGAATCGGTGAGATTTTGATTACATTAAAGAGCCTTATTTTTCCATTTACCGAGCGCATAAAATATTGTTGTAAGAACTGCGCCGATTATCCAGGATGTGAGGAGTGATATTTGAATACATTCCTTGATTCCGTGAGGAAGGGCTTCTGTTGTTGTAAAATAGGATATTCCGTAGGCTATAGGTACGCGGATGGCAATCGTTGTGATAAGCGATATCCACATAGGTGTGAGTGTATCGCCCGCACCTCTCATTATACCCGAAAGGCTCTGAGTTACCGCCATTGCAATATATCCGACAGAAAGAATAAGCATAAGTTTATAGCTGAGATTTACAAGATCTGCAGTATCTGTAAAAAGCCACATCAAAGGCTTTCCGAAAAGTATTATAAGCGCTGTAATTGCAGTAGAACATCCGACAGCCATAAGGGTCCCCTGTTTTGCACCTTTTAGTACTCTATCCATTTTACCTGCACCGACATTCTGACCCGCATAAGTTGTAAGCGCCATACCGAAGGAGAAGTTGGGCATCATAGCAAAGCCGTCAACACGCATCGTAACAACATTTGCCGCAATGAACTGTTCTCCGAACTGATTTGTAAGCGATTGAACGACTATCATCGCAGAAGAAAGGATTGCCTGAGTAAGTCCCGAGGGAAGACCCAAACGGATGATGTTTCTTATGTATTTTTTGTTGGGTTTAAGATACGAAAGCTTAAAATCGAAGTTTTCTGTCATCTTTGAAAGCTTAATAAAGCAGAGAAGAGATGAAACGCATTGGGCGATAACTGTTGCAAGTGCAACTCCCGCAACTTCCATACCGCAAAATACAACGAAAACTATATCAAGAATGATGTTTATAACTGTTGCAACAAGGAGATATAAAAGCGCCGAAACCGAATCTCCCATGCCTCTTATTATGCCGCTGAGGATATTATAAAAAGCCATACCCGCCATTCCTACAAGCGATATCATAAGATAATCGTGACACCATTTGAAGATAGAGTCGGGAGTGTTGAGCATACGGAGAAGGGGGGATATAAGGGGTGCGGCGATGATTATAAGACCGACGCAGGCGATAATTGTAACGGTTATCGCATTTCCGACGGTATACGAAATACCTTTTCTGTTGCGTGCACCGAAATACTGCGCCGTCATAACTCCGGCACCGGCAGAAATACCTATAAAAAGAACAAGCAGAAGATTAAGTATCGGTCCTGCGCTTCCTACCGCCGCAAGGGCGTTGTCGTTTACATATTTTCCTACAACAATGCTGTCAACAGTATTATAAAGCTGCTGGGCGATATTGCCGATTATCATAGGCAATGTGAAGGTAAGTATGCTTTTCCACGGAGCACCCTTTGTCATATCCGTGGGAGCAAAAAGGGTTTTTACGCTTTTCAATTTTTACTCCTTGTTTTTTACAAATTTTAACAAATAAAGTATATCATAAATATAACGCAAATACAATATGAACTTTAAACAAATATATCCACAATTTGCGTAAATATTAGGATAAATAAGTAAATAGATACATTTTTTGTCTTCAAACTATTGACATTTTTTTTCGGAGTTTGTATAATTATTAGTATGATTTTTTTATAAGCAAAGTGTACCGCTTTTAAGCGATAATCCTCTTTGTATAATTTTGGAGGTAAAAAACATGAAGAATCAGTACTTACTTGATGTACTTGAAACTGTTAAAAAGAGAAATGCGGGCGAACCCGAATTCATCCAGACAGTAACAGAAGTACTCGAAACAATCGAACCCGTTATCGAAAAGAGACCTGACCTTGTTGCAGCAGGTGTTGTAGACAGAATGGTTGAACCCGAAAGACAGATCACATTCCGTGTTCCGTGGGTTGACGACAACGGTAAGGTTCAGGTAAACCGCGGTTTCAGAGTTCAGTTCAACTCTGCAATCGGTCCTTACAAGGGCGGACTCAGATTTGCTCCCAATGTATATTCGGGCATAATTAAATTCCTCGGTTTTGAACAGACATTTAAAAACAGCCTTACATCCCTTCCTATGGGCGGCGGTAAGGGCGGTTCCGACTTCAATCCTCAGGGCAAGTCCGATGCAGAAGTTATGCGTTTCTGCCAGAGCTTTATGACAGAGCTCTACAGACACATCGGTCCTGATCTCGATGTTCCCGCAGGTGACATCGGCGTTGGTGCAAGAGAAGTTGGATATCTTTTCGGTCAGTACAAGAGAATAAAGAACGAATTTACAGGCGTTCTTACCGGTAAGGGTATTTCCTTCGGCGGTTCTCTTATCCGTCCCGAAGCTACTGGCTACGGAGCTGTTTACTACACAGTTGAAATGCTCAAGCACTTCAAGGATGATATAAAGGGTAAGACTTTTGCTATCTCCGGTTTCGGTAATGTTGCTTGGGGTACAGTCAAGAAGGTAACAGAACTCGGCGGTAAGGTTGTTACAATCTCCGGTCCCGACGGTTACATCTATGATGAAGACGGTATCAATACAGAAGAAAAGATAAACTTTATGCTTGAAATGCGTGCTTCCTGCAACAACCGTGTTGAAGATTACGCAGACAAGTTCGGCGTTCCCTTCTTCAAGGGTCAGAAGCCCTGGGGCACAAAGGTTGATATCATCATGCCTTGCGCTACTCAGAACGAAGTTGATATGGAAGAAGCAAAGCAGATCGTTGCAAACGGCATCAAGTATTATGTAGAAGTATCCAATATGCCTACAACAAACGAAGCTGTTGCATACCTCAAGGAAAACGGCGTTATCGTTGCTCCCTCAAAGGCTGTTAATGCCGGCGGCGTTGCGGTTTCCGGTCTTGAAATGTCTCAGAACTCTATGAGATACAGCTGGTCCAGTGAAGAAGTTGATGAAAAGCTCAAGGGCATTATGAAGAACATCTTCGAAAGCTCCGTTAAGGCTGCAAACGAATACGGTCTCGGCGACGACCTCGTTGCAGGTGCAAACATCGCAGGCTTCTTAAAGGTTGCAGAAGCTATGAAGGCTCAGGGTTGCGTTTAATTCGTAAAACCAAATATCAAAAAAGGACGAAGAATTATCTTCGTCCTTTTTTATAATATATTGTGGAAGAAAAATAACCGGATGCTGTATGTGACATCCGGTTATAATTTTTATTTTTGTGTAGCTTATACTTTGAGCCAACCCATACCTTCTGCAACGGCAAAGCAGAGAACGCCGAGGATGCAGATGGGTGCAATATATTTTATAACGATTGTGAAAAGGGTCTTTGCTCTGAATTTTGCTGAAAGTTCGATTTCTTCGATAATAGCCTTGGGCTTTATTACCCATCCGACAAGGATGCAGGTAATAAATGCAATAATCGGCATCATAACGCTGTTTGTGATGAAATCGAAGAACGAAAGGATGTCCATACCCAAAAGAATATTCTTTATAGCGTCGATATTCCATATACCGTTTCCGAGGGAAGAGGGAACACCAAGGGCAATAGAAATTCCGAAGCAAATAAGACAAGCCGCTTTTCTTGAAACCTTAAACTTGTCAACGATTATGGAAACAACAGCTTCCATAAGAGATATAGACGAAGTAAGGGCAGCAAAAATCACAAGAAGGAAGAATACTGTACCGATAACAGCTCCGCTTATTCCCATGCTGTTGAATACTTCGGGAAGAGTTACGAACATAAGGCCGGGGCCTTTTCCGAGCATTGTCTGGGGATCAATACCCTGTGCGGCTGCAGAAGAAAATACTGCAGGAATTACCATAAGAGCGGCGAGAAAAGCGATTCCCATATCAAATATTTCTATGCTGTAAACAGAGGATTCAATGTTTACATCCTTCTTCATATAAGAGCCGTAGGTTATCATAATACCCATAGCGATCGACATAGAATAGAAAAGCTGTCCCATAGCGGCAAGAACTGTAACAATGCTGAAATTGCCGATGTTTTTGGGATTAAAAAGATAAGCTACGCCGTCGATTGCATGAGGTCTTGTCATGCTGTATACTGCAATTATCAATGAAAGCACTACAAGTATAGGCATCATAATCTTGCTTACTTTTTCGATACCTTTTTCAACGCCGAAAAGAACAACAAGAGCAGTTATTCCCAAAAAGAGTGCAAACCATAAAATAGGTTCTGCAGGGTTTGAAATGAACGCGTCAAAATATCCGAGAGAAACGACTTCTCCTGCCGAATCCTTAACTGTCTGGATTGCTGTTTTTGCGGCATTACCGCTTACGAATGCGGCAAAGTATTTCATAACCCAACCGCCGATAACGCTGTAATAAGGAAGAATTATTACGGGAACGAGCGCTGTAAGCCAGCCGACAAAAGCGAATTTTTTATTTAAAGCTGCATACGCACCGAGAGCGCTGAGACCTGTTTTACGGCCGATTGCAATTTCCGCCGCCATAAGGCAGAAGCCGAAAGTTACCGCAAGGAGTATGTATACAAGGATAAATGAAAATCCTCCGTGTTTTGCGGCAAGATAGGGGAAACGCCAGATGTTTCCAAGCCCGACAGCAGAACCTGCTGCCGCAAGGATAAATCCGAGTTTGCCTGTAAAACTACTGCGCTGAGTATTTTTAGTAGACATTTTTACCTCCGAGTTTTTGCGAAAAAACGCATATTACAAATCATTCTACCATAAAAAAACATTTAAGTCAATGAAAATCGGGGTTTTTGTGATCAAAATAAATTAAATATATTGTAGGGGAGAATATCAGATCCCGTTTTTCATATGATATCGAGTTATAAAGAGGGGGCGCGATAGCCTCCTCTTCGATAGTTTTAAATTTGATTTTTCGAAAAATTGATATCTTGAAGAGTAAAGAGGGGTGTTATCGCACACCCCTTTACTCTTTGTTTGTATTATTTTGTCAGATCATTTAAGGTTTGAGAAAGATGTTCCACTCTGTTTCCCCAAAGCTCCTTGTTATGGTTACAAGGAGTTATACCGTATTTCTCCGGAATATATTTTCCGAGGAAGCGTGAAAACTTTTGCGCACCGAAAATGTTGAAATGAAGTCTGTCGTAAAAATCGCCCGAAAGCTCGTAATCGTCCTCGTCAAAAAGGTCGTTAAAGTCAGTAAATTCGGTTTCGGGAACGACTTCTTTTATTCTTTCGATATTTTCTTCCGAATATGTATAGCACGAGGGGACAATGAAAAGCTCAAGTTCGATGTTGTTTTCTTCGCAAAGCAAAACCAGCTTTTTCAAATATTCGCTGTTCTTTTCAAAATCAACCTTTTCGTGTTCCACTTCACGCAAAATTCTGTCCGCATCTGTTTTTGTTTCAACAAGAGGGGTATATCCTGCCCAGATATCGGTAGTTTTATCCTTCTTGAAACGGAAATAATCCGAAAATGAAAGCTCTTCCCATCTGTCATGGTAGTTATAAAGCGGGAAAAGAAGACCTGTCACAGCATCTTTTTCCGCGGAAGTTAAAGATGCCGCAAGTCTGTTTTCCGAATAAGGCATATAGCCGAGGGTTATGTCGGTAAAATTTGTGTACTTGTCAAAATACATCCCCGAAACTTCCGCAAATATAACTTTCGGTTTTTGCGTTTTCAAAGCTTCTTTTACATAATAATACATATAAGGAACAGTGGATTCGGGCGCGGCAAGGACATAAGAGGTAATACCGCTTTGAGCATATATTTCCGCAGGAATTATATCGCAAAAAACAAGGGATGAGCCGAAAAACATAACATCAATACTGTTTTCGTCTTCCTCAAGATATTTGTGCCAGACAGCACCGTAATCGTTTCTTTCGGGAAGAAAAATGTATGAAAGCCACGATACCGAAAAAAGCGTTACGGCAACAAAAAGTATAAAGGCGCATATTTCGAGAATTTTTCTTGTTCTGTTATTTTTCATAAAAATTCGCCTTTCTCAGAATTGGAAATAGACAAATGCTTGCGGATCGAAACCGCTTCCGTAGTAACCGAAAACGAAAATGCAGAGTATGAGTATAAAGAATACTGCATATTTCAAAAAGATGGTCTGGCCGAGAAGCTTTGCCAAAGGTTTCTTGAGGTTTATAACATCGACTGTAAAAAGTACAGCGGTGCATATGCCGACGGCTGTAAGTGTCGGGCGGGAAAGACCCATAGCGCCGAAAGCAAGAGGGAAAAGACCTTCAAATGGTGCGGATACTATTTTTTCTATAATATAAGCCGCATCCGAAAGGGAATTTGCTCTGAAAAGGATCCAGGCAAAACATACAAGGCAGAATGTGATAAAAATTCTCAAAGCCTTTATAAAAGGATTGTCTTTTGGGATAAAGCGGTATATGAATTTTTCGCGCAGAGGGGTAAGAAGAATACCTACTGCCTGATAAATTCCGTGTAAAAGTCCCCATATTATATATGTAAACGCCGCGCCGTGCCATATTCCGCTTACGAAGAAAACGGTCATAACATTAAAAATCTGTCTTGCTTTACTCACTCTGCTTCCGCCGAGGGGGAAGTAAAGGTAATCTTTGAACCACGAGGAAAGCGAGATATGCCATCTTCTCCAGAAATCCTTTATGGAATCTGCGATATACGGGCAGTTGAAATTGCGGCAAAGCTCAATGTCAAGCCATTTCGCCGAACCTCTTGCAATATCCGAATATGCGGAGAAATCGCAGTATATCTGAAATGCGAAGCAGAATGTTGCAAAAATAAGCTGTGCTCCGGTATAGGCGGTCGGGTTGTTATAGCCGTTGTTTACAACAACCGCAAGATTGTCGGCAATCACCATCTTTTTCATAAGTCCCCATAAAATGAGGGTGGATCCGTCACGAAGATTTGCAAACGAAAACTTGCGATCTGCTTTGAGCTGAGGAACTATATTTCCCGTTCTTTCGATAGGACCTGCCACAAGCTGAGGAAAGAACGATACAAAAAGAGCGTAGTCTATAAAGTTCTTTTCGCAGACGACAGCCCCTCTGTAAACATCCATAGTGTATCCCAGCGCCTGAAAGGTATAAAAGGAAATTCCCACAGGAAGAAGAATGTTAAGCGTCGGAACTGCGGCCGGCAAGCCGAAAAATCCGAAAACCGAGCTTATGGAATTTGCGGTAAAATTATAATATTTGAAGAAAAAGAGTATTGCAAGATTTACCGTAAGACATAAAATAAGCCACAGCTTTCTTTTGCCGAGAGCTTTTTTGTCGATAAGTATACTGCAAAGGTATGTGGCCGCAGTCGAAAAGAGCATCAAAAGTGCATACGAAGGCTCCCAGCACATATAAAAGAAATAACTTGCAAGAAGCAACATCGGGTTTTTTATCTTTTTCGGGAGAATAAAATACAAAACCACAGTTACCGGCAGAAATAATATGTATTCAAGAGAGTTGAAATTCATTTGTTTCTCCTTGTAAAAACTTTTTACAACCTTATAATACTAACACATTTCGATAAATAAGTCAACATACCGCAAAAAGTCGATAATTTGTGATTTGTAATGACTTTTTACAAAAAAACTCTTTCAATTTTGAAAAAATGTGATATAATATAAATAATGACATATTTTGGGAGGTATCATTGTGAAAAAATATCTCGGCATTTGCAAAAAATATTCTTTTATAATCTCCGCTGCGGCGCTCATCCTGTATGTAATTATAGAGGCGGCGGACAGCATAATCGGCGCTTTCAGAGGCTATAACCTTTTTGATTTCGGTGTAATCTTCAACATCGCACTTATAGCGGCGGGAGCACTTATGCTTTTCAGACAAGTGAAATATGCGGCAATTCCTTTTGGCGTTGCGGCAATTGTGAATATTGTCTGGCTTATTACATATATTGTAAACAGTATTATAAACCTTTTAAACTTCGGTTTCAGATTTGTTGACTTATATCCTTTGGGATTTTTCAACATACTCTTTTCTTTCGGACAGACTATCTTCGGGCTTCTTGCGATGATAGCTCTCGGCGCACTTTGTGTTCTCGTTGTATTGAACAAGCTTCCGAATATTACAAAGCATTGGTATATTCCGGCAGGACTTCAGGCGGCAGCGTTTGTTATCTGCTTCCTTGAAAGTGCAATAACTTTTATAAAGCTTCTTTTCGGACCTGCGGGTTTCTGGATGAAAGCCTTGTATTTCTATGATTTCGGAGCATCGGCTTTAATCGGATTGCTTCTTCTTGCGGCAGTTGCTTTCTCAGGTCTTGCGGTACATACATATACGCTTTTGCCCGAAAATCAAAAACACTGATATTTAAGGAGGACTGTTATGAAAAAACAGATAAAAGAACCCGGTAAGTTTTCAAAGGTTTCCTGTTATATTGCGGCGGTGCTTTTCGCACTATCCGCCTTCCTCGTTACAGGTTTGGATCTTATACAGGCGTTTTCCTATGACTATAACCCGTTTGATTTTGACAAAGTGCTTTTTATTGCATCAATGATTGCGGCGGCTTTGCTTCTCGTATTTAAAAATGTAAAGCTTCTTCCCATTCCTTTTGCAATATACGGCATTATTGAAGGATATTGGCTTGTCAGTACTGTAATTGATATGTTCAAATACAAATCCTTCGGCTTTAATACGATAATTTACAGATTTGTAAATCTTGCAGAAGGCTTCGGTGCTTTGCTTTTGATTTTTATTGCAATATTTGCGCTTTTCAAGTCAACAAGAAAGATAACAGTTGTATGGTTTATCCCCGGAATTGTTTTCACGCTTTCTGTCGTTATAGAGCTTATTGCTGAGATAGTAGGGCTTATAACAAATATCGCAAACGGCTGGTTTGAGTTTGCAAATATTTTTGGAGTACTTTTTGGAGTTGCAGGCAGCATAATCTTTACTATCGGCGTATATTTTGCAGGACTTGCAATAAGAGCCTTCGCAAAACAGCTTCTTTTTGAAGCTCAGAAAGAAGACTCGATGAAAGACGAGATAATAAACTGATAAGATAAAGCATAAAATAAAAAGTGCAGAGGAGATAAGTTCTCTGCACTTTTTAGGTTTAATTTTCGCATCTGTTGCCGGTTGTGATTTCACCGTGTTTTGACTCATATTCCTTTATGCAATCTCTTATGAGGATAAGGATCTGGCCGTTTGCACTTCTGCCCTCATAATCTGCGACAAAATGCAATTTGTCGAGCATCTGCTCGTCGATTCGAATAGATAAACTTTTTATAGCCATATTAACCTCAATTTCGACATATTATATGTCTAATTTACATCCGAATACAACAAAAATGTTGTAAATGGATATATAATACATCCAAAATATGGTTAAAATGAGTTTGGAGTGATTTTATGAAAGTTGCAGTTTTTGGTTCAAGGAATATTACGGAAGTAAATTTAAAAGAATATCTTCCCGAGGGAACGGAAGAAATCGTTTCGGGAGGCGCCGTCGGAGTTGATTCGGTTGCGGCAAGATACGCAAAGGAAAACGGGATAAAGCTTGTTGAGTTTTTGCCCGAATATAATTTTTACGGGAGAAGAGCTCCTGTGATGCGAAATAAGAAAATAGCCGAATATGCCGACGAGGGAATAGCTTTCTGGGACGGCACATCAAGGGGAACGATACACACAGTAAACTATTTTAAAAATATGGGCAAGAAAGTAAGAATTTTTGTAAAAAAGAAGTAAAACAATAGTAAAATATATGACAAAACGGAAAGAAAAAACTTTCCGTTTTTCTTTTTTTAAGAGGGGCAAAAATCGACTTAAAAAAATAAAGGGTTGCATTTTTTGATGTTTTATGATACAATAAATTTGTCTGCGCTTGGAAATAGGTTTAAAAACCTTATAAAAAAGCGTGTTTTTAGCACAAATTTACTATAATTTTGGATAAAAATTCATCTTGATTTTATAAAAAACGAAAGGGGAAATCAAAAATGAAAAAGTTTTTTACAAATATTTTTTGCAAAAAGACCTTGATCATCACAGCAAGCCTTATATGCGCCTGTGCGCTTATATTTCCTGCGGCGGTTTTTGCCACCGAATATGTTGCGGCAAATGATCCTCTCGTAACACTCAGCTATCTTATGGAGATCTTTGCTCCGATGATAAAAGAAGAAATTGTAGCAGAAATTGATAAAACATCCGACGAAAATGTAGCGGCAGTATCCTCGGGATATGAAGTTTTAGAACTTTCCCAGGGACAGTTTATAACCTCAAACGGCGGAACTGTTGAACTTATCGTCCGTCCCGGTTCGTCTGCAATCGTAGTTTCTGATATCCCCGAAAACGGTCTTTCGGATATTTCCGAAATGAAGGAAGTTCTTGACGGTATGGAAGTCGGTATAAATCACGCCCTCATCATTCCCAGAGGTGACGGCAGAGGAGTTGAAATAACCTCCGAAAAGGCATATGTCCTTATCAGAGGGGATTTTCTGGTGGTTGACTGATGAAAAACAATAAACGAAAGATAAACAAAAAGACAATAGCAAGAATTTTGGCATCTGTTCTTGCGGTAATATTTGTTCTTGCGGCGGTTGTGACGGTTTTCCCGATAAATGTCGGCGCTGATTATAATGCTTATCTTGACGATAAGCTTATAAGAGTCGGGATATATCACGGAGCTTCGTCGGTTTTGAATGTGGCGCTTACATCGGATACAGGTTTTGATATCGGTGTGTTTGATGATACTGAAAAGGTATTTACACCCCTTGCTACAAGCACTTCCTACGCTCTTAATGTATCGTTATCGGACGGTATGATATATTTTATCACTCCCGAAAACAGCACTGTATATACACATTCATCCGCATCTTCCATTTGTGTAAGAGCATCGGGCTTTGGCGGCAGAATAACCGCATCCGGGTATACTTATACAGGACTTCTTGAATTTACAAATATCGACGCTCTTATGCGAATGGTAAATATCTCATATCTTGAGGACTACATAAAAGGCGTTGTGGTTTCGGAGGTTTACACAAAATGGCCCGCCGAAGCGCTTAAAGCTCAGGCAATGGTTGCAAGAACCTATACCCTTTATACTTCGGGCAAACATACTTCCGGAGGTTTTGACCTTTGCAACGGCACTTGCTGCCAGGCATATCTCGGAGTAGGCAAGGCGGTTGAAGCAACAAATGCTGCAGTTGACGAAACAAAGGGGCTTATCGTTGCATACGGCGGAAAGCCTGCTCTTACCACATACCATTCAAACAGCGGTGAAAGCAACGAAAACGCAAGCAGCGCATGGGGAAGCAATCCCGAGGCATATCCTTATCTTTCTACGGTTCATACAGGATTTGATGATACCGCAAACTATGTCAACGGCAACTGGAGCTTTTCTGTAAGTGCATCCGAGCTTACTGAATATGTCAATTCCAAAGAAGGATATGAAGGTATCTTGCAGGGCAATATTACCGATATAAGATGCGAAAGTATAAACGGTTCGGAATATGTTTATAAACTTATACTTTCAGATGCTTTCGGAAATGAGATAGAAATCGTAAAATCCACACAGGTCCGCAATTTCCTTGTCAAGTATTGTAAGAGCGCTTGTTTTAAGGTGTTCTCACACAGTACTGTCTATGCGGGAAATACAGACGACTATGTTCTTGATTCCCAGAATATGTATGTCATAACAGCACAGGGCGAAAAGACTTTATATTCTCCGACGATCGGTGTTGAAGCTTTGACAAAAACAGGACTTTCAACTGTTGAGCCAACATCCGAAAGAGTATTTACAATAATCGGTAAAGGTTACGGTCACGGCGTCGGTATGAGCCAGTACGGAGCGATGACACTTGCACAGAACGGATATGATTACAATTATATTCTCGGACTTTATTATCCGGGGACCGAAATTGTGGATTTCAGAAGTTTGGGTATAAAATAAATATTTAAGGGGGAGCGTATCAGCTCCCTCTTTTTTGCAGCCTTCCCTGTGTGAACGGAGGTAATCCGGAGGGATTGTGTCTTTCAAAAACTTTATATCTTGAATCATAAAGAGGGATGTTATCGGTTTTTTAATTCTATCTGATTGTGATGTTTCAGCACTATAGGAATATGAGTCTTTTGGCAGCCGAATATTTGCAGAGCGAGGCATATTTTTCAGTTTTTATGTTCGGGCAGACGGATAATACACAATCCTTATGGAAAATTGCGCAAAAAAAGTACTTTTTTGACATAATATTTGTAAACTTTTAATGTTGACTTATAATACCTCTTGAATTATAATATATCGGTACATAAAAATCCTTTTCCGGAGGTGTTTTTGCGGTAGCTTTACCGCATCAAGTTATGAAAGTCTTTCAGCCAAAAATCTTGACACTTTTTAAAAATTACTCAGGCAGACAATTCGTAACAGATGTTGTCGCAGGTATAATTGTCGCAATAATTGCGCTTCCTTTGTCGATAGCACTTGCCATCGCCTCCGGTGCGAGCCCCGAGCAGGGTCTTTATACCGCAATTTTTGCAGGTTTTGTTATTGCTCTTCTCGGAGGCAGTAATGTAAACATTTCCGGTCCTACAGCGGCGTTTGCAACGATAGTTGCGGGAATTATCGCCGACTTTGAGTTTTCGGGACTTGTTATTGCAACCATTATGGCGGGTATAATACTTATCCTTATGGGAATATGCCGTCTTGGTGCATTGATAAAATATGTTCCTCATACAATAACCGTCGGCTTTACTTCGGGTATTGCCGTTACAATCGTCATCGGTCAGCTGAAGGACTTCTTCGGCCTTGTTTATCCCGAAGGTACAAGTCCTATCGAAGCTCCCGAAAAAATCGAGGCGATGATACATAATATCTCAACTTTTGATATCCTGAGCCTTTTGGTAGGTCTTTTAGGTCTTGCAATTCTAATTCTCTGGCCCAAAATCAAATATGTAAATAAAGTTCCGGCTTCCCTTATAGCGGTAATTGCAGGAACACTTGCGGTTGTTGTGCTGGGACTTGAAGTTCCTACAATAGGCAACAAAATAACAGCAGGTTTCCCTACACCTTCTATCCCTCAATTTGAGCTTTCAAAGGTTTTGGAACTTATCCCCAGTGCGTTTACCATTGCAATCCTTGCGGCGATTGAATCGCTTTTGTCCTGTGTTGTTTCAGACGGAATGATAAACGATAAACACAATCCCAACACCGAGCTTATTGCTCAGGGCGCAGGCAATATATGTTCTGCTGTTTTCGGAGGAATTCCGGCGACAGGTGCTATCGCAAGAACAGCGGCGAATGTTAAAAACGGAGGAAGAACTCCTGTGGCGGGAATGGTACACGCTCTTGTTCTTCTTATAGTACTTGTTGTTCTTATGCCTCTTGCAAGTTTCATCCCTATGCCCATCATTGCGGCAATACTTTTGATGGTTGCTTATAATATGTGCGAATGGCGAAGCTTTGTAAAAATCTGCAAAACAAAAAATGTCTGCGATATTATAGTTCTTGTTCTCACTTTTGTTTTAACTGTCGTATTTGACCTTGTTGTTGCGATAGTTGCGGGAATTATACTTTCTTTGGTATTTTACTTTGCAAAAAAGATTTTTAAGAAAAATAAATAAAGATAAAAAGACTGTAACAGCATTACAGTCTTTTTTATCTTTATTGACAAACCGATATATAAATGATAAAATAATAAATGATGTATAAAGACAGGAGAATTTGTTTTAGATATGGAAAATCAAAATCAAAACAACGAAAACATACAAAACACCACAAATAATCAAAACGCACAAAATCCGCAGAACAGCACAGTATATACCCAAAACTCCACTCTTGCAACTCCTATAACACCCGGCGAAAAGAAGGCGGAGGCGGCGATGGAAACTGCAATTCCTGCATTTTCCGCACCTATCGGCGATAAGGTAAAGAAGACCGAAAAAACCGAGAGTGTGCCCGAGCCCGTAAAAGATCACATAAGAGAACCTGTAAAAGAAATAAAAAAAGCAAAAGCTGAAAAAGACGATAAAAAGAGCGTAGGTAAAATAATAGGCGATATCATAATCCTTATTATTTTAATACTTTTGGCTTTGCTACTTCTTTTGGCAGGAGGTTTTGTTTTTGCGGTGCAGATACCTGCCGTAAGAGATGTTTTGCCTTTTGATACCGAATGGATGGTATTTGTAAACAAGGATGACGGGGATGAAACTCCTGATATCAAAGCGGATGCCCAAGAGGAAGAATGGCGATTTGAAGGCTATGAAGAACGCTATCCCTTTTATGCTTTAAACAGAAAGTATGTCGGCGGAAATCCGACAGACGAATATATGACAGACACCGAAAAGACAAAATATACCGAGGAAGAAGCGAAAATATTTTACCGTCTTGATACCGAAACAGGAATGGCTTCAAGAACGCTTTATCTTAACGGTGCTCCCACCGATTATGTTGAATATGTAAACGGTATGAGCGACGAAGAATGGGTGCTTGAAGGGTATGATACCGATTTCAGAGAATACGCAAGACTTTATAAATACGGTAAAATGACCGAAAAGACTGCATACACAGGAAGAATATTTGAACATGCATATTTTGTTGATTACGAAAATATGCAAAAGATTCTTTATGTTGACGGTGTGCCTGTTTCTTCTTATGAGATAACAGCGCTCGAAGACGATGAATGGGTGCTTGAGGGGTATGAAGCCGACACATTTAAACAGTATGCAAGAAGATATATCTCATCCCTTCCGACAGATGAAACAAAATATACAGGCGTAGTTTATGAAGCAGTAGAATATTATAAACTTGACGCAGTTGGTATGCCTTATAAGCTTACATATGTAAACGGTGCTCCTATGCCAAACCAGGAACCCGAATATATCGAAGGCCTTGGATATGTAGAGGAAGCATGGGTTATTGCCGAGGATTATGAGGCGGGAACATTCCGTGAATATGCGGTTCTTCATAACTACGGTGTAAAGGATATGACAAAGACTAAATATACAGGTCTTATAAAAGAAATAATTGAGTGGAAGGTCGAGGGTTATTCAAGAACCTATCCGTACTATCAGTACGAAAGAAAGTATGTAAACGGAGAAAAGACTTCCGAAACAAGAAACTCATATCCCGCAAAAACAGATCCGTCAAAAAAGGGTTCTTCGTCAAATCAGTCTTCACAGAGCACAACATCCCAGACGAAACCCGAATACATCAATCCCGACGGAACAATCAACTTCTCTATGTTGAGGCTTGAATACTGGTATGACAGCGACAAGAGAGAATATAAGATATGGTATGACAAAAACGGCAACGAAGTTACCCGATTTGCAACCGGTGCTTATAAAGTTGAAAGAAACAGAAAATAAAACAAAAAAACCTGCCGATAGGCAGGTTTTTTTATGCTTTTATGTAATCAACAAGCTCTTTTATAGAATCTTTGTCAGAGAAATCTCCGTCTGCATCACAAAGCTCAACAAGCAATTTTTCCATTTCGGAGGGATTTTCTTTTGAAGACATAATCTTTTTAAGGCTCTTGAGTGCCGCTTTATGAACAAACGAAAGCTCATCCATCTTCATTTTTCCGAGAAAATTGAAGACCTTTATATTTTCAAGCATCGAAGTGTCCTTAAAATTCTTTTTTATAACATAGTCGTCATAATAAGCTCGGCAATCAAGGGGAGTGATGCCTGTTGAAAAGACAGCTATTTTTTTGTCTTTTATCTTGTCAAAGTTTTTTGTAATAAGCGAAACACCGTTTATCACTTCTGCATAAAGTCCGCCGCCGTAAACGATTGCATCATATTTTGTAAGCTCCTCCGGCTTTATTTCGCTTCTTTCGACAGCTTCACACGAAAGCTCATCTGCGATCCAACCGGCATAATCCTTTGTCGAACCGTATTTTGACTTGTATATAACTATTGCGTTCATGAGGCACTCCTTTAAATATTATTTTTGTTTGATGTAAGTTTTACAACGCACTCGCAATGCCCCGTTCTCGGAAAAAGGTCAACGCCGACGGCTTTTTCAGCTTCATATCCGCAGCTTTTGAATTTTACAAGATCACGAGCAAGAGTCTGGGGATTGCAGGAGATATAGACTATGCGGTTTGCTCCAAAAGAGGAGATTTTTTCGACGGCGTCATCGCCGCAGCCCTTTCTCGGAGGGTCTATTATTATAACATCCGGTTTTTTATTTAAAAGTCTTTCGGTATTAAGAGCTTCTCCCGTATCAAGACAGATAAATTCAGCGTCAATACCGTTTAATTTTGCGTTTTCAGAGGCATCCTTTACAGCATCCTTTGAAATTTCAACGCCGACAAGCTTTATTCCTTTTTCTGCAAGGATAATACCGATAGTTCCCGTACCGCAATAAAGGTCAAAAACTGTGTCCCCTTCTTTTATATCTGCAAATTCTTTTGCTATGTAATAAAGTTTTTGTGTCTGATCGTGATTTACCTGATAAAATGCACCGGGCGCTATGCGGAATTTCCTTTCACAAAGGGTGTCGTAAAGATATTCATCCCCCCACAAAGTACGCCAGGAGTTTCCGAGAAGAGAATTTCCCTCTTTGCGGTTGGTGTTTATGAGTATTCCTTTAATTTCGCTATGCTTTTTTGTCAGAGTATCGCAAAGCGCTTTTTCTTTGGTTTCGCCAAGGGTGTCTGCATTTACGATAAAAGTCAGCAAAACTTCATTTTTCGTATTTTTCCTCATATAAATACAGCGTATGATTCCCTTTTTTGTTTCCTCATTATACGCACTGATACCAAGATTTTCGAGAATTTCGACCGCGCTGTTTTTTATCTTCGAGAATATTTCCGCGCCAATGAGGCAATCCTCGTGTTCTTTAATTCTATGCGACATTGCGGCATAAAATCCCGAAATAAGCTTTCCGTTTTTGTCTTCTGCCACAGGATACATTGCTTTGTTTCTGTAACGGGAAGAACTGTCTGCGCCAACAAATCCGCTTATTTCAAGATCAAGTCCGCCGATGTGAGAGAAGCTGTCGTTTATCATATTTTTCTTTATCTCACATTCAGCTTCGTATGAAATATGCTGGAACGAACATCCGCCGCATTGTGCCATATGGGGACAGCCGGATGAAATTCTCGAAGGAGAGGGCGTTATTATTTCCTCAAGCTTACCGACGGCATAATTTTTTGCAAGTTTTATTATTTTTGCCTTTACAATATCATCCTTTGCTGTGCAGGGGATAAATACGACAAAACCGTTTTCGCCGTATTTTGCAACGCCGTTTCCGTTTCCGCAAAGGGATTCTATTGTGAAAGTATAAGAATTGTTTTTTATAAGTTTTTCTGACATTTCGGTTTCCTTTTTAGTTCAGTTTTTCAAAATAAGATACAGCAAGTTCTACCATCATATTATAGCTGTTGACGCCGTTGCTGTCGCCGCGAAGCTTTATCGAAACATCATTTACCGTATCCATAACAGCTGAAGCTGCGGAATTCTGATACGGGGTGAAAAAATCGTTAAAGCCTAATATTTCATAAAAAATGCGTTTGTCGGCGGCATAAAAAGCTTCGTAAAAAAGCTTTTCGTCGGCGGAATACAATGCGTTTGAAAGATAGTCATAAAGCTCTGAAAGAGCGCAGTATCTAAGATAATAGTCATCGCTTTCAAAAAGCACTAAAAATGCTATAAAGTTTGCCTCATCTTCTCTCGAAATACCTCTTTGATGAGCCATTTCGTGCGCCTGACTGAAAACTATTACCGAATCGGGATAGTTTGTGTTTATATTTATTTCTCCCGTAAACGGCACATATATGCCCGAAATATGGGTATAGGTCATCAAAGGGGAGAGCATTATTCTCTTTGCAACAGAATCAAACCTTGAAAGAAAAGGGTATTTATCATAGGAATTTCTATAAGCTTCATTTAAAACATCATTAAGCTCATCATAGGAATAGGGCATACAGCTGAGTCCGTCCGGAGTTCTTCTTATATCTCCCATATCAAGGCATATTTTAAGCTCGTCTGAAACTTTAATCATACAGTCGTAAAGCTGTTCTGCCGACACCGGATTTCTTTCAAGACCGAGATTTTTATCAAGGGGAGTTCTGTGATTTGACGGTGCGAACGAGAAATTGTAAAGCGAGAAAGCACAGAGAAAAACGCAGATAAAGACTTTGTTTGCACGGTCTTCAAATTCGCAAGTGTCTGTCCTTGCTATGAGCGTTTGTACCGAGCGGAACATACACCACAAAAGAAAAAGTACAAATCCTGCAAGAAGTGTTTCCGCCAGAGAAAAGGGGAGTATACCTGTTATTTTTGCAAGCACCATTCTTATAAAGCTTCCTGCGGTGCGGGAATAAAACTCCGCAAAGGAGGAACTTATTACCGATACAAAAGAAATAACAAGTGAGATTGCCGTTATTATAAGAGGAATATAAACAAGCTTTGAAGAAAGAAGCAAGCGGAAATAAGAAAGAAAAGGATGTTTGTCTGTAACCTTGCAATTTTCTTTTTCTTCAAATCCGTCACTTTCAAGGTTTTTGTCTGGTGTCATATTTTACTCCGAAAAAGATTGGGTGTTTTCAAAATAGTAATCGAATACGCTTTTTGCAACAGTTGCGGCGGTTGTGCTGGAATCGCCTGCTTCAATAACAACAGAAACTACGATTTCGGGGATATCATAAGGTGCGAAGCCTGCAAATATTGCGTTGTCGCTGCCGGAGCCTTTTTGGGCAGTTCCCGTTTTTCCCCCGACAGAGTATTTATAGCCGGTAAAAACAGATGCGGCGGTACCGTCTTCCACAACAGATTTCATACCTTTCTTTAAAAGGTCGAGATGTTCCGGGGAAATTGAAACAGTATCTATGATGTCAGGCTTCTGTTCGAAAAGAACCTCGCCTGTTTTAAAATCGTTTATGCTCTTTAAAAGATGGACTTCATATCTTGTTCCGCCGTTTACAACGGTAGAGAAAAACGAAGCAAGCTGAACGGGGGTAAAAAGGTTATCCGACTGACCGATAGCTGACTGTATGGCATCGCCGGGATTCCAGGGAAGCCCCATGCTTGTGCGGTATTCGGGACCTGCCAAAATTCCGACAGCTTCGCCTGTTTCGATGCCGGTTTTACTTCCGAGCCCGAATTTTTGAGCATAGCTGTTGAGAGTTTCCGTTCCGAGAAGCCTTCCGACTTCAAAAAAGTAATAGTTACAGGAATTTGTGATTGCCTGAACAACATTCTGCCAACCGTGGGCTGTGCCGTATTTATCAAAGTACCAGCAATGCGGCTGATAGTCTTCGTATTCCCTATACACACCGCTGTCGTATATCAAAGTCGATTCATCGACGATACCCTCCGAAAGTGCGGCGGCGGCAGTTGCAATTTTAAAAGTCGAGCCGGGAGGATATATACCGTAGGTCGCACGGTTTAATAGAGGTCTGTTCTTATTTGTAAGCATATCCGAAACTGTTGATTTATATTCGTTCTGATCGTATGTCGGATAACTTGCGCTGACATAAACCTCACCCGTGTTACAGTTTGTAACAACAACTGCGCCTGAACATCTTTCGGGATTTCCGTTTCGTATATTTTTGATATTAAGGCCGTCTATAACATTTTTGAGAGATTCTTCCGCCGCTTTCTGCATCCCCGAATCAATTGTGAGAGTTACGGTTTTTCCGAATACGGGAGGGTTTGTTTCAGACATTTCTTCTGAAAGAATGTCCTTGCCGTCGGCAGAATATTCGACTATCTTATATCCGTCTTCGCTGTGCAGATATTCTTCAAAAGCATATTCTGCGCCGTCTTTTCCCACAAGCTCGTCAAGGGCATATCCCATTTCTTTATATTTTTCAACTTCCTCGGCATAAATCGGACCTGTACGGCCGAGAATATGTGCCGCAAGGCTCCCGTTCGGATAATAGCGGCTGTTTTCAACAGAAATTTCGACTCCCGGAAGCTCGTGAAGCTTTTCGGAAAGAGCGGAAACTGTTGAGATATCAGCATCATTAACAAGAACATAAGGTATTGAGATAGAAAAATCGGACGCTTCAAGCATATATCTTATACCTGCAACTCTGCGCATTTCTTCTTCTGTTGCGATATTTTCAAGAGTGGCTTTGATTTTATAACGGGAATATGTCTTTTCGTAAAGCCCTGTTCCTGAAAGCTCTTCTGCTTTGAAAGAAGTATTTCTCAAAAATACATTGAGTTTTCTTTTTGAGGCAGAATCCTCGGGTTCAATATAATTATAAGGGGAGGATTTTTGCATCGGCATAGTATCTTCAAGAACTATGCCCTTCTTATCAAAAAACCTCAAAAGCGTAAGTATAGTTTCGTTTTCCTTGCCATAGGGCAAAAGGGAACGGTTAAGGCAAATATTTTGAATTCCTCTGTTAATTACGAGTTTTTCACCGTTTCGGTCAACGATCTCGCCTCTTGATGTCTGAACAAGAATGGTTTTTTCGTTTTTTGGAACGGCTTTTTCCAAATATTCTTCGCTTTCGGCTATCTGGAGCGACAAAAGTCTTCCAGCGAAAGCCGCAGCGGCAATAAGAAATATAACAAGTAATATGACAACGCGCACTTTCGGTGTGCACTGTTCGGAAGACATATCGTTTCGCATAGCAGAATCATCCTTTTTTCGATAATAATTCAATATATATTATATTACAAAAATTATTTCAAATCAATTATAATATGTAAACAAAGAATGTGCGGCAATTCAAAAACAAAATTTGCCCGGGGTGATGAGAAATGTTTTTGCCTCAAAAGCCTTTTTATTAAATATTTTCTATTTACTTTTTCTTTTTATGGGTATATAATTTACATAAACCAAACATATAAAACTATTCGGAGAATTAAATGGAAAATCTCAACATAAACGGTCTTGACCTTTCAAAAATGTCACATTACGGCAATGTAAGAAGGCTCTTGAGCTTTGTGCGCCGTGCGCTTGATGATTACGATATGATAGAAGACGGCGACAGAATTGCTGTCGGCGTTTCCGGGGGAAAGGATTCGCTTGCTCTTTTGTGTGCTCTTGCAGAACTCAGACTTTTTTATCCCAAAAAATTCGAGCTTTTTGCAATACATTTAAACCCCGCATTTTATAATGCGGATTTTTGCGATGAAGAAAGCGCAAGAAAGGAAATCGAAGAATTAAAGCGGTTTTCCGAATCACTTCTTGTGCCGATGACAGTAGTCGACACAAACATTGCGGAGATAGTATTTAAAGTAAGAAAGGAAGAAAATCCCTGCTCATTGTGTTCGAGAATGAGAAGAGGGGCGCTTCACAACGCGGCAAAAGAACTTAACTGCAACAAAATGGCGCTCGGGCATCATTTCGATGATGCTGTTGAAACCTTTGTGATGAACCTTTTTAACGAAGGGCGGATAGGAAGCTTTTCTCCCGTTACATATCTTGATCGACGGGATATCACAATAATAAGGCCTCTTATTTATTGCCCCGAAAAAAGTGTAAGATACTTTACAAAACACGCGCAAGGACTTCCTGTTATCTCAAGTCCCTGTCCTGCAGACAGAAATTCCGAAAGACAAAGAGTAAAAGATCTTCTTTATAATCTTGAGAAGGATTATGACGGACTTAAGCACCGCATATTCGGAGCGATGCAAAGAGCGGATATTGACGGCTTCGGGCTTGATGGGAAAGTACCGTATAAAGATATCGGGAACGAAAAAAAGGAGAAATAAAATGAAGCTGAAGATAATGTCCTTTAATGTAAGGGTAAATACAGACGCCGACGGCATAAATTCTTTTACAAACCGCAGGGGAAGGGTAAAGGAATGTATTATGAGCGAAAAGCCCGACATCATCGGAATTCAGGAAGCAAATGACGAGATGACCGAATGGATGAAAAAGGATCTTCGGTCAAAGTATTATATAATAGGAACAGGAAGAGAAAAGGATCTTCGGGGAGAAGGCGCAAGAATTGCGTATAATAAAAACAAATTTGACCTTGTTTCTCTTGATACCCGCTGGCTTTCGGAAACATATGATATTCCGGGTTCGAGATTTTCTCTTGACCAAAGCCTTTGCCCGAGAGTATATACAGTTGCCGAATTTGTTGAAAAAAGAACGAGAAAGATATTTCGTGTTTTCAATGCACATCTTGACCACGAGGGAGAAAACGCAAAGCTTTGCGGTGCTGTACAGATAATTTCCCGTATACAGAAAGAAAACCAAAGACTAAAATGCGTAAATATATTAACCGGTGATTTCAATGCAGTTCCCGGAGATGCTTCGATAAGAACCTTTGATGCGTACCTTACCGAACTTACAAGGGATGTGGGTTATACTTTCCACGAATACGGAAAAAGACCTGTTGAAAAATGCCCCCATATAGACTATATATATACCGACGGTAAAAGCGGCGGCGGGGCTTATAAAGTTAAAGATGAACCGAAAGACGGAGTTTATGTTTCGGATCATTATCCGATTTGTGCCTTTGTTGAAATTTAAACCGAATAAAAAAACCGCCTGCGGCATAAAATAGGAATATATATCCCCATTTTGTACCTCGGAGGTGGAACTTTTGACAGGAAAAACAAACGGTAAATTAAAACAATCTATATATCGTGAAGTGGTGGAGCGTTATTGCCATGTTATCGACAGAAACACGGTTATAGTAAAGACCATATGCTGTGATGACAGCGTTATATCGGAATGTATGAACAGCGATAAATGCAAACTTTACGGAGGCTGTAAGAATTCAAAGTTCAGATAAAGAAAAAACAAAAACCGCACAAAATGTGCGGTTTTTGCTTTTAAACTATTCTGACTGTTTTGAATTTTTCTCATCCGTTTCGGATGAATTTATATAAGTTTCTTCGGCTTTTTTCTGAGCTTCGGTTAATATTTCTATTGCGTCGGTAACCGAATTAAAAAGATTTAGATACATAGTTTTGTAATCGGGCACAGCAAAATCTCATTTATAAATAAAAAGTGCGCAGCCGAAGCTACGCACGAAAAATGCATAACTCCGATTGCTGCGACACAAATCTCGGCATCTCATACAAGTATGCGAAAATAGAGTATGCACTTTTACCAAAAAGATAAAAATACACACTTATATGAAAATGCCAATATTAAGATTTATGTCGCAATTATAGTATATCACATATGGAAATGAATTGCAAGAAATTTTAAAAAATAAAATGAGCAATAAATATCGCTTCTATACTAACTTATCAAATGGAAGCAGATACTAAAAAATATAATTTTATAATCGGGCACAGGAAAATCTCCTTTATAAATAAAAAGTGCGCAGCCGAAGCCACGCACGAAAAATGCATAACTCCGATTGCTGCGACACAAAGTTTCCTCATAACACAAGTATGCGAAAATAGAGTATGCATTTTTACCGAAAGTAAAAAACACACACTCGTGTTATTGAGTAAATATTAAACTTTATGTCGCAAGTACAGTATATCACATATGGAAATGAATTGCAAGAAGATTTTGAAAAAACAAGAAGAAGCCACGCGATTCCGCGTGGCTTCTTTATGTAATTCAAACAGATATCTGAATTATTCAGCAGCTTCAACTTCTGCTTCAGCTTCAGCTTCTGCTTCTGTTTCAACTTCAGCTTCTGCTTCAGCTTCAACTTCAGCTTCAGCTTCAGCTTCTGCTTCAACTTCTGCTTCAGCTTCTGCTTCAGCTTCAGCTTCGCCTTCAACTTCTGCTTCAGCTTCGCCTTCAACTTCTGTTTCAACTTCAACTTCGCCATCAACAACTTCTTCGTCAACGGGAGCTGTGCAAGCTGTTACAGTTGCGAGCATAAGAGCTGCGAGTGCAATAGCAAGAAACTTTTTCATCGTCATGTCCTCCAATTAAAAATAATTGATAACTGCACATATTCTGTGCACATATGAATTATACTATGTTTTACAAAAAAAGTCTTGAAAGAGGGATATTCGGGAAAAATGAGTGCTACACAGACGAAAATTACCAAAACAAACCAAAAACGGAGACGAATCCAAAAGGATCGTCTCCGCAAATTTTGTCGTAAATGATCAATGCTTGTCGCAGGATGAACAACCGTCGCAACAGCTGTCACAAGCGGCCTCAAGCTTTTCAGCTTCGGCAATATTTCCGATATTTCTGAAATAGTTGGCAAGAGCTGCTTTTACCGCTTCTTCCGCAAGAACGGAACAGTGGATCTTAACAGGCGGGAGCCCGTCAAGAGCCTCGATTACCGCCTTGTTTGTAAGGTTGAGAGCATCGCTTACGGTTTTGCCTTTTATAAGTTCTGTTGCCATAGAGGATGTTGCGATAGCTGCACAGCAACCGAAGGTCTGAAACTTGATATCTTCAATAATATCATTTTCTATTTTCATAAAAATCTTCATAATGTCGCCGCATTTTGCGTTGCCTACTTCGCCGACAGCATTTGCGTCAGCAATAGTACCGACATTTCTGGGATTCATGAAATGGTCCATTACTTTTTCGCTGTATTCCATTTTAAACTCCTTTAATTGTCTTTGCTGTTCAGTTTCCGTATATCGGAGACATCATTCTGAGTCTTTCGACTACCATTCTGACTTTTTCTATCATATATTCGATATCGTCGAAGCTGGTTTCGTGGCTTATGGTAAGTCTTAAAGAACCGTGGCATATTTCGACGGGAATACCCATAGATGTAAGCACATGAGAGGGTTCAAGAGATGCGGAAGAACAGGCGGAGCCTGTAGATGCGCAAATTCCCATAGAACTTAAAAGGAACAAAAGTCCTTCACCTTCGATTCCCTTGAATACGAAACTTGCGTTTCCGGGAAGTCTTTCTGTGGGATGACCTGTAAGTAGGGTATCCGGCAAAGATGTTACGCCTTCGATGAGGCGGTCTCTCTTTTTGATAAGCTCGTCTGTTTCGGAAAACTTTTCTATTGAAATCTCAAGAGCTTTTGCCATAGCCATAATTGATGCAACAGCTTCTGTTCCGGCTCTTTTACCTCTTTCCTGAGCACCGCCTTCGATAAGATTGCGAAGTCTTGTGCCTTTTTTAACATAAAGACATCCGACGCCTTTTGGGGCGTGTATCTTATGTCCCGAAAACGAAAGCATATCGACGCCAAGCTCTTTTACATCAACGGGGATATTTCCGACTGCCTGTACGGCATCTGTAAGGAAAGGGATATTTCTTACAGCCTTCACAGCCTTTACAATATCTGCAATAGGTTCTATTGTTCCCATTTCGTTGTTTGCGTACATAACAGTTATAAGGCAAGTGTTGTCCTTTATTGCGGAAACTATTGCCTCGGGGGAAACCTTACCGTTTTCATCAACATCCACATATGTTACTTCATATCCCTGATTTTCGAGAGCTTTAAAGGTATGAAGAACGGCGTGATGCTCGATTTTTGTAGTTATGATATGAGGCTTTTCAATTTTATTTACTTTTGCATATACCGCAGATGCGCCGCGTATTGCCCAGTTGTCAGCTTCTGTACCGCAGCTTGTGAAAAATATTTCGGAAGGCTCGGCATTTATACATTTTGCAATACGCTCTCTTGCCGATTCAAGGGCTTTTTTTGCTCTTTGGCCCATCGAATGAAGGCTTGAAGGGTTTCCGTATTCTTCTGTGAGGTATGTGAGCATTTCCTGCGCAACTTCGGGGTAAACTTTCGTCGTTGCCGCGTTATCGGCATAGACAAATCTTTTTTCCATTTTAATGCTTCTTTCTGTTTTCAGATCAGTTCTTTTTGGATTCGATGTAAGAAATAACATCGTTCATTGTTTTAAGACCGAAAATATCTTCATCGGGAATTTCAATTCCGAATTTTGTTTCAATCTCCATAATGATTTCAACAAGGTCGAGAGAGTCTGCACCGAGGTCTTCCTGAAGGTTTGTGGTTTCTGTGATTTTTGCGGGATCTATTTTAAGGTGCTTTACAAGTATTGCCTTGATTTCTTCAAACATTTTAATGTCCTCCGTCAAAGTAGAATTTTGTGTTTACAATTAAACAATTAATTTTACCCTAAACATAAGGATTTGTCAAGAGTAATTTCCCAATATATTATTGTGCGAAGGAGATTTTTTTATGGCATTTAAAGTAAAAAATACTTGAATATTTTTCATATTTGTTGTAAAATAATCATGGGTGAATTTGAAAATCTGTCAATCGGAGGATTACAAATGCTCACATATGAAGAAATAAAAAGCAACAGTGATATAAGAAAATATATATCAATGGCCGACAAGACTCTTTCCGCAATGGGATATACCGAACACAGCTTTGCCCATGTAACAAAAGTGTCGGAAACGGCAGCCTGGCTTTTAAACGAACTTGGATATGATGAACATACAGTAACAAGGACAAAAATCGCAGGATTTCTTCATGACATAGGCAATCTTGTAAACCGTGCGGAACATTCACAATCCGGTGCTGTTATGGCTTTTCGAATTCTTGATAATCTCGGAATGGATTCTGAGGATATTGCAGTTATAGTATCGGCTATCGGAAATCACGACGAGGGAACGGGAATTGCAGTAAACCCCGAAACCGCAGCGCTTATTCTTGCAGACAAGAGCGATGTAAGGCGCAGCCGTGTGAGAAACACCGACATCTCTTCCTTTGATATTCACGACAGAGTAAATTATTCCGTAATCTCATCAAAACTCACCCTTGAAGAAGGAGATATAATTCTTCTTACGCTTGAAATAGATACGGAGATCGGTTCTGTTATGGATTATTTTGAAATATTCCTCGGCAGAATGACAATGTGCCGCAAGGCGGCGGAAACACTGGGACTTCGCTTCAAGCTTATGATAAACGGTCAGAACCTTATATAAAAGGAGGAAAAGCCTTGGCGGAAAATGAAGCAAAAACCGAAACCATCTCGGGGACGGTCGAAACGGTCATATATAAAAACGAAGCCAACGGCTATACCGTATGTGATATTTCCTGTAACGGCGAGCGTGTTACAGTTGTCGGAATTCTTCCTTTTTTAAACGAAGGCGAAAGTGTTTGCGTTACGGGGCAGTGGACATACCATTCTTCGTTTGGCAAACAGTTTAAAGCAGAGCATTACGAAAAACAGCTTCCTACTTCAAAAGAAACCATCCTTGCATATCTTGCATCGGGAGCGGTTTCGGGAATAGGACCTGTTCTTGCAAAAAGAATAGTTGACAAATACGGCGAAGAATCTCTTGAGGTTCTTGAAAATCATCCCGAATGGCTTGCGGATATAAACGGAATTACTGCAAAAAAAGCTTTGAAGATGAATGAAAGCTACCGCGAACAGTTCGGAATGAGAAATGTTATGATGTTTTTCAACGGTTATTTCGGTCCTGCGACTGCGGTAAAAGTTTATAAACGCTGGGGAGCGGCATCTGTCGATGTTATAAAAAGCAATCCGTATATCCTTTGCGAGGAAATAAACGGTATCGGATTTGATAAGGCAGATAATATCGCAAGAAGCCTTGGGGTATCTTCCGATTCACCGTTTCGTCTTTCCTCGGGAATAAAGCATATTCTTTCTCTTGAAATGATAAGAAACGGAAACTGCTTTCTGCCTCTTGACGAGCTTGTGGAAAAATCCTGCGCACTTCTTTCCGCCGAAAAGGAAAAGATAAATGATGCGGTAGCCTCCCTTACCGTAAAAAAACAGCTTATCGCCGTAAAATTCGGCGAGGAAACCGCGATATATCTTGATTATGTCTATAACTGCGAAAGATACTGCGCCGACAAGCTTTATGAGCTTTCAAAAACAGCGGTAAATATTCCTGTTGCCAAGATGGAAAGTTACATATCAAGCGTCGAAAGTGATTTGGGAATAACCTTTGCACAAAAACAGCGCGAGGCGATCTCAAAGGCTGTAACCGACGGACTTCTTGTTTTGACGGGAGGCCCCGGCACGGGAAAAACAACCGTTATAAAGGCGATACTTACTTTATTTGATTCTCTTGAAATAGATACTGCCCTTGCAGCTCCCACAGGCCGTGCTGCAAAAAGAATGACAAATTCTACAGGCAGAGAAGCAAAAACCATACACAGACTTTTAGAGGCCGATTTCGGGGAAGAACATCCCGACGGTGCAAGAATGCACTTCCAAAGAGACGCGGGAAACCCGATAGATGCAGGTGCTGTCATAATAGACGAGGTTTCGATGGCTGATATCTTGCTTCTTTCGTCGCTTTTGAAAGCTATCCGTCCCGGCGCAAAGCTTATCCTTATAGGCGACAGCGATCAGCTTCCGCCGGTGGGCGCCGGCGATTGTTTAAGGGATATTTTATCGTCCGGAGCGTTCAGCTTTGTAAGACTTGACACTATCTTCAGACAGGGTCAAGGTTCGCTTATTGTTGAAAACGCTCATGCTATAAACAGGGGAGAAATGCCCGACCTTAAAACAAAGGATAAGGACTTCTTTTTTATGCAGAGAAATACTCCTCAGGAAACCGCATCTGTTTGTGCCGAGCTTTGTGATACAAGGCTTCCGAAAGCATACGGATATGATGCGTTTGAGGATATTCAGATAATTGCGCCGTCACGGAAAGGGGACGCGGGAACAGTAAACCTTAATAAACTTTTGCAGGGGATATTAAATCCCCCTTCAAAGGATAAAAAAGAAAAGGTTCTGCGGGATGTGACATTTCGTGAAAATGACAAGGTCATGCAGATAAAGAATAACTACACTCAGCAGTGGACCACAAAAGAAGGTTTTCACGGCGAGGGGGTATATAACGGCGATATCGGAATTATTACCGATATAAATCTTAGGGAAGAAAGCTTAACGGTTCAGTATGATGAAAAGATCTGTGTATACGATATTTCCCAAAGCGACGAGCTTGAACACGCATACGCTGTAACGGTACATAAAAGTCAGGGAAGCGAATACCCCTGCGTTATAATACCGCTTGTCGATGCACCCTACGGGCTTCTTACAAGAAATATGCTTTATACCGCCGTTACCCGTGCAAAGCAGAGGGTGATTGTTGTGGGAAAGAGCGATATTGTCGCAACTATGGTTTCAAACAACAGACAAAGCAAACGATATACAGGACTTTGCCGTATGCTGAAGGCATTTCTCGGCAAAACGGAGTGAAAACAAAATGAAAGAAAAAGTATATGAAAGTGCAAGCGTCGAGAATACGGAAAAAATAGCCTCGGACTTTGCAAAGGAACTAAAACCGGGTGATTTTGTTGCATATTTCGGCGACCTCGGTTCGGGAAAGACGGCGTTTACAAGAGGTATTGCCTCGTTTCTTTGCCCGAAAGTCCGTGTGTCGAGCCCGACATTTGCAATAGTAAACGAATATACCGGCGGGAAAATTGATATGTTTCATTTTGATATGTACCGCATACTTGATGACGACAATCTTTTTTCCACAGGCTTTTACGATTATTTCGACAGGGATGGCATAATACTTACCGAATGGAGCGAAAATATCACATTTGCACTCCCGGAAAATCGATATGATGTTGTGTTTGAAAAAACAGGCGAAAACGCAAGGACAATAAAAATAATCAAAAGAGATTAAGAAAAAACAATCCTTAAAAGGAATTATATACATATTTTACATATCAGACTTTTTTGTAAAAAGAAAGGAATGAAGAAATGGGAATTTCAAATGTACTCGGACTTATCTGCGGACTTGCGCTGTTTTTGTACGGTATGGAAGTTATGAGCGATTCGCTCAAGAGAAGTGCCGGAAATCAGCTCAAAACAATACTCGGCAAAATGACTTCAAACCGTTTTAAAGGACTTCTTCTCGGTCTTGCGGTAACCGCGGTAATTCAGTCTTCGTCAGCTACAACCGTTATGGTCGTCGGTTTTGTAAACTCGGGAACTATGACACTTATGCAAGCGGTCGGAGTTATTATGGGTGCAAATGTAGGTACATCGGTTACCTCGTGGCTCACAGCTTTGTCGGGACTTGATAGTTCTGCAGCACAGCTTACCGGCGCTCTTGAGATACTCAAACCCGATTCGTGGATGCCGATTCTTGCGCTTATCGGTATTATCCTTGTTATGTTCTCAAAAAGAGGCAGAAAAAAGGATATAGGCGCAATTCTTCTCGGCTTCTCCATCCTTATGGTAGGTATGGGTATGATGTCGGACTCCGTAAGCGTTCTTAAGGAAAACGAAGCTTTCAGACAGATGCTTACATTGTTTGAAAACCCGATACTCGGCGTTCTTGTCGGTATGATTATGACAGCTATTATCCAGTCGTCGTCAGCCTCCGTCGGTATCTTGCAGGCACTTGCAGTAACGGGAGCTATCTCTTTCGGAGCTGCTATTCCGATTATCATGGGTCAGAATATCGGTACTTGTATTACAGCTATCATTTCATCGTTCGGAGCTAACACAAACGGTAAGAGAACAGCTTTTGTACATCTCTATTTTAATGTTATCGGAACTGTTGTATGCCTTGCACTTTACTATCTTGTAAGCGCGTTTGTGACACTTCCGTTTGCAACAGGACCTATTGATTCTTGGGGAATTGCAATCGTACATACCATATTTAATATCATAACTGTTATATTCCTTCTTCCCTTTACGAAAATCCTTGCAAAGCTTGCGGTTCTGACAGTTAAGGATAAAGGCAAGGACGAACATGTAAATCTTCTTGATGACAGACTTCTTGCGACACCCTCCCTTGCTATTGATGCTGCAGACAAGGTAACTCACGCTATGGCACAGATATCCTGCAAGGCTATGAAGCTTGCACTTGAACAGTTGAGTGAATATGACGCCAAAAAGGCGGATCTTATAAGAGAATATGAAGATAAAGCGGATATATACGAAGATACTTTGGGAACATATCTTGTAAAGATATCGGCAGAAGATGTAACTCCCGAACAGAGCCGTCAGATAACTATGCTTTTGCACCTTATCGGCGACTTCGAAAGAATTTCCGACCACGCTGTGAATATTCTTGAATCGGCAGAAGAAATCAAGGATAAGAAGATCAAATTCTCCTGCGGAGCACAGAAGGAAACTCAAGTTATTACAGCGGCACTTACAGAGATCATCGGTCTTGCAGACAAAGCTTACGAAAGCGGAGATTTAAAGACTGCTGTTCTTGTTGAACCGCTTGAACAGGTTGTGGATTCCCTCAAAGACCGCATAAAGCTCAACCATGTTATGCGTTTGCAGAGAAATGAATGTACAATTGAGCACGGATTTGTACTTTCCGACCTTTTAAACAATTTCGAGCGTGTTTCGGACCACTGTTCGAATATTGCGGGATGTCTCCTTGAAATTTCCAATCATAATGCTCTTGATATGCATAAATATCTTTCTGAAATCAAAAAAGGCAGTCCTGAATTTGACAAGCTGTTTAACGAATATCAGGAAAAATACGCACTTTAATAAATTCGGGCGGGAATATTTCCCGCCCTTTTTATTTTTTGTCCAAATGATAGCACAAAAGTTCCGAAAAATATGCAAACTCAAGATTGAAATTTCTATATATCAAACTTAAGTTTCGCAAAACAAGAACAAAAAACGCTGAAAATGGCAAAAAACAATAAAAATTCCTCAAAAAACATAAAATAATAGAACATTTTTTCTTGACAAATTTAAAAACTGATGTTATAATAAATATCGAACAATAATTCGAAAGGTCGAGAGGAAATGTATAAATCGCCGGAAAATCCGCTTGTTTCCGAAATTTATAATAATTCAGGTATCAATAACGGAAGAGTTGTGCTTCATGCGGATCTTAATAATTTTTTTGCCTCGGTGGAATGTTCAAATTCGGGGGATATGTCGCTGTGGAAAAAGCCTGTAGCTGTATGCGGAGATTCAAAAAGCCGTCACGGTATAATACTTGCCAAAAACGAGGTTGCAAAAAAATACGGTATAAAGACGGCAGAAACAATAAACGAAGCAAAAAAGAAATGCCCAAAGCTCATACTTTTGCCTGCTCATTATGAGCTTTATATGAGGTATGCAAATGCGGCAAGGCAGATATATCTCCGCTATACCGACAGGGTTGAGCCGTTTGGTATGGACGAAGCGTGGCTTGAACTTACGGGATGCCGCGGAGTTTACGGAATAGATGATGGAAGGCGTATTGCCGACGAAATAAGAAAAACCGTTAAAGAGGAGCTTGGAATAACGGTTTCTGTTGGAGTTTCCGATAATAAAGTTTTTGCAAAGCTCGGTTCGGATTATAAAAAGCCTGATGCCACAACTGTTTTCTCGCCGTCGGAGTATCCTGTCATAAGAGAGCTTCCCGTATCGGAAATTCTTTATGCGGGAAAAAGCACATGTGCAAAGCTTAAAAGCTTCGGTATTACAAAAATCGGCGAGCTTGCCAAAAAAGATCCTTGTTTTGTCAAAGGGATACTCGGTAAAAACGGAATTATGCTTCAAAGCTTTTGCAGAGGGGAAGATACATCAAAAGTCGCATTTTTCGGGGAAAGTCCCGAGGCAAAATCTGTGGGGAATTCGACTACACCGCCAAAGGATATAACAGGATTTTTTGACGCAAAGCTTATCCTTTCATCGCTTTGTGATATAGTATGTACAAGACTTAGAGAGGAAAACCTAAAATGCCGTGCCATAAGGATGCATTTTCGCGATACAGAACTTCACAGCTTTGAAAGGCAGGTGCAGCTTGGTTTTTCGACAAGCAGTTCAAAGGATCTTCTTGCGTTTTCCTGCAGACTTTTAGCACAGAGTGTGGATCTTTCAAAAACACCCTTGCGCAGTATCGGAGTTTGTGCCATACAGCTCTGTCCTGCAAAAGGAGAAGCTCAGATGTCGCTTTTCGAGGAGAATGACGGCAAAAAGGATGTAATAGACAAAACGGTTGATAGTGTACGGCGGCGTTTTGGCGTTGAAAAGATATCGAATGCACTTTCGTTGTGTGACAAAGAAGGCATTTCCCATCTTTCAAGAGGGTATGAAGTGTTTACCAATTTAAGGTAGGGGGATATTTATGGAGCAGAGAAGAAAAAAACAGTATGTAAGCGTAACCGCAAGATTTGATACGGCGGGAAATATTATACCCGTAAAAGTTTTGTGGGAAGACGGAAGACGGTTTGATATAGACAAGATAACAGATGTAAGGCCTTGCGCGAGTTTGAAATGCGGAGGATTTGGAATGAGATATACCTGCCGTATTCTCGGAAAGGAAACATACATTTTCAGAGAAGCTGACAGATGGTATGTTGAAAAAATAGTATAAAACGGGATGCAAAAAGGAGCTGTAATTTTTTTACAGCTCCTTTTTTGTTATTACAAATATTTATTTTTTACCGCAACGCAGTCTTTTCCGAGAATTTCGCAAAGAAGGGAGAAAACGGTTTCGTTTACCGTAATATTCTGAGAAAATCTTGTTAAAACCTTCTTGTCGTTGAAATAAACGAATACCGGCATATTTCCTCCCGCAAAAATATCAAGAAGGTCTTTTATCCTGTCGAATTTTCTGTCGCTTTCGCTTTCGAGTTTAAGATAAAGACAATCTATGCCGTTTTTCTTCTTTTCGGGGACTTTTTCTTTTGGCTTTTCTTGAATCTGTTTCGTTATGATCGGAATTTCTCCGTTTTGTGAGATTGGAATGACCGAGCGTAAAATTATTTTCGGCTCTTCCTTGCCGTTGTCGGACATTGATTCCTTTACCGATATTTCACCCGATATTGCAATTACCGTATCGGGAACAAGGCGGTGGGAAAACTGCTCAAAAGTCTGGGGGAAGGCGATGATTTCGAGCGAACCTGTCATATCTTCAAATTCGATAAATGCCATTCGGGTCTCGTTTTTTGTAACCTTTATCTTTTGAGAGGTTATTATACCGAAAAGTGTAACCTTGTCCCTTTCGGAATATATACCTGTGCCGTCCTCGCCGAACGATGCGTATATATCCGAAATATCGGGCGCCTTTAACGCTTCTTTTGCCTGGGTGTAATCAAGTATCGGATGACCCGAAAGGTAGATGCCCGCCATCTCTTTTTCCATCATAAGAAGCTCTTTTGTTCCGAATTCCTCGATTTCGGGATAGTTTATTTCAAGCGCCGATTCCTTTGATTCTTCGTCAGAACCGAAGGAGAAGAGGTCGATCTGTCCCGATATCTGCTGTTTATTCCTTCTGGAGACCGTATCAAGCGCCGATTCGTATACCGTCAAAAGCTGGGAACGCTTTTTGCCTAAGCTGTCAAAACAGCCGCATTTTATAAGGCTTTCAAGCATTCGTTTATTTATATCGGGCACACGCAAAAGAAAATCTTCGAAGCTTTTAAATTCTCCTTTTCTTCTTTCCTCAACTATTTCGCGGATAAGAGTTCCGCCCACATTTTTGATGGCAAGAAAACCGAAACGGATACCGCCGTTTTCAACGGCAAAATCAGAATATGAACGGTTTATATCAGGCGGAAAAACCGGAATATCAAGCTTCTTACATTCGGAAATGTAAAGATTGAGCTTTGATTCGTCGCCGAGATATACCGTAAGAATAGAAGAAAGGTATTCAAGCGGAAAATGTGCTTTAAGATATGCGGTTCTGTAGGCAAGAAATGCATAGGATGCAGCATGGGATTTGTTGAAGGCGTATTTTGCAAAATCCGCCATATCGTCAAATATCTCCTCGGCAGCTTTTTGCGAAACGCCGTTTTTAACAGCTCCCTCTACAAAGGTTATTCTTTCTTTTGCCATAACATCGGCTTTTTTCTTTGACATTGCACGGCGCACAATATCCGCCGCTCCGTAAGAATATCCCGCAAGTTCACGGCATATCTGCATAACCTGTTCCTGATAAACGATGCATCCGTTTGTGACTTCAAGAATAGGTCTTAATCTTTCATCCGAATAGCGGATGTTTTGCGGGTTCTTGCGGTAATTCAGGTATTTGGGTATGGAATCCATAGGCCCCGGACGGTAAAGGGATATTGCGGCGGTTATGTCTTCAACCGATTTGGGGTTCATTTTCTGCATAAGGCTTTTCATTCCGCCTGATTCAAGCTGGAAGATACCCTCGGTATTTCCGTCGGACAAAAGCTTAAAAGCATCTTTGTCGTCAAGGGAAATTTTTGATATATCAAATTCGGGGTTCTTTTTTCTGACGCCGTTTTGGGCTTTGTCGATAATAGTAAGATATTTAAGGCCCAGAAAATCGATTTTCAAAAGTCCGAGATCTGCGATATCGTTCATCGTATACTGGGTTACTACAGTGTCGCGGTTTACTGCAAGGGGGACATAAGAGCTTACGGGATTTTCTGTTATGACAACGCCTGCGGCGTGGACCGAGGCGTGTCTTGGCATACCCTCAAGCGATTTTGAAAGTCTTATCAGCTTTTGAAGACGGTAGTCTTCGTCGTATATTTTTTTAAGCTCGGGCACCGTTTCAAGTGCAGAATCGATAGTAACATCAAGAAATCTCGGTATAAGTTTTGCAACAGCATCGGTTTCGGCATAGGTGAAACCGAGCGCCCGTCCCACATCCCGGACAACAGCGCGGGCTTTAAGTGTTCCGAAGGTGACTATTTGAGAAACACGGTCGTGTCCGTATTTCGAAGCCACATATTCGATGACCTCGCCGCGTCTTTCATCGCTGAAATCGATGTCAAAGTCGGGCATACTTACTCTTTCGGGATTTAGAAATCTTTCGAAAAGAAGATTGTATTTTATCGAATCAACAGCAGTAATTCCAAGGCAGTATGCCGCAAGGCTTCCTGCTCCCGAACCTCTTCCGGGACCTACCGGAATGCCGTTTTTCTTTGCATAATGGATAAAATCACGCACGATCAGATAATACTGGGCGTATCCCATCTTGCAGACAACAGAAAGCTCGTACTCAATACGGTTTTCATAAAGCTTTCTGTCAAACTCCTGTCCTGATGCAAGAGCATTTTTTTCTATTTCGTCAAGGCCCTCGTATGTCAGCTTGTATAAATATTCAACGGGAGTTGAACCGTCGGGCGGAATAAAAGCGGGAAGATAGAGGGTGGAAAAATCAAACTCAAAAGAGCACATCTCCGCAATTTTCGCGGTGTTTTCTATAGCTTCGGGAACATCGCTGAAAAGGGCGTACATCTCCTCGGCGCTTTTCATATAAAACTCATCTGTCGCAAAACCCACATCCTCTGTTCCGTCGAGGGTGTTTCCCGTCTGGATGCACATAAGAACTTTTTGAGCTTCGCTGTCGGAACGCTCGACATAATGGGCGTCGTTGGTTGCAACAAGAGGAATACCTGTCTTTTTGGAGATCATCTTCAAAGCGGCGTTTACTGTCTTTTGTTCGGGAATTCCGTGATCCTGAAGCTCAAGATAAAAGTTTCCCTTTCCGAAGATGCTTTCGAATTCCTTTGCAAGGTCTGTTGCCTCGCTTGCCCGTCCTTCAAGGATAAGCTTCGGAATCGCTCCGCTTATACAGGCAGAAAGAGCCACAAGCCCTTCGCTATGTTCTTTAAGAAGCTCTATATCGGCTCTCGGTTTTGAATAAAACCCTTCTGTGTACGCCTTTGAAACGATTGAAATTAAATTCTTGTAGCCTGTTTCATTTTTGCACAAAAGAACAAAATGGCTGTAATTGAGATCTTCCTTTGCCTTGTCAAAACGGCTTTTTGGCGCAAGGTATATTTCGCATCCGATAATTGGCTTTATCCCTTCTTTTTTACACTCTTTATAAAAACCGACAGCACCGTACATAACACCGTGATCTGTTACGGCGCAGGCGGTCTGACCGAGCATTTTTGCTCTTTTGGGGATATCCTTTATACGGCAGGTGCCGTCAAGAAGGCTGTATTCCGAATGAAGATGAAGATGTACAAAATCCATACTTTACGGCTCCTTTCGTTTTTATATTTCTGAAATTTCAATAAGTTTATTAAGTCTTCTGTTGACACAGGATTTTGTCACAGGGGGAGTATGCAATGTGGCAAGAACTGCAAGCGATGCATCAGGATACCGAAGCCGAAGGTTGGCAGTTTCCAAAAGCTCGTCCGAGAGCTCGTCGCGTATTCCGCTGTCAAAAATCTTTTTTATTGCGGATATCTGTTTTCCTGCGCTTGTTGCCTGTTTTGAAAGGTTTGCCATCTCGCAGTTTGTCACACGGTTTACATTGTTTCTTATATCTTTTTCAATAAGCGTGTTGCTGTACTCAAAGTTTTCCTGAGTAGCACCTATAAGTCCCAAAAAGTCAACTATCTTTTCGCTTTCCTTGTAGTATATTATATAATGGGACGCGCGCTTTGTATATTTTGCTTCGAGAAAAAGTCCTTTAAGGAAAAAGAGAAGCTCTCTTGAAAGGTTGAAATATGCGACGGTCATTTCAAGGTGATAGCTCTTTTCCGGCGAGCTTACATTACCGCATGACAAAAACGCACCTTTTAAAAACTCGACTTTGCATTTGTCGCATTTAAAGAGGCTTTCGCTTATCGTATATGCCGACAAAAGGTTTTCATATCCGAGAAAGGCAAGGATCTTTTTGCATCTTTCCTCGTCTTTTACAGTCAGCTTTTCCTGAGCCGAAAAGCTTTCGACACAATCCGAAACATCAACTCCGACAAGATTTTTTATAAGAGTTACGGTATGGTCGATGATCTGCGGATTTTCGGTTACAAGGCGTATTTCGCCGGGGGAGAAGACCTGACCGAAAAGGAGAATTCCCGCAAGATGTGCCCTTTTGCAGCATTTTTTAGATATTTTTGCGGAAAGCACCGCGTTTTTTGTGTTTCGGTTGAATGTAGTAACCGTGTTTTTTGTCATCTGACGGTTCATTTTTCAGGTTCCTCAATAATTTCTATTTCGGGGCAGAGTCTTACAGCAAATTTTTCATAAACCATATCTGCGGTTTTTTGTAAGAGAATTCTCACATCTTCCGAAGTAGCACCCCCGTGGTTTATTACAAAGCCTGCGTGCTTTTCCGAAATCTGCGCTCCTCCGACTGTAAAGCCTTTAAGTCCGCAGTCTTCGATAAGCTTGCCTGCGAAATACCCCTCCGGACGCTTGAATGCTGAACCGCAGCTTGGATATTCAAGAGGTTGTTTGTCTTTTCTTGCCTGCATATGTCCTTTGCATACCGCATCTATTTCCTTTTCGTCGCCTTCTGAAAGCGAAAAAACAGCGCCTGTTACAATAAGCTCTTTTCTTTGCATAAATACGGAATGGCGGTAGGAAAGTTCACATTCCGAAGCATCCATCATATAAAACTCTTTTTTATTTGTATCATAAACTTCAACGCTTTTTAAAACTTGCGACATCTCACCGCCGTATGCTCCGGCGTTCATATAAACCCCGCCGCCGACAGAACCGGGTATACCGTAGGCAAATTCAAGACCTGCAAGGGAGCTCTTTTTTGCAAAATTGCATACGGATGTAAGAGTTGCTCCGCACATAGCGAAAATTTCCCTGTCCGAAACTTTCTTTATTTCGGACATTTTTTCTGTGAATATTACGGTGAGTTTTGAAGCGTCATCGGGAAAAAGAAGATTGCTTGCCTTTCCCGCAATATAACGGCAGGGAACCCCTTCTGTTTCATCAAGCACTCTTTTCAGTTCCTCGTATGTTTCGGGGAAAAAGCACAATTTTGCACATCCGCCGGTTTTCATCGAAGAAACGCACGAAAGATTGAAATTTTCTTTTATAATATGTTCAAGACCGCAAAGGTTCATAAATTATTCCTTCCGAATTGTTGTTTGGCAATTTTTATGTTTGCATACATAATTATTATATAACAATATGTAAAAAAATACAATAGCAAAAATAAGAAGCATCATAAAGTCTGTAAAAGGAGCTTTGACGCAAGGCAGGAAAGGTATGTGCAAAATAAAAGAACGATAAACGAAACGGGAAGGGTAAATCCTGTCTTTTTTGAATTTATATGTGCAAAGTACATCGAAACCGTATATATTATTGTGTCAGATGACCCCATAAGAACCGACGAGGCAAAACCGGGAAGACTGTCGGGCCCCGCGGAGGAGAAAAGCTCTTTTACGGTCGCGGTAGCGCCGCTTCCGGAAATCGGGCGCATAACTACAACGGGAAACATATCGGCAGGAATACCCAAAAAATTCATAAACGGCAAGGCAAAAGAACATACGGCGTCAAGTGCCCCCGATGCTGTGAACATTTTTACTGCCACAACAAGCAAAAGTAGAGTCGGGAATATTGAAAGAGCGGTCTTGAGACCGTCGGTACATCCCGATAAAAAGACAGAAAAAAGGTCATCTTCTGAAATTATCGGAAGTATTGAAGAAAGGGTCATAACAAGCGGAAGGATAAGGGAAGCGAAAAATTCTGCGGTCATCTTTTTTCCTTCCTTTTGTACAAAACACCGCAAAAACGGCAAAGCAAAACGGCAAACAGATATGTAATAAAAGAAACAGCCCAAATCGGCAGAATTATACTGTAGGGAGAAGCGGAGCCTGCGGCTTTTCTAAGCGTTATCAGAGTTGCGGGGAAAAGCTGGATCGGCACAGTGTTGAGTACCGAAAAGGTCATAATATCTGTATGGTTTTCATCATCCGAAAGCTCTTTTACCGCCGTAAGGCCCAAGGGAAGAGCGGCGTTTCCGAGGCCCAAAAGATTTGCCGCAAAGTTTGCGGCAATTGCTGACATTGCCTTCTCATTATTTTTTGAGTCCGGAAATATGAGTTTTAATACAGGCAGGGAAATTTTTGAAATCAGCTTTGTTATTCCTGCATGGTCCATAACTTTTATGACTCCGCTCCAGAGACACATCATTCCAAGCATTGAAAAAACAAGTTCGACTGCGCTTTGCGATCCTTCAAGAACAGCCTGCGAAAGTTCACCCATCGTACCGTTAAAAACAGAAAACGAAAAAGCCGCCGTTACAAGGACGGCAAAAATTTTTGCTATCAACAGTTTTCGCCCCTTTTTGTGATAAATTGGCAATATATACCATATTTTTAAATAATTTAGCAAAAAGTATTGACATTTTACATTTTTTGCTGTATAATACAAATAACATAATAAATGGTTAATTATAGTAAAAAGCAAAGGAGATGTATTAATTGAAAGCATTGGGAATCGTGCGCACCGTTGACAGATTGGGAAGAATAGTTCTCCCCGCAGATTTAAGAAAAAGCCTTGATTACGGCATAGATGAGCCGCTTGAGATTTTTGTGGACGACGACAAGATAATACTTAAAAAATACAACCCTACTTGTCTTTTTTGCGGTTCAACAGAAAATACTGTAAAGTATAAAGACAAGCTTGTTTGCGCCGAATGTGCTAAAAAGCTCACAGAGCTCACCACATATTTATAATATATAAAAACCTCAACGGAAATATGATATATCCCGAAGAATCGACTTCGGGATATATATTTTATACAAAAAAACAGGCTGTAAAATGTGCACATTTTCGTTCCCGACGGAAGAGAAATAGGGAGAAAATCGAAGAAAACGCACAAAAAACGATAAAATAGGCATATTTTTTCAATTTTTTCAAAAAAACTATTGACAAATACTTTCTTTGTGGTATAATATGCTCGTTGACTAATGAAAAACTATTTTTGGAGGATTAAGGATTATGTCTACATTTATGGCAAAAGCCGAGACCATCGAACGCAAATGGTATGTTATCGATGCTGCCGGCAAGCCCCTCGGAAAGACAGCAGTAAAGGCTGCTGATATTCTTCGCGGTAAGCACAGACCCGAATTCACACCTCATGTTGACTGTGGTGAATTCGTTATTATCATCAACGCTTCCAAGGCTGTTCTCACAGGTAAGAAGCTTGAAAACAAAGTGCACTATCATCACTCCGGTTACATCGGAGGCCTTAAGGCTGTTGATTATAAGACACTTATGCAGACCAAGCCCGAAAAGGCAATGGAGCTTGCAGTAAAGGGTATGCTCCCCCACAATAAGCTCGGCGACAAGAGCTTCACAAGACTTCATGTTTACGCCGGCGCAGAACACGACAACGCTGCTCAGCAGCCCATCGTGCTTGACTAATCAGGAAGGAGTAACTTAATATGTATACAAGTGCAAAGCCTTATTTCTACGGCACAGGAAGAAGAAAGAGCTCGGTAGCAAGAGTTCGCATTATGCCCGGTACAGGTGTTATCACCATTAACGGCAGAGATATCGACGACTACTTCGGTCTCGGTACTCTTAAGCTCATCGTAAACCAGCCTTTCGAAACAACAAATACACAGGGCACATTTGACCTCATCTGCACCGTTAAGGGCGGCGGAGTTTCCGGTCAGGCAGGTGCTATCCGTCACGGTCTCGCAAGAGCACTTCTTCAGGCAGATCCTAACTATAGAGCTGCACTCAAGAAGGCAGGCTTCCTCACTCGTGACCCCAGAATGAAGGAAAGAAAGAAGTACGGTCTCAAAGCCGCTCGTCGTGCTCCTCAGTTCTCAAAGAGATAATTACGGCCCTATCGGGCGTGATTACAACAGCATCCACATTTGTGGGTGCTGTTTTTTGTTGTCTTTACTTTTTTGTTTGCGTGTGGTAAAATATTATTAGACGGAAAACGAGAGGTATCGTTATGAATTTTGATATAAACAAATTGAGGTGGACAAGAGAACCTGCGAAATTTTCAATATCCGACGGCAGAATCGAAATTGTTACAAAGCCCCACACGGATTTATGGCAGAGGACATATTATCATTTCAGAAATGACAATGCACCTGTGTTGCAGATGGAAACCGACGAAAAATTCTTTTCTTTCACGGTAAAGACAGAGTTTGATACCAAAAACAGATTTGACCAGTGCGGAATTGTGATGTACCTTGACGGCGAAAACTGGCTGAAGGCTTCTATTGAATATGAAAACAACAAGTTTCAGCATCTTGGAAGTGTTGTAACAAACGGCGGATATTCTGATTGGGCAACAACAGAAATTGATGCAAATATAAAGTCAATGTGGTACAGATTCAGTCGGCGCGAGAGCAATTATCTTATCGAATGTTCAAAAGACGGTAATACATTTAAACAGATGCGTATATGTCATATGCACAGAGGCGGCGATAGTATTCGTTTTGGCATTTATGCGTGCAGCCCCGAAGATTCATCATTCAAGGCTGTGTTTACGGATATGGAAATCGGTGAGTGCAAATGGTTAAAACACGATGGACAGCAGCCGGATGAGGAATAATAAATTACGGTTTTATTGAAATTTTGCCGATTGGAGGAAAGCGTTTTATGATAGAATATATTTTTTCTTCCCTTGTCGGGGTTTTGTGTATTGTTCTCGGTATTTCAAATATGAAAGGAAATATTTCCTCTCTGCATTTTTATCACAGACACAGAGTAACGGAGGAAGACAGAATCCCTTTTGGGAAAATGGTGGGAATCGGAACTGTTATTATCGGTTGCGGTATTATCATAAACAGTGTTTTGTCGACAGTTTCCCTTTATACGGAAAATCCGGTATTTCTCACAGTCGGAACTGTGATTTTGATTGCAGGGTTTGTTGTGGGCATTGGCATAAGCTTTTATGCGATGATAAAATATAATAAGGGGATTTTCTGATTTTTTACAGGGCGGGAGCAACTCCCGCCGTTTTTTATGAATATAAGCACAATATTTTCATTTAAAATTTTCATTATTTGTTGAAAAAAATGTTGTACTGTGATATAATATATTGAATATTTGTTTTTACACAAAGAGAAAGGTTTGGTTTGACAGGTGAGTGAAAAGATAAAGGTTGCGTTTGTTTCTTTGGGATGTCCCAAAAACCAGGTGGACAGCGAGGTTATGCTTGCCACTTTGAGAAATGCAGGCATTGAAATAGTTGAAGAAGATATACATGCAGATGTTGTTGTTGTAAACACCTGCGCTTTTATAAAAAGTGCAAAGGAAGAAGCGATAGAAAGTATTCTTGATGTGGCGTGGCTTCGTGAAAACCGTGACCTTAAGGGTATTGTTGTAACGGGCTGTCTTGTTCAGCGTTACGGCGATGAAATATTAAAGGAAATTCCCGAGGTTGATGCGGTTTGCGGTGTCGGAAACCTTGATGACATTGTTGAGGCGGTAAAGCACGCATACCATAACGGCGGAAAGAAGGATGCAGAGAAATTCAGAGCGATCTCCTGTCCCGAAGCACAGAAGCTCGGCGGCGACAGAGCAGTATTTTCTCCCGAATATTCGGTTTATCTTAAAATTTCCGAAGGCTGCGACAACCATTGTACATACTGCGTTATTCCCTCGATAAGAGGAAAATTCCGCTCCCGTCCGATCGAAGATATCGTAGCCGAAGCAAAAGAGCTTGTTTCTCTCGGCGCAAAGGAAATAGTTCTCGTTTCTCAGGATACAACAAGATACGGAATAGACCTTTACGGAAAATTCCGTCTTGATGACCTTTTGAAGGAGCTTTGCAAGATAGACGGTATAAAATGGTTGAGAATTCTTTACTGCTATCCTGATGAGATAACAGACGGACTTGTGGATGTTATCGCAAACGAGGAAAAGATCGTAAAATATATTGATATGCCCATACAGCATATTTCCGACAAGGTTCTCAAAATGATGAACAGACGGGGCGATGGCGCGCTTGTAAAGGGCGCTGTGAAAAAGCTTCGCGATAAGATTCCGGGACTTGTTCTGAGAACGACTGTAATTGTCGGTTTCCCCGGCGAAACAAAAGAGGATTTTGCAACCCTTGCGGAATACCTCAAAGAAGCAAAATTTGACAGACTCGGTGTTTTCACATATTCTGCGGAAGAGGGAACTCCTGCCGCAAGAATAAAAGAGGGCAAGGTTCCGGAAAAGACAAAACAGCACCGTCTTGATGTGATAATGCGCAATCAGATGGAGATCCACGAAAAGAACAACAAGAAGTTTGTGGGTAAAACACTTGAAGTTCTTTGCGAAGGCTTTGATATTCCGTCGGGTGTACATGCCGGCAGATGCTATGCCGATGCCCCCGATATCGACGGCAAGGTTTTCTTCACGGCAAAGAAAAAAATTCCGGCAGGAACTTTTGTAAAGGTATATATAAGCGACGCTGTGGAATATGATCTTTACGGCGAAACAGTAGAATAATAGAAAGGCAGATATTTTATGAATCTTCCGAATAAACTTACAGTACTCAGAGTTATTCTCATTCCGTTTTTCATGCTGTTTATACTTTTGCCTGATTTCATCGGCGAAAATAACCGTTTGTGGTGTGACCTTGTGGCGGCGGCGATTTTCGGAATTGCATCTTTTACCGATTTTCTTGACGGACATATTGCAAGATCCCAAAATCTTGTAACGGATTTCGGTAAATTTATGGATCCGATTGCCGACAAGGTTATGGTTTTCGGTGCGTTTTTGTGCTTTATGGTTGCAAATCCGTACAGCGAATACCGCTATTTGTTTGCAATAGTTGTATTTATCGTTCTTTTGCGTGAATTTGCGGTAACTTCCCTTCGTCTTGTTGCTCAGTCTGCAGGAGGAAAGGTTATTGCGGCAGACAAACTCGGAAAGCTCAAGACAGTCACACAGATATGCTTTATACTTTTTGCACTTCTTGAAAAACATATTCTTTTTATGTGTCCTTTTTGCGTAAAATATATGCCGATAACCTGTGCTTTGTGTGTGGCAATGCTTGTTCTTACGGTTGCCTCCGGCATAAACTACCTGAAAAACAACAAAGAATTTCTTGATCCTACCAAATAATTAATGGAGAATATATGTTTAAAAACATTATATATGATCTTGATTCCATCCGTGAACGAGATCCGGCAGCCCGCGGAAGACTTGAAATATTCCTTCTTTATTCCGGATACCATGCAGTCCTTTATCACCGTGTTGCACATTTTTTCTATAAGCACAAAATGAAATTTATTGCCCGCCTGATATCTCAGTTTGCGAGATTTATGACGGGTGTGGAAATACATCCGGGCGCACAGATAGGAAGAGGACTTCTTATCGACCATGGCTCGGGCGTTGTAATCGGTGAAACTGCGATTGTCGGCGACAACTGCACCATTTACCAGGGAGTAACCCTTGGCGGTACAGGAAAGGATGTCGGAAAACGACATCCCACAATCGGCAATAATGTTATGATAGGCTCGGGAGCAAAAGTCCTCGGACCTTTTACTGTCGGGGATAATTCAAAAATTGCGGCGGGTGCTGTTGTTTTAAATGAAATTCCCGAAAACTCCACCGCCGTCGGCGTTCCTGCAAGAGTGATCTCAAAGGCGAAAGCAGCTCCTTGCCGTGACCTTGACCAGGTACATATTCCTGACCCTGTTGCCCAGGAGATCTGCAAACTCCGCTCCGAAATCGAGGCTTTGCAGAAAAAAGTGGACGAAATGCAAAAATAACCGAAAGGAAAATATAAATGAAGCTTTATAATTCACTTACAAGAACAAAAGAAGAATTTGTTCCCATAGACAAAAATCTTGTAAAAATGTATACCTGCGGTCCTACAGTATACCATTTTGCACATATAGGAAATCTTCGTTCGTACATTATGGAAGATGTTCTCGAAAAATATATCCGCTATGTGGGCTATCCTGTTAAGCGTGTTATGAATATCACAGATGTGGGACATCTTTCAAGCGATGCCGATACCGGTGAAGACAAGATGTTAAAGGGCGCAAAGCGTGAAAAAAAGACGGTTATGGAAATTGCAAAATTCTATACCGACGCTTTTTTTGAAGATTGCAGGAAGCTCAACATCAAAACTCCCGATGTTGTTGAACCCGCAACAGGCTGTATCGACGAATTTATAAAAGTAATCGAAGGTCTTATAGAAAAGGGCTTTGCATACGAAGCAGGCGGAAATATCTACTTTGATACATCAAAGCTTTCGCAGTATTATGTTTTCAACAATTTTGCCGAAGAAGATCTTCAGGACGGTGTGCGCGAGGGCGTTGAAAAGGACGATAACAAGCGCAACAAGGCGGATTTTGTTTTGTGGTTCACAAAATCAAAGTTTGACGATCAGGAGCTTAAATGGAATTCTCCCTGGGGCGTTGGATATCCCGGCTGGCATATCGAATGTTCCTGCATTTCGATGAAGCATCTCGGCGGCGATCTTGACATCCATTGCGGAGGTATTGATAACGCTTTCCCGCATCATACAAACGAAATTGCTCAGTCAGAGGCATATCTCGGACACAAATGGTGCAATTTGTGGTTCCATGTGCTTCATCTCAATACAAATTCGGGTAAGATGAGTAAATCAAAAGGAGAGTTCTTGACAGTATCTCTTCTCGAATCAAAGGGTTATTCGCCTCTTGTTTACCGCCTTTTCTGTTTGCAGTCGCACTACCGCAAATCTCTTGTTTTCAGCTATGAAAACCTTGATAATGCAAAGGTGGCCTACGAAAAGCTTCTTGCAAGAATTGCAAAGCTTTCGAAAGACGGCGAGGTTGATTCCGCAAAATTTGAAGAGCTTAAAAAGATCTTCACAGATGCGATGGATAACGACATCAATACATCCCTTGCAATAACCGCTCTTTATGATGTTTTGAAGTCGGACGCAAATGATGCGACAAAGCGTGCACTCATTGCAGATTTTGATAAAGTGCTGTCGCTTGACCTTATAGAAGGTGCGGATAATTTAGGCAAAAACGACGAGGGTGCAGACGACGAGCTTACCGCTATTGTAAATGAAGCGATTGCACGCAGAGCGGAAGCAAAAAAGGCAAAGGATTTTGCAACCGCCGATAAGATTCGTGATGAACTCAAAGAGATGGGTATAATGATAAAGGATACGGCACAGGGTGTGGTATGGGAAAAGATATAAACGAAGTGTCACAGCTTGGAATACTCCAGCTTGCCTATATCGGAGATGCGGTAATCGAGCTTTATGCACGGCACGAGCTTTTGTCACACGGGAATTTCCCTTCGGGAAAACTCAATAAGATGTCAAAAGGATATGTTACCTGCGAAGCTCAGAGCGATGCTGTGGAAAGAGCAATGGAGCATTTGACCGAGGAAGAAATTGCGGTCTTTAAAAGGGGCAGAAATGCCAAAACCCATTTTTCGCCCTCGCACGGAGAGCTTATCCAGTATAGAAGAGCAACGGGCTTTGAGGCTCTTTTCGGGTATCTCCATATGTCGGGAAACGATGACCGTGCAAAGGAGATTTTCCATCTTGCATACGAGGGCGTTTTTGAAAAAATGCACGAAAAAATAAAGTAAAGGAAGTGTTTTTGTGTCGGAAAACGAAAACAAAAATATAGAAATCAATAAGGAGTCTGTTTGCGGCTGCGAAAATAATAAAAAGGCGAAAAAGGACAAAACTTTGACGGTTTACGACCTTTTTATGGGCGTCTTTTATGTCATAATTATTGCTGTAGGAGTTTCTCTTTGCGCACAAAGAGGGCTTAATGCAAATATTATGCATCTTGCGGCGGTAACAGTGAGCCTTGTGGGAGTTTTTGCTTTGAAGCTTGCGAAATTCCGCAAGACCTTGAAGGAACATATTCCCGAGGTTGTATTTCCCGCAATTCTTTTCGCTCTTGCAATTTTTGCGCTTGTGGCAAAGATGTTCTGATTTTAATAATATAAATAAAAACAGCACAGTCTGACTGTGCTGTTTTTGTGTTTATTCGGATAATGCGCTCATCACTTCGTTTACTGTCATACCTTGTTCTTCGCCGTAGGTTATTCTGTCGGTTCCGTCGGCGTTCTTTGTGATGACATAGGGGACAGCCACATATTCAGAGGAATAATTACTTTCCTTGATTTTTGTGATACAAACCGTGTAGTAGATATATTCGCTGTCCTCGCCGAATATTTTCAAGGCAGGAATTTTCTTTGCCGCATAGTTTTTGCCGTTAACATTTGTCACAAGTCCTATTTCAAGTGCGTTTTCTCCAAGATATTTCTTCGGCATTACAACCGAGCCGAACTCTAAACAGTTTTCGGAAAGAACTTTGGGAATCTTGAATATGTATCTCAAGCCCTGCTCACCTTCGGTTCTTATCTGCGCTCCCTCAAAGGGGATAGAACCTTTTTCGAGGAGGAAGATTATGTTGGCACCAAGAAGCGGGTCGTTGTAAGAATCGATGGTAATGTTGTTCCAGTCGGCTTGAGTGCCGATATAATATATAGTTTCAAGGGCGTAGCAAGCTTCGAATGCAGATTCGCCAATAGTCTTAACACTGTCGGGGACAGTTACGCTTTCGAGGTATTTACATCCATCAAATGCATAACGATCAATATTTGTTACAGTATCAGGAATATCATAAGAAGGAGTGGTTCTTCCCGAAGGATAGATCATAAGGATTGTTTTTCCTGCATTAAAAAGTGCTCCTGACAGCTTAAAAACATAAAAAACACTTGACAAACAAAAAGATGTATGATATAATACTTGCATTAAAAACGCAAGGATGCGGAATAGTAGGTAGGAAGCTCCATTCAAGAGAAATGCCGGACGGTGCAAGGCATTTGGAAAATTTTACTGAACTCACCGCGGAGCGGCTGTTATGAACTGCAAGAGTAGTGGCAGACGGGAACTCCCGTAACAGAGTTGAGATGTGTCGGCATCTAAAGTGCATCCTTTTAAGGATGAAGAAGAGTGGTACCGCGGAAACAGCACTTTGGCGTTTTCGTCTCTTTAGATCAACAAAGAGGCGGAGGCGTTTTTTTGTTGGTAAAAGCCATTTCTATATTTAAAGGAGTTTTCAACATGAGAAAAATCAACATTTCGGACATTACATTTAAAAAGCTTTCGGAAGAACGCGAAGTTTCGCTTCTTTTCCGTGAAAAATCGGCAATTACAAATTGTGCAGACAGTATCGGCGCGGATGCGATTGAGCTTCCTTGCGTAAAAAATCTTCGTGAGGATATGATAATTTATAAAACTATCTCTCAGAATGTCGGAAATGCTATACTTGCGATTCCCGTCGGCTTCAACAAGGAAGAGGTTAATAACGCATGGGAATGTATCAAAGAAGCTAAAAAGCCCCGCCTTCAGATCGAGCTTCCCGTATCTACAATTCAGATGGAATATACATACCATATCAAGCAGAATGTTATGCTTGAAAAAATTGCAGAGCTTGTAAAAGAAGCAAAGGCATATTGCGGCGATGTTGAATTCTCTGCCCTTGATGCAACAAGAGCAGATATAGATTTTCTTGTTACCGCCGCAAAGGAAGCTGAAAAGAACGGCGCAAATATCATCACTGTCTGCGACAATGCGGGAGTATCTACCCCCGAAGAAATAGCAAATCTTGTTGCAACCGTTAAAGAAGCGGTAAATGTACTTGTATATGTTCAGGTTTCCGACCGTATCAATATGGCTACAGCATCTGCATTTGCCGCAATTGCAAAGGGCGCTGACGGTATTAAATGCGCAATGGCGGGAAAGGATATTCTCCTTACAGGTGAAATTTCCGACGCCATAAGTGTTTGCGGAGCAAGAATAGACGCAAAGATCGAATTGAATACTACAAAAATCCATTCAAGCATTGATGATATGCTTTCAAAAATAAACCACGAAGCATATGAGGTTGAAAATGCCGTAAGCGAAAAGAAAAAGATCCTTCTTGATTCCGATTCCTCGCTGGCGCAAATAGCCCAAGCTGCATCCGTTCTCGGATATGAGCTTTCCGATTCGGATATCGGAAATGTATATAAGGCGCTTATGAATGTTTGTGAAAAGAGGGGAGCGGTAGGCGCTAAGGAATTTGAAGCTTTGATTGCAAGTTCCGCTATGCAGGCTCCTTCCACATATCATTTTGAAAGCTATACTACAACAAGCAGCAACGCTTCAAGCTCGATGTCGCAGGTTACTTTGAAATGCAATGATGAAATTATTTGCGGTGTTGCAAACGGCGACGGTCCTATCGACTCTGCTTTCCGTGCGATAGAACAATGTGTAGGACACCATTACGAACTTGATGATTTTCAGGTTCAGTCTGTAACAGAGGGAAAAGAGGCTCTCGGTTCTGCCCTTGTCAGACTCCGCAACAACGGAAAGCTTTATTCAGGTAACGGTACTGCGACTGACATTATCGCCGCAAGTATCAGAGCTTATATAAACGCGCTCAACAAGATAGTGTTCGAGGAGGCTTAATATATGAAAATAGTTTTTTCAACTAAAAATGTAAGCCGAGCCTCTTTTCTTGATACTTGCAGATTCGCATTTGATTACGGTTTTGAAGGCTTTGAAATATACGACGCAATTAAAGAAAGAAGTATTCACCACGACAGCGTTTTAAGACGCGACAGAATTGCTGACGCAAAAAGGAAGCTCGTAAACCGCAATCTTGCAGTTTCCGCTCTTCGTATGCCTGAGGGAATCGACAGCGAAAACACAACAAAAGAGCTTGTTCTCAAATATGTTGATATGGCGCAGGCATCGGGAATATCGAATGTTATAGTCAGAATCGACAAGGAAATTTCGGTTGATGTTATTGACGAAAAGCTCTCGGCTGCAATAAAGAAAGCGGAGATTGCGGATGTTTCCATTTTACTTGAAACCGTAGGCTTCCTTGCAAACACAGAAAATGTTATTGAAATAATCAATCATTTATCTTCTGCCGCAATCGGTGCTTCGTGGAATGTGAGAGGTACATATTTCGACGCAGGAGAAACTTCCGAAACAACAATAAAAACCCTCGGCGCATACATAAAATATGTGCGTCTTGGCGATATGAAAGACGGAAAGACAGTTCTTATCGGCGAAGGTGAACTCGAAGTTGAAAAGCTTTTAGGTGCGCTTTCATCCCTCAATTATGAAGGCTATATATGTGCGGCGTGGAATGAGGAAATATCCGATGCGGATATTGTTCTTACTCATTTTGCAAACTATATATCGGGACTTAACAGGGATAAGAAATCCTTTGACAAGGCCTATTACAACAGAGATAAGACAGGTACATTCGTATGGAAAAAGTATGATGTAATTGATGTAACTTTCTCTCAGGTGCTTGATACAATGGCGGAGAAATATCCCGATCAGTATGCATTTAAATATCCTACTCTTGACTATACAAGAACCTACGAACAGTTCCGCCGCGATGTTGACGAATGTGCGGCAGCGCTTATTTCACTTGGCGTTAAGGCGGGCGATCATGTTGCCGTATGGGCTACAAATGTACCCCAGTGGTATATAACTTTCTGGGCAACAACAAAAATCGGTGCCGTTCTTGTTACAGTGAATACTGCATACAAAATTCACGAGATCGAATATCTTTTGAAGCAGTCCGATACTCACACACTTGTAATGATCGAATACTGCAAGGATATCAATTATAAAGAAATAATTGAACAGCTTTGCCCTGAGCTTAAAACTCTTGAACCCGGAAAACCATTATATTCTAAAAATCTTCCCTTCCTTCGCAATGTCGTAACGGTAGGCTTTTCGATGGACGGATGTCTTGACTGGGAGCAGATGCTTTCCCGCTCATCCCTTATCCCCCGCGAGGAAGTAAGAAGAAGGGCCTCTCTTGTAAGACCTGACGATGTATGCAATATGCAGTACACATCGGGAACAACAGGTTTTCCGAAAGGTGTTATGCTTACCCACAGAAACATTGTAAATAACGGTAAGACAATAGGCGACAGAATGGATCTGTCAACGGCTGACCGTATGATGATTCAGGTTCCGATGTTCCATTGCTTCGGAATGGTGCTTTCTATGACATCTATGATGACTCACGGCGGTACGCTTTGTCCTATTCCGTATTTTTCGCCGAAATCCTCGCTTGCGTGTGTAAATGATGAACATATTACTTGTTTTAACGGTGTTCCCACAATGTTTATCGCTATGTTTAATCATCCGGATTTTGCAAAAACGGATTTTTCATATATGAGAACCGGTATTATGGCGGGTGCAAACTGCCCTGCGGACCTGATGAGAAGAGCATCGGTTGAGATGAATATGCGCGAAATAATCTCGGTTTACGGTCAGACAGAAGCATCCCCCGGATGTACGATGGGTGAAGTTAACGAAGACCTCGATCACAGAGTTGAAACTGTAGGAAGCGCTTTCCCGGGTGTTGAATGTAAGATAATCGATCCGGAAACAGGGGAAGAACTTCCCGACGGCGAAAGCGGAGAGTTTGTAGCCCGCGGATTTAATATTATGAAAGGCTATTACAAAATGCCCGAGGCGACAGCACAGGCTATCGACAAAGACGGCTGGCTCCATTCGGGTGATATATGTATGAGAACTCCCGACGGGTATTATAAAGTAACAGGCCGTCTTAAGGATATGATAATCCGAGGCGGTGAAAACCTTTATCCGAGAGAGATAGAAGAATTCTATCTTACAAACCCAAAAGTGCGGGATGTTCAGGTTGTGGGTGTTCCGATGAAAGATACGGCGAAGAATGCTGTGCCTGGATAATCCTTCATAAAGGGGAAACAGCAGATGAAACCGAAATGCGCGAATACGGCAATGCGTCCATCGCAAGACACAAGGTTCCCAGATACTTTATGTTTGTTGATGAATTTCCGATGAATGCCGCAGGAAAGATACTCAAATACAAAATGCGTGACATATCGGCTGAAAAGCTCGGACTTAAAAAAGACTGATAAGTTATAGGTAAGAGGTTTTTTGAAAAAAATCAAAAAACCTCTTGACTTTTGTAAAGTAAAGTGATAAAATAAATATCAAATAAAGCAAGGTTTTATTTATTTGCTTTAATACTTAAATGCGATGAGCAGAAATCAGTAAATTTGGAAATGCCCGAAGAAGAGAGTTGCCGGTCGGTGCAAGGCAACAGGGACTACCATTTTGAATTCCTTCTGTTAGCAGTGCGCTGAACGAAATTTTTCAAGTAGGATGCAACGGGTGTTCCCGTGACAGAACTAAGGTATGTCAGTACCTGAAAAGGTCGTTATCGTGAGATGACGGCGAACTGAGGTGGTACCACGGAAATGATATTTTCGTCCTCTGTATTCTTAATTTGGAATGCAGAGGGCTTTTTTTATAAAAGCCGCTGCTGATAAATCAAGAATCATTTTTAAATTCTTAACACATTATAACAACGAAAGGATGAAAAATGATGGAAAATTACTATCAGAAAGAAATTGAAACGATGCCGGTTGAAGAGATCAAAAAGCTTCAGTCGGAAAAGCTTGTAAAACAAGTAAAACATGTTTACGAGAATGTTTCCTATTACCGCAATCTTATGGATGAAAAGGGCGTTAAACCCGAAGATATAAATGGAATTGAAGATCTTCATAAGCTTCCTTTCCTTACCAAAGCAGACCTTCGTGATGCATATCCTTACGGACTTCTTGCAAAGCCGCTTGAAGATTGTGTGAGAATTCATTCAACTTCAGGAACAACCGGAAGAAGAGTTGTAGCTTTCTATACACAAAACGATGTAGACCTTTGGGAAGATTGCTGTGCAAGAGCAGTTGTTGCCGCAGGCGGCACAAATAAGGATGTATGTCAGGTGGCATACGGATACGGCCTTTTCACAGGCGGTTTTGGCTTAAACGGCGGTTCTCACAAAGTTGGATGCTTAACACTCCCTATGTCCTCCGGAAACACCGAGCGACAGGTACAGTTTATGATGGACCTTAAAGCGACTATTTTGTGCTGTACTCCTTCGTATGCTGCATATATCGGCGAATCTCTAAAGGAACAAGGCTATAAACCCGAAGATATTCCGCTCAAAGCAGGTATTTTCGGTGCAGAACCCTGGACCGAGGAAATGCGTAAAGGTATTGAATCAACATTAGGTATCAAAGCATACGATATCTACGGTCTTACAGAAACAACAGGCCCCGGTGTGGCATTCGAATGTTCGGAACAGACCGGTATGCATATAAACGAAGACCATTTCTATGCGGAAATAATTGATCCCGATACAGGAGAAGTTCTTCCCGAAGGAGAGAAGGGCGAGCTTGTATTCACATCTCTTGACAAGGAAGCCTTCCCTCTTTTAAGATACCGTACCCGTGATATCTGCGTTCTTTCCCGCAAAAAATGCTCTTGCGGAAGAACTCTTATAAAGATGGCAAAGCCTATGGGCAGAACAGACGATATGCTCATTATAAGAGGCGTAAATGTATTCCCCAGCCAGATAGAAACCGTTCTTCTCAAAGAAGGCTATGAGCCCAACTATCAGATCGTTGTAGACAGAAAGAATAATAATGATACATTCGATGTTTTAGTTGAAATGACACACGAGCGCTTCACAGATAAAGTAAGCGAAGTTCTTGCGATGGAAAAAGCTCTTGCAAACGCTATGAAGATAATGCTCGGAATCAACCCCACAGTTCATCTCGTAGCTCCTAAAACTATTGCAAGAAGCGAAGGCAAGGCTGTGCGTGTTGTTGATAAGCGTAAGTTGATATAAATTTGAAAGGAGCAGGATTATGGCAATCAAACAGTTGACAGTTTTTCTTCCCAACCAGAAAGGTTCCGTTGTTTCGGTAACCGATATTCTTTCTAAAAACGGTATAAATTTAAGAGCCCTTTCTATTGCCGAAACACAGGATTTCGGAATACTCAGACTTATCGTAAATGATATAGAAGCGGCAGAAGCACTTCTCAAAGATGACTATCTTATCAAAACCGTTGATGTTGTAGGCGTTAAGATCAATGATGAACCGGGTAAGCTTACATCAGCTCTTGATGTACTCGATAAAGCGAACATCAATGTTGAATATCTTTATGCTTTTATGGCAAGAACTGAAAAACACGCATATGTTGTACTTCGTGTTGAAGATAATGAAGAGGCTGAATCATTACTTGTTAATGCAGGGTTTAAGCTTATCACACTTGCAGATATCTGCAAACTTTGATTTTGCGGCGGAAAGCGTTGAAAGACACTTTACTGCCTGAAAATTTAATTATAATTCGGCACACCACATATTATATTTTACAAAAAAGGAGGGGCAGTAATTATGACAAATAAGTTTTATTATTTTTATTATTATTTTAAAAAAGACTGCCCTTTTGTATAACATCCGGTATATAAAATATCAGGATGAAGACAATACGGACAGTCCGCAGTCGTTGTGCTTAAAGCTATAATGAAATGCGGACTTGTGTTTTATATAAAAACATTAAAAAAAGAGGTATAGAAAAATGCAAATGAATTTCCATAGAAAACTCCCCATTCCCAAGGATGTAAAGGCGGAATTTCCGCTTACAGAGCGTATGGAGCAGGTAAAAGCCAAAAGAGATGAGAGCATAAAAGCAGTATTTGAAGGAAAATCCGATAAATTCATTCTTGTAATAGGCCCTTGTTCCGCAGACCACAGCGAGCCTGTGCTTGAATATATTTCAAGGCTTCGCAGGATAGAAGAACAGGTATCCGACAAGATAATCATTATCCCGAGAATCTATACAAACAAACCCAGAACAACAGGACAGGGATATAAAGGGATGCTTCACCAACCCGACCCGGAAGCAAAACCTGATATGTATAAGGGCGTTGTTGCTATCCGCCAGCTTCATCTTGCCGCATTGCGCGACTATGATTTTTCCTGCGCCGATGAAATGCTTTACCCGGAAAATTACCGTTACCTTTCGGATCTTCTTTCGTATGTTGCAATCGGTGCCCGTTCGGTTGAAAATCAGCAACACAGACTTACCGCGAGCGGAATTGATGCTCCTGTCGGTATGAAGAACCCGACAGGCGGAGATCTTTCAGTTATGATGAATTCCATCGTTGCGGCTCAGTCCAGCCATACATTTATTTACAGAGGATGGGAAGTAACAAGCCAAGGAAATCCTTATGCACACGCAATTTTGAGAGGATATGTTGATTATGCGGGAAAGAGCGCATCAAACTACCATTACGAAGACCTCTTGAAAGTAAGAGAACTTTATGAAAAGTCAAATCTTGTAAATCCTTCTGTAATTGTTGATACAAACCATAATAATTCGGGTAAAAAGTACCTTGAACAGGTTCGTATCTCAAAAGATATCGTTCACAGCCGCAATCAGAACTCCGATATCAAGAACCTTGTTAAGGGACTTATGATCGAAAGCTATCTTGAAGACGGAGCGCAAGGGACAGGAGAGCATATTTTCGGAAAATCCATAACCGATCCTTGCCTTGGCTGGGAAAAGACCGAAAAGTTAATTCTTGATATTGCCGAAAAACTTTAAAAAACAGATGCCTGTATTTCGGGAAAGGAATTTTTGAGATGTCTAATAAGCTTGAAGAAGCAAGAAAGATTATAAATGAAGTAGACACGCAGATGGCGCAGTTGTTTGAAAAAAGGATGAAAGCGGCAGAGCTTGTATACGAGCATAAAAAAGAGTTTGGTCTTCCTATTCTTGACGAAAAAAGGGAAGCTGAGGTAATAGAAAAAAACTCAGCCTTAATAAAAGACGAGGTTTTAAAAGACTATTATATCGGTTTTTTAAAAAATGTTATGTCTGTGTCAAGAGCGTATCAATACCGTATGCAAAACGGTCTTAAGGTTGCATACAGCGGAGTTCCCGGTGCTTTTGCACATATTGCGGCGGGCAAGATATTCCCCGAAAGTGACAGAATCTCATATACAGATTTCAGAGCTGCGTATGATTCTGTTGTAAGAGGCGAGTGTGATGTTGCGGTACTTCCGATCGAAAACAGTTATGCAGGCGAAGTGGGACAGACGATAGATCTTATCTTTGCGGGCGGACTCTTTATAAACGGAATATACGAGCTTGAAATTCATCAAAATCTTCTCGGACTTCCCGGTTCTTGTGTTGACGATATCAAAAAGGTTATAAGCCATCCGCAGGCGCTCGGTCAATGCCACGAATATATAAAACTGCGCGGTTTTGAAACCGAAGAATCTACAAACACAGCGCTTGCGGCAAAGGCGGTAGAGCAGTCTGGAGATAAGACTTTGGGGGCGATTGCGAGTGTTGAAACAGCAAACATCTACGGCCTTAAAGTGCTTGAAGCAAATATCAACAAAAGCAGTGAAAATACAACACGCTTTGCTGTACTTTCAAAGGTTAAAATAAATACAGAGTCGTTTTCAAACTCGGTTTTGATGTTCGCGGTAAAAAATGAAGCCGGTTCTCTTGCAAAAGCAATAAGCATTATCGGAAAGTACGGCTATAATATGACAGCTTTGAGAAGCAGACCGCTAAAGCGTCATTCATGGCAGTATTATTTCTATGTTGAAACAGACGGTTCTAGTGAAACCGAAAACGGCAAAGCTATGATAAATGAGTTAAACAAGGTGTGTGATAAGCTTAAAGTTGCAGGCACTTTTGCTCCTCACACCGAAATATAAAGGTGATAAAATGACGATTAATATGAACTTATCTGAGAATTCCTACGATATAATCGTTGAAAGAGGAATTCTTGAAAGTGCAAAAGAAAATCTCAATCTTCAAAGGCGAGTGCTTATCGTAACCGATTCTGGAGTGCCGATAGAGTATGTAAAAACACTTGCAAAACAATGCAAAGAGCCTACGATATGTACTGTTGAGATGGGGGAACAATCAAAAAGTCTTGATGTGTTCGGACATCTTTTGAATACTATGCTCCGAAAAGGTTTTTCAAGAAATGATTGTGTTGTCGCAGTGGGCGGAGGTGTGGTCGGCGACCTTTCGGGGTTTGCCGCATCCGCTTATATGAGGGGGATCGATTTTTACAATATCCCAACAACACTTCTTTCGCAGATAGATTCGTCCATCGGCGGGAAAACTGCTATAAATTTCGGCGGAATGAAAAATATAGTCGGCGCATTTTATCAGCCCAAAAGAGTTTTGATAGATCCGGAACTTTTGAAAACTCTTCCCGAAAGGCAAATTGCAAACGGTCTTGCCGAAGCTGTAAAGATGGCTCTTACTTCCGATGAAAAGCTGTTTGAAATATTTGAAAACGGGAATATCAAAGAAAACATTGATGAAATAATAATCCGCTCTTTAAATATCAAAAAAAGCGTTGTTGAAAAGGACGAAAAAGAAGCTTCCCTTCGGAAGATACTCAATTTCGGGCATACGATAGGTCACGGTATTGAAAGCAGCGAAAATATGCACGGCCTTTACCACGGAGAATGTGTTGCCCTTGGAATTATACCGATGTGTGATGAAAAGATAAGGGGAAGAGTAATTGAAGTGCTTAAAAAATGCTCGCTTTACAATATGATAGAGTTTGATTGGGATAAGATAGAAAAGGCTGCTTTTCACGATAAAAAAGCGGATGGTGAAAATGTAACAGTTACTCTTGTACACGAAATCGGACAGTATGAACTTAAGAAGATGAGCTGTTCGGAAGTCATTGATATGGCAAAAAACTGTCTGAAAGGTTGAAACTGATGAAAAACACATTTGGAAACAGTATATCTGTTACGATATTCGGAGAAAGTCACGGCGAATATATAGGTGCGGTGCTTGATGGTATGGCGCCGGGGATTGATGTTGATTTTGAATATATTTCGCATATGCTGACTCTCCGCCGTCCCGACGGTAAAATCTCCACACCGAGAAAAGAAAAAGACGAATTTAAAATCGTAAGCGGTGTTTTAAACGGCAAGACGACAGGTACGCCTATCACTATACTTATCCCCAACGAAAATGTCAAAAGCGGCGATTATTCTCAGATGAGAACAGTTGCCCGTCCTTCTCACGCTGATTTTACGGCACAGTGCAAATATCACGGCTTCCAGGACTCAAGGGGCGGAGGACATTTCAGCGGAAGAATTACAGCGGCGCTTACTGCAGCTGGTGCAATATGCAAACTTGCGCTTGAGAAAAAAGGTATATATATCGGAACACACATAAAAAAATGCGCCGGGATTTCCGACAGAAATTTTGATGATATTTTTTGCGACATCAAGGCTTTAAACGGCAAGACTTTTGCTGTTCTTGATGATAAAACCGAAGAGGAAATGACATCGGCAATTCTTGAGGCGGCAGAAGACGGCGACAGCGTCGGCGGAGTTCTTGAAACTGCGATTATCGGTATGCCGCAAGGAGTGGGCGAGCCGTTTTTTGACTCGATCGAAAGTCTTCTTTCCCATATGATGTTTTCAATCCCTGCGGTTAAAGGTGTTGAGTTTGGTGCGGGTTTTGAAATTGCCGATATGAAGGGAAGTTTTGCAAACGACCCGATGAGAATAAAAGACGGCAAAATTATAACTTTGAAAAACAACAACGGCGGTATTAACGGCGGTATTACAAACGGTATGCCAATCATATTTAGAACCGCCATAAAGCCTACACCAACCATTTTCAAACCCCAGGAAACGGTAGATTTCGTAAATATGTGCGAAACGGTGCTTGAACCGAAAGGAAGACACGATCCCGCAATCGTTCACAGAGCAAGAGTTGTTCAGGATGCGGCGTCTGCAATCGTTATTTGCGACGCACTTTCTGCAAGATTCGGAACAGATTGGCTTATATAAGGACTTAAGAGGACAACTGAAATGACAGCAGAATTCAAACCGTGTAGTTTATGCGGGAAAATAAGTGCGCCTCCTTCGAAAAGTATGGCGCACAGATATCTCATATCAAGCGCCTTGTCAAAGAAAAAATGTGTGCTTGAAGGTGTCGATTACAGCGAAGACATTCTTGCAACAATAGATTGCCTTAGGGCTTTGGGCTGTTTTATCGATACCGACGAAAATACTGTTACCGTAAACGGACAAAACTTTATAAACCCCGAAAAAGGCGTTCTTGAATGTCGGGAAAGCGGAAGTACACTGAGATTTTTTATTCCTCTTGCTTTATGTACCGGTAAGGAAACCGTACTTAAAGGAAGTGACAGACTTTTAGAAAGACCGCTTGATGTTTATGAGGAATTATGCCGTGAAAAAAACTTCAGATTTGAAAAAAACGCAAATTCCGTAACCCTTTTGGGAAAACTTAAAAGCGGGAATTTTAAAATAAGAGGGGATATAAGCAGTCAATTTATTACAGGACTTATTTTCGCTCTTGTATATCTTGGCGGAACATCTCATATTGAAATAACCCCTCCGTTTGAAAGCAGATCTTATGTTGATCTTACAATAGGTGCGTTAAGGTCTTTTGGCGCGGATGTTGAATTTGAAGACGAATATAATATTGTTATAAGAAATTCCAAGATGCATTCCTTCTCCGGAAAGGTTGAAGGAGATTATTCAAACGCGGCTTTTCTTGATTCTTTCAATTATATCGGATCGGAAGTTGAAATTACCGGTTTAAAGCCCGACAGCCTTCAAGGCGACAGGGTTTATTCCGATTATTTTGACAAGATCGCAAAGGGAACGCCTACCCTTGACATTTCCGATTGTCCGGATCTCGGGCCCATACTTTTTGCACTTGCATCGCTGAAAAACGGCGCAGTGTTTACGGGAACCGACAGATTAAAGGCAAAGGAAAGCGACAGAGGTTTTGTGATGCACAAAGAGCTTGAGAAGCTTGGCGGCGGACTTGTTTTCGGAGACAATATGATAACTGTGCCGAAAACAGAGCTTAAGTATAACGGAGTCGCCCTTGACGGTCACAACGATCACAGAATCGTTATGGCTCTTTCGTTGATACTTTCAAAATTGGGCGGCAAAATTGATGGTATTGAAGCGGTGAAAAAAAGCTATCCCGCATTTTTTGATGATATAAAAGCACTTGGTGCTGAGGTTGAAACAGAATGATTGTAAATGTAAGTAAAAAAATATTGATAGTAGGTCTTGGACTTCTCGGCGGCAGCTATGCAAAAGCGCTTAAGAGATTTGGTTTCCATATAAGTGCTATCACAAAAGAGCAAAGCTCGATAGATTATGCGATCAAAGAAAAAATGATTGATGAAGGTTCAACTACCCTTGACGAAAGGATAATCGGCGAGGCGGATCTTGTTATTTTCGCCCTTTATCCTCATGTTTTTGTAGAATGGATAAAGGAAAACCAGCATCTTTTAAAAAGCGGTGCGCTTATTACGGATGTTACGGGTGTTAAAAGGAATATTGTATATGAGATTCAGGATATTTTGCGCCCTGATGCAGAATTTATTCCTGCTCATCCGATGGCAGGGCGTGAGGTTTCAGGTGTTGAAAACAGCACGGAAAAGATGTTTATAGGTGCAAACTATATTGTAACACCAACAGAAAAAAACACTCCCGAGGCGATAAATACCTGTATGGAGCTTGGAAGACTTCTCGGCTTTTCAAATGTTACAACGCTTTCTCCCGAAGAACACGATGAAATGATAGGCTTCCTTTCTCAGCTCACGCACTGTATTGCAATAACCCTTATGACTTGCAACGACAAGGAAGATATGGAGAAGTTTACAGGCGACTCGTTCCGTGACCTTACCCGTATTGCGAGAATAAACGACCTTATGTGGAGCGAACTTTTTGTGGCAAACAAGGATGTTTTGATCGAGCAGATGGATATGTTTATAAACAAATTCGGAGAACTTAAAAGTATGCTTGAAACGGATGATATAGACGGAATGAGAGAAATGATGCGTCATTCGTCGAAGCGCCGTGAGTTGTTTGACAAAAAATAAAATAAAAGGAGCTGTAATTTTTTACAGCTCCTTTTTTAGGATATTATTCTTTTTATTCCTTTTTCGGCGGTTCTTCAAGAGTGAGCCGTCCGATTTTTGCTCCTCTGAATTCATCAAGAAGCATAACGGCGGTTCTTGCATAATCTATTTCGCCGCCCGAGATAAGAAAACCTCTTTTTTTGCCGATAAGCTCGAAAAGCTCCCAAGGCTGAAGGTCTTCAGCCTCCGAAGGGTCGATCTTATAGCGTTCACAAAGCTTTTTCGGGTACTTTTTATAAAGATGCTTGCATAAAGACACAGCAATGTCTTCTCTGTCGAGAATTTCATCTCTTATGGCGCCGGTAAATGCAAGGCGGAGTCCCGTTCTTTCGTCCTCAAATTTGGGCCACAAAATACCGGGGGTATCGAGAAGCTCAATGCTGTTTTTGACCGATACCCATTGATTTTCCCTTGTAACGCCGGGACGGTCCTCTGTCTTTACTCGTTTCGAGCCGGAAAGTTTATTGACAAGAGTTGATTTTCCGGCATTTGTTATACCGATAATAAGAACTCGGGGAAGTCTTCCGACCATTCCTTTTGCTTCAAAGCGCTCAAGCTTTTCCTTTAGAACTTCTTTTATTGACGGGATGATATCGTTTATGCCCTCTCCTGTCATACAGTCGGTAAATATTGCATTTTTGCCGATGCTTTTGTAGTATTCTTTCCATCTTGCATTTGCCTCCGGGTCAGCAAGTGAGGCTTTATTCAGCAAAAGAATAGAAGGTTTTCCGCAAAGTATTTCGTCTATTTGGGGGTTACGGCTTGAAATCGGAATTCTGGCATCGCAAAGTTCGATTGCAATATCAACAAGCTTTAAATCTTCGGCGATCTGTCTTTTTGCCTTTGCCATATGTCCGGGGAACCACTGGATTATTTTACTTACTTCTCTTACCGGTGTTTCCTGCGGCTTTTTTTCCACATTTCTTTTCTTTTTCGGTTTATACGGTTTATATGCCATTTATATTCTCCACAAGCTTTGAGCTTTGTTATTTTCTTGCTTCTTTGATTTTTTCAATTTGAGCTTCTGTTGCGGGCTTTACTGTTCCGAATTTGTTGAAAGGTGTAAGTCTTACGATAACTTTTCCGAGTATTTCATCTTCGGTAAAGCCTTTGTAAAGATAGCTTCCGTCATCCTGAAGGATAAAATCCTTTACTCGGCTGTCGGAGGAATTATTGCGGTTGTCGCCCATTACAAAAACATTGTCTTCTGCGACAACAAATTCCGAAACACATCCGAAATGATCCATCGCAAAGCCTTCGTTTCTGTCGTCATAATTTACATACGGCTCGTCTAAAAGCACATCATCAACATAAACTGCCCATGTATCAAAATCAATCTTTACTTTCTGTCCCTCTGTTGCGATGACTCTTTTGATTATCGGAGAATCGAAGCGGTGAGGCTCCTGAATAACAACAATATCTCCGCATTCCGGTTCATAAAACATATCGGTTATGATAAGCTTATCTCCGTGGTCAAGGGTATAATGCATAGACCGTCCTTCGACTGTTACTATTTTAAACATAAATGTGAAAATAACAATAACAAAAGCAAAGGCGAAAGCGAATGTTTCAAGCCAGTCTATTATTTCACGAAGAAAGTGAAGCCCGGTATGGGGGGCTTTTTTTTCGTCAGGTTCTTTTGTTTCGGGAATGTTTGTGTTTTTTTCTTCCATTTTATATTTCTCCCTTCGGAAAGGATAATACGAATATCAAAAAAGGAGCCTTATGCGGCTCCTTTTTCAAAGCGGCGTTACCGCATTTTGTCTGTCCCGTTGATCGGTATCAGACGGAAATCAGAGGATTTCCTTGAGCTTAGCGCTCTTACCAACTCTGTCACGGAGATAATAGAGCTTAGCGCGTCTAACCTTACCGTGTCTTACAATGTCAACCTTTGCAACATTGGGAGAGTGGAGAGGGAAAGTCTTTTCCACACCACAGCCGTACGCTACGCGTCTTACTGTGAATGTTTCGGAAATACCGCCGTTCTTCTTGGCAATAACTGTGCCTTCGAACAACTGGATTCTTTCTCTGGAACCTTCCTTGATTCTGTTGTGTACGACGATTGTATCGCCGATCTCAAACTGAGGGATTTCAGTTTTGAGCTGCTCGTTTGCGAAAGCATTGATGATGTTGTTCATAATGCTACCTCCTTAATAATATGGGAATTCATACACGCAGCCGTAGAGGAATGCCCGAAATTGATTTATCAGACCGAAAACCGCGCATTTGCACAATTTACGACCATAACGAATGGATTATATCACATATCACAAGGAAAATCAAGGCTATTCACCAAATGTTTACATTTATTGTTCCTATATAAAACTACTTATACCTTCTGTAACCTTTTTTGTTTTTTAAAGCTTTATAATACAGGAAACAGTATATTGTGAAAAGTATTATTGCTGTAATGAATGCTGTTATAAACCAGGGGGAAGTAAAGAATCTGCGCAGTGCATTGAGAAAATACAACAGATTGCTTCTGTCAACAGCGTTTCCTGCCGCAAGTTCGGTTTTTCCGAGAGTTATTGTTCCTTTATATACAACTTCAAGCTCACCGAATATCTGGTTTGCGTAAATCGGAGCGACAGCATCGCTGTACACAAGCTTTTTTAAAAGGATATCCTTTTCCATATCTACATCGTTAGGTAAAAGAGCGGATATATCCTTTGCGGCATGGAGTATAACATGATCTACATTCGCCGCAAGGGAAACGGGAATTTCGTGATGTATATCTCCGCTTTTTGCCACTTTCTGAACGGAAAAATTATCAAAGCAGGTATTTAAAAGGTTTTTTGCATCACTGTATGCGAAATTTTCCGTTGGAGTAGAATCTGCGTTCATAACAACTGCAAGATATGTCTGGCCGCTCTTTTCGGCTATTGCAATTACACAGTTTCCGCCCTCGGGAGTAGATCCTGCGGAAAGGCCTAAAGCACCTTTGTAAAAATAATTTGTTTCGCCCTCAACCCGCCGTATCATTCTGTTTCGGTTGTAAAGACTGCGGCGGTGTTTTGTTATATTTGTTTCTTCGATGGTATGATTTGTGGAGCCTGCCATTTTTACTATATCATTTATATAGTAGGCGTAATTTGATATGAGCGCCATATCGTAGGCGGTTGTTGTCATATCGGGGTGATGAAGACCTGTCGGGTTTTTAAAGGTAGTATTTTTTGCTCCTATTTCTTTTGCTTTGGCATTCATCATTTCAACAAAATTTTCTTCCGTACCGCCGACATATTCGGAAAGAACATTTGCCGCATCATTGGCGCCCGTTACAAGAAGCCCATATAAAAGATCGCGCGCTGAAAGCCCTTCGTCGGCTTTTATCGGACGGGTGGGGGTGAGCTTTGTGCCCGTAGTCTTTTTTACAGCCTTTTCGGATGCATATATCAAAACATCAAGATCGGGGATACTTTCATATGCTACAATAGCTGTCATTATTTTAACCGTAGATGCGGGAAAAATGAGCATCTGAGCATCTTTTTCAAACATAACATCGCCGGTTGTGATGTTTGCAACGAAAATATTTCCGGCATCTGTTTCGGGACATTCGATTTCTGCAAAATCAAAAAATGTTTTACTGTCATAATACTTGAATGTTTTAGGAGTACTTTTAGTTTCATCGGCATTTACAGACGCAAAAAGAAACGGTAAAAGTATGGACAGCATAACAGTAAAAGAAAGGGATTTTTTAAAATAAGAAAAGATTTTATCGGTTTTCAAAATTCTTCTCCTCTCTTTCTTTGAAATATGAAACGGCATTCAAAACATCATTTTTTATAGCGTCCGAAAGCTCTTTGATCGAGGCGAATTTCTTTTCGTCTCTGAGTTTGCGGTAAAATTCGGTTTTGATCGTTTTGCCGTAAAGGTCGCCTTTATAATCAAGTATATGAGTTTCGCAAAGTATCGGACAACAGGCTTCGTTTGAAGTAACGGTAGGCTTTACTCCTACATTTGCAACACCGAAATGCTTTTTGCCGTCAAATATGAGGCATACGGCGTAAACTCCGTTTTTGGGAACGATTTTTCCTTGAGGAAAAGTCTGATTTATTGTGGGAGCGCCGAGGTGTGTTGCAAGATGCCTGCCGTGAACCACCTCTGCTGTTAACGAATAAGGCCTTCCGAGAAGATTTTTTGCTTTTTCGGTATCTCCGTCAAGGATATGTTTTCTTACGATTGTTGAGCTTATCACATTGCCGTCTTCGCTTTTCACATCATCGATCGCAAAAGCATTTCCGCCGAGGACGGACATTTCTTTTTTTAGTGTTTCGGCATCTCCGGACCTGTTTTTGCCGAATCTGAAGTTTTTTCCGCAGAAAGCAATTTTAGTATTGAGCTTATCAATAAGCACTTTGCCGCAGAACTCTTCGCAGGAAAGGTCTTTTACATCTTCAAAACTTTCAAGGAAAAGAATATCGGCACCGAGAGAGCGTATAAGCTCTTCCTTTTCGCAAGGGGATGTGATAAGCCCCGGAAAGCCTTCCCTGTAATTCAAAGGATGCCGGGAAAATGTATAAACACACAGCTTATATCCTTTTTCCTCGGCCATCTTTTTTGCCGATAAGATAAGCTTTGTATGTGCAAGATGTACACCATCGAAATTTCCGAGCACCGTAACACAAAAATTATTCGGTTTTTCTTTGAAGTTTTGCGCGGTAATTGTTTGCATTTCCAAATTCCTTTTTCTATTTACTATTATATATGATACCCGTTTTGTAAGTTTATGTCAAGGAAATTTTCGTAATACAAAAAAACAAAAGGCGCCTTGTTTTATTATAAAAATATTTCCTATTCGGCAAAAACAAACACTCAGCAAAGGAAAATTTTTGCTTTTTTTACCGCAAAGGCTCAAAATGTAACGAACACTTTATGTTGTGATAAATGCCGATAAAACATATAATAGTATTTGCAACCGAAAAAATAAAGTACAGATTTATAACATATTAAGAAAGGAGGATATGTATGACGGATATGCCGGTATTCGGAATTTTATGTTGCGGCAAGGATATAGAAGAGCTTGCCCAATCGGTAAAATGCTGTTCGCATATTACAAATATAATGAAAAACGGGGGATATGCACTCGGCGGATACCATACGGCACTTGTGAAAAAAGGCGACGAAGCGCTTACAAAGCTTTGCTGTGACAAGCTCTATCATCTTTGCAGAAACTGCGATGCGGTTTTTACAGTCGGTGCAGACGGCTTTTCGCCTGACGATATAATTCCCGATATAACACTTAAAATATGTGAGAGTGAAGCGGTGTTTTTTTCACAAAATCTTTGCGGCAGTGCAAATATCGGAAACTATGACAGATCGAATAAGGCGAAAAAGGAAAAAGCAGTATTTCTGCCTTCAAAAAGCAGAGCGGGAGTAGTTTCAGATTCGCTTGTTATGAATATAAGAAATGATGTGGACTTTATAACGAATGCTTTAAATCTGCTTTTGCCGTCCATAACTTTTGCGGTAGAGGGGCTTTGCGGCAAAAATGCTGAAAACTCTAAAAAAATAAATGAATCCCTGACTGCTATATGTACACTTGCAGGCAAGGGAAAAACCGACAAAATTCTTTTTGACGGAGTTCAAAAAATGGAAATAAAATAAACAATTTTTGTTTTAATTTAAAATTTAACCAATATTAGTTAAAAATTTGTTCACCAATTTTCGTCGAATTGTAGGTAAAATTATGTTGTGAAACAGGATTTATTAATAAATGGCACTTTTTAATTTATTAATATATTACAAAATTATGAAAAGTGTATGGGAGGGAAATATGGGATTTAAAATTCTCATCGCCGACGACGATACCAATGTTTGCGATCTTTTAAAGATTTGTCTTGAGAACGAAGATTATGAGATCGTTACTGCAAACAACGGCGTAAAGGCTGTTTCGGCGTTCAAGATATACGAGCCCGATATGGTTTTGCTTGACATAATGATGCCCGGCAAAGACGGTTGGCAGGTCTGTCGTGAAATTCGCGAAATTTCTTCCAAGCCCATTATTATGCTTACTGCGAAAAATGAAGTTTTTGATAAGGTTTTAGGCCTTGAACTCGGAGCTGACGATTTTATCACAAAACCCTTTGATATGAAGGAAGTTGTGGCGAGAATAAAAGCAGTGTTCCGCCGCTGCGCAGGACACGAAAGCGACGACTCCGAAGTTGTTAAGTTTGACAACCTTGAAATAAGCCTTCAGAAATACGAACTTAAGCTTTCGGGAAAATCTGTGGATATTCCTCCGAAGGAGCTCGAGCTTTTATATTTCCTTACATCCAATTACAACAGAGTGTTCACAAGAGATCAGCTTCTCGATAAAGTATGGGGGTTTGATTATCTCGGCGACTCAAGAACGGTTGATGTACACATAAAAAGATTGCGTGAAAAGCTTTCGGGAATTTCCGAAAAGTGGCAGATAAAGACTGTTTGGGGCGTCGGATATAAATTTGAGCTTTTGCATCAGTAAAATGCGAATTGGGAAAACTTTGAGGTTTTTCGATTATTTTTTATAAAAAAACAAACTATGCTTGAACTTTTAGTATTTATATGTTATAATAATCTTAAGAAACTAAATTTGAAGGAGTTAATAAAATGAAAAAGATCATATGCAAGGTCGAATACGACACAGAAGCATCAGAACTTATTGCAAAGAATACTTTCGGTAATTTTGGTGCAAGCGATGGTTATGAAGAAAGCCTGTATAAAACTAAAGACGGCAAATATTTTCTTTATGTAAACGGCGGAGCTGATTCAAAGTATCCTGCTGAAAACATCACAAGAATGTCTGCTGTAAAGGCTAAAGAATGGCTGGATGCAAATAACTAATAAAAAAAGACAATTTCTGTAATAGAGATTGTCTTTTTTATTTTTTTGTGATAAAATTGATTTGGAATTTTTGAAAGGTAATAAATTGGAATGTTTAGTGTGATTTTTGATATGGACGGAACTTTGCTTGACACACAGCGTATTTGTGTGCCTGCATGGGAATATGCGGGGCGCGAGCAGGGGATTTCGGGTATCGGAGATTGTATTTTTGAAGTCTGCGGTATGAATGAAACGGGCTGGTCTTCTTATCTTGGACGGAATTTTCCGGAGCTTGACCTTGAATTGTTCAAGAAAACCATGCGTACATATATCATAGAAAACGGTAAAGTTGTATATAAAAAAGGCGCGGAAGAATTGATTTCGTTTTTAAAAGAAAAGGGAATAAAGCTTGCCCTTGCATCAGGTTCTTCGCACGCCAGTATTGATCATCATCTGAACGAAGTCGGAGCTGCGGATGTGTTTGATGTTATTGTGGGCGGAAAAGATGTGGAAAACGGCAAACCGGCCCCCGACATATTTTTACTTGCGGCAGAAAAGCTTGGGGCAGATAAAGAGGATTGTTTTGTTATTGAGGACTCCGAAAACGGTATCCGTGCAGGGGCGGAAGCGGGAATGAAATGTATCGGAATTCCCGATATCGTGTCCTTTTCGGATGAAGTGAAAGCTTTGATGACGGCGCAATTTTCTTCGCTCGACGAGGCGATAGGATTATTTGAAAAAATGTTATAGGAAGAGAATCATAGATATATACGAAATAATATATTATATAATATAATAAAATGAAGGGATTTGTTTATATGAATTTTATCAAAAAGCTTTTTACTGCGGCGCTGTTTATCGGAAGTGTTTTAACTTTGTCCGGCATTGCGGTGTCTGCGGAGCATTATAATATCGAAGGTTTTGAAATTCCGATAGATGTTGTTATAAACGGAAGTATCATAAAAACCCCCGTAAATTCCTTTCTTGAAACCGAAAATGATACGGTGTATGTGCCGATAAGGGCTATAAGCGAAACTATGGGTGCGGTCGTTACCTGGACTGATGAAACAAAGACCGCAACAGTTTCAAAAGACGAAAACAGCATTGATTTTTCGATATATGATGAGGAAAATACAGCTGTCATATATCTTGATACAATGTTTATTCCCGTTCGTGCGGTTTCTGAAAAGCTCGGATATGATGTGAGATGGGACGACTATTACTATCAGGTGTGGATATCTGCACCGGATGTAACGGTTGACGCCGAGAGAATAGATGCTACATACACAAACCCCGATATACTTATCGTTGCTCAGGTTTTGCAATGCGAATGCGGCCCCGGGTTTGAAGGGAAAATTGCCGTTGCGAATGTGATTTCAAACAGAGCAAAAAGCGACCTTTTCCCCGATACTGTACAGGAGGTAATATACGACCGCCGTTACGGAAGCGTTCAGTTTACTATCGCCTATAACGGCAAACTTGATAATACCCCCTCAAAAGAAAATATTCTTGCGGCAAAATGCTCGCTTGACGGAGTAACGGTTGCTCCCGACTGTCTTTTCTATCAGGCGGACTTTGTGAAAAATTCGTGGATGGATAAGAACAGGGAAAGAGCGGTATCCATCGGAGGAAACACCTTCTTTTATTGATAACAGGGTGGGGGGTGAATAAATTTGTGCATATTATGCAAAAACATATGTATATATGCATAAATTGTGCATATAATTGAAAAATGTTGAATAAAATGCAAAAAACCCTTGACAAATCGAAAAAACAAGTGTATAATTATGCACATTGAATAAATAATAACTATCCTCGAAGGAGAAAAAGAAAATGGATAAGAAAAATATAAAGAAAATAGTTCTTGCGTACTCGGGCGGACTTGATACTTCAATAATCATTCCGTGGCTCAAAGAAAACTACAACAACCCCGAAATCATTGCAGTTGCGGGTAATGTCGGACAGGCGGATGAGCTTGACGGTCTTGAAGAAAAGGCCATAAAGACAGGCGCATCAAAGCTTTATGTTGAAGATCTTACAGAAGAATTTGTAAACGATATCGTTATTCCTTCCGTAAAGGCAGGTGCTGTTTATGAAGATTATCTTCTCGGCACTGCTCTTGCCCGTCCTGTTATCGGCAAAAGGCTTGCTGAAATTGCAATAGCCGAAGGCGCTGATGCTATCTGTCACGGATGTACAGGTAAAGGAAACGACCAGGTTCGTTTTGAACTCGCAATTCAGGCGTTTGCTCCCGGTATGCCCATCATCGCCCCCTGGCGTGAATGGGATATCAAATCCCGTGACGAGGAAATCGACTATGCGGAAGCTCATAATGTACCCCTTAAGATAAACCGCGAAACAAACTATTCGAAGGACAAGAATATGTGGCATCTTTCACACGAAGGTCTTGACCTTGAAGATACAGGCAACGAGCCTATGTATGAAAAGAAAGGCTTCCTTGAAATGGGTGTTTCGCCCCTCCAGGCGCCCGATGCTCCCGAATATGTTACAATTGATTTCGTAAAAGGTATTCCCGTTGCAGTAAACGGCGAAAAGATGAGCGCGAAGAATGTTATCTTGAAGCTCAATGAGCTCGGCGGAAAGCACGGTGTCGGTATTGTTGATATCGTTGAAAACCGTCTTGTGGGTATGAAATGCCGCGGCGTTTATGAAACTCCCGGCGGAGCTATCCTTTATTTTGCTCACAACTACCTCGAAACAGTTTGTCTTGACAAGATGACATATCACAAGAAAAAGGAACTTGCAATTACATTTGCAGATCTTGTTTATAACGCACAGTGGTACACACCTTTGCGCGAAGCTCTTTCTGCTTTTGTTGACAAGACTCAGGAAAATGTTACAGGTTCCGTTAAGCTTAAGCTTTACAAGGGCAATATCATAAAAGCAGGTGTATGGAGCGATTACAGCCTTTACTCCGAAGATATTGCGACATTCGGCGAAAGCGATTACAACCAGGCTGATGCGGCAGGCTTTATCAATCTTTACGGTCTTCCTATCAAGGTTCAGGCGCTTGTTGACGCAAAGAATAAGAATAAATAAGAAATTAAACGGGAAGCGGAAGCTTCCCGTTTGCGTTTGAATTTGTTTTTTAATTAAAAAATTAAAGGATACCCCCTCCCGGCGAGGATTTTCCTTCATTTATATTATATTATATATAAAAACAAAATTAAAAATATTTTTTTGAAACTAAACGGAACAAAATCTGCGCTTTTTCGTCTTATTATTCGTGGCGGCGAAAAAACCGTCTGCACAACGAAAAAAGGGGTACCCCCGAAGCGTATGTTTTTCTTCATAAGGCGACAGATTGTAACAAAAATCGTCTAAGTGTTACAGTTGTGTTACAAACGATGAAAAAGTATTGCAATTTTTTAAGTTGTGTATTATTATATGACTGTAAGCAGGAAACGGAGGTAGGTCTCCGGATATATGCTTCAGATAATAAATTTTTATAGGAGGATTTTCTAATGAGAAAAATCACAAAACTTCTCACTCTCGCACTTGCTGCTCTCATGATCATGGGCGCTATGCCTGTAAGCGCAGCATTCGCAGATGTTTCTGTTGATGATGCAGCTCTTTATGATGCTGTTGAACTCCTCACAACTCTCGGAGTTGCTAAGGGTACATCTGAAACAGAATTCAGCCCCGAAGCTCTTGTAACTCGTCAGCAGATGGCTGCTTTCGTTTACAGACTTATGAAGGCTGGTCGTTCTTCTGAAGGCGGCGTTAACACAACACCTTTCGCTGACCTCGAAGACAGCACATTCTTTAATATGATTTCTTGGGCAAACACTGCAGGAATCATCAAGGGTACATCCGCTACTACATTCAACCCCACAGGTAACATCACACTTCAGGATGCTTATGTAATGGTTGTTCGTGCTCTCGGTTACGAAAAGGACGGCGCTCTTGCATATCCCTTCGGTTATGTAGATCAGGCTGAAGCTCTTGGCCTCGATGAAAACATTCCTTCCACAGTAGATTACACAGATAACCTTACTCGTGGCCAGGTTGCTATCATCCTCGCTAACGCTTTCTACGCTGATATGAACGAAAAGACTGTTGACTACAAATGGGAAACAACAACAGTTGACGGCGAAACTCTCGGTGCATATGTTGCATACGAAAAGGCTGAAACAATCGCTAACAAGATCTTCGGCGTTGTTGAAGAAACTCTCGTAGTTGAAGCTACTGCTCACTACGGTTACGGTGCTTCCGCTACAGCTGCTGAAAACAAGGATGTTGATACTCTCTACGGTACAAGATACGATGAAGACGGCGTAGTAGTTGAAACTGCTCACGAATATGAAATGGCAGACCTCAAGCTCGAAGGTTCTTCCGACGATTACTTTATGGCTGAAATCACACTCTTCGTTAAGAAGGCTAAGGAAGCTAAGGATGATGAAATCATCGCAGCTAAATCCAACCTCGTTAAGAAGACTGTAACTGCAGCTGATGTTGAAATCGCAAGATCCACAAAGACAGACAAGGAATACTATGTAAACGAAGACAAGAATGACGATAAGGTTATGACAGGTCTCGTTACTCTCGGCGGCATCAAGGCTTACCTTGACGCAACTCTTGCTCCTTATTCTTACACATCTCTCGAAGTTGGCGGTAAGGCTGCTGTTCAGTTCATCGACCTTACATCCGGTACTTACACAGAAGACTATGCTACATTCGAATACTCTAACCGTGCAAGCCGTGCAAACTTTGAAGAAGTTTATATTTCTACTGCTGATTTTACTAGAGATCCCGATGCTCTTACAACAGCATTCGAAGATGAATTCACAGCACTTTACAACGGCGGTCTTTACGAAGCTGATGTATACGACGTAAACGGCGACGGTTACGCTGAATACATTTTCGTTAAGGACTACAAGTTCATCCAGCTCCTCGACAAGAAGAACACAATTCTCCCCAAAGCAGATGCTCTTGCTAATGCTGCAGCTATCAATGTTAAGGACATCGAAGCTACAGTTGAAGGCGTAGAATTTGCTGATAAGGATTATGTTCTCGCATACTACAACGATGACGCTGCATACATCAAGGTTGCAGAAGTTGTAACTCCTTTCGAAGAAAAGGTTACAGCTAAGTCTGACAAGACTAAGTCCAAGGTTGTTACATTCGCTAACGGTGTTAAGGTTGAAACATTCGAAGCTGCTAACAAGTTCGCAGGTTCCACATACACAATCGGCGATTTCGCAGCTGGTACAGTTTACACTGTATACGCTAAGGACGGCGTAGTTCTCTACACAGACGCTGATGCTGAAAATGCTACATTCGATGCAAACGCTAACTATGCAATCGTTCTTGAAAACACAGTTAAGACACAGAATAAGGTTGTTGACGGCGAATACAAGGAAGTTTACTTTGTAAAGGCTGTTATCGACGGCGCTGTTAAGACAGTTCAGCTTGCTGAAACTGCAAAGGTATTCAACAAGTACAACGAAGACGGTACTGTAGCTGATGCAAATCTTGCTAACGCAACATCTCAGAAGATCAAGACAGAAGATCAGGCTGACGCTATCGCTGCTGAACTTGAAGGCAAGTTCTCTACATTCACAAAGACATCTGAAGGTGCATTTGTATTCACAGCTCTCAACTTTGTTGACGCTAAGACTGTAAGCGGTTCTGATATCGCAACAGCATTTGCAAGCACAGAAGATGAAAACGCTGTTTACTACGGCCTCAGAGCTAATGGCGACGAAAGAACTGCTACAATCAAGCACTTCTCCGGCTCCATCTACGAAGCAACTGCTGGCGACCTCACAGGTATCTCCAAGTTCAATGTTAAGGACTACTCCAAGCTCATCATCAAGTCTGTTGAAGATGACGAAACAGTATACACAGTATACGATGCTACAAACCTCTCCAAGTTTGATAACACAGTATTCACAGATGTTAAGGCTGTATTCGTAAACAATACTAAGTCCAGTGTTGAAAACCTCGGCATCCTCTTCGCTGAAGTAACTGACTTCGCTTCTACAGCAACAAAGGATTACAGAATCGTTGTTGAAGAAACAGTTATCGCTGACGAAGACGGTCAGGAAAAGAACATCTACACAGTTATCGACCTTACAGGTAACGAAACACCTGATGTTGAAGTTGCAACTGAAGGCGACAGCTTTGTAGTAGGCGACATCGTTGTTCTCGATAAGAACGGCGAAATCAAGAACGAAGCAATTGTTGATACAACATACGCTGAAAACGTTCTCTTCGCAGGTGCATTCGCAGCTTACGACGATGAAAACAAGTTCCTCACAATTGTTGATGACGCTAACACTTATGTTCTCAACGCTGATGCTACAATCCTCGTTTACGACGAAGAAGACAACAGCTGGTTCAAGGCTGAAGACGACGCTCTCACAGTTGATGAAGACGAAATCGCTTACGAAGACCTCAAGGATGTAACAGCTCTTACACTCTTCGTAATCGCTGAAGATAACGACGAAAACGACGAAATCAAGAATGTTAAGACAATCGTTATTGTTCCTACATTCGCTTAATAATTCAGAGCATAATTTGATATCTAATTTCAAATTATAAATTGGGCTCCCGGCAGAAATGCCGGGGGTCTTTTTTACACTTTTTGTTTTACTAACCGCATATTCGTGTCAAAGAGTATAAGACTCTAAAACTTTTCTTTGTTTAGTTTATTTTGTTTGTTACAAAAGTGTTACATTTGGGGATTTGCTGTTGATATTTGTCCTTGTTATTGGTATAATGATAGTGTTAAATGGAGTAAAAGCCGCAATTTATACTTTTTGCGCTTTTCTGTTTACTGACCGGTAATTTGTATACGGTCTTACTTATTTTTCAGGAGGACAATATTCATGAGAAAATTTGCAAAGCTTTTGTCCCTGGTTCTCGTTGTTGCTACTCTTTGCTCGGTTTGTGTTTTTAACACATCCGCAGCAAACTTTGACGATGTTACTAAAGACAACGAAGCTCTTTATGAAGCTGTTGAGCTTCTCAATTCCCTTGGAATTGCAAAAGGACAAAGTGAAACATCATACGGAACAACAAAATATGTTACCCGTGAACAGATGGCTGCATTCATTTACCGCTTGATGAAAGAGGGAAGATCTCTTGAGGGCGGGGAAAACCTTACAACTTTTACAGACCTTAAAGACAGCACATTCTTTGGTATGATTTCCTGGGCAAGCTCAGCCGGAATAATCAAGGGTGTTTCGGATACCCAATTCAGACCTGGCGGAAAGATAACATTGCAAGATTGCTTTGTTATGATTACTCGCGCTCTCGGCTATGAAAAGGACGGACCTCTTGCTTATCCCGAAGAATATCTGGCTATAGCTGAAAGAATCGGACTTAGCAAGAATGTTGAAGAAGATATAAATTATACCGATTATATCAACAGAGGAACAGTTGCTATCATTCTTCACAACGCATTTTATGCGGATATGAATGAAACATACAAAGAAACCTTCGTTCCTTCGTTTGAAAATCCTAATGTAACTGATAAGGGTTCTATCTTCAAGGACAAGCCTGAATCTATCGCTCATAAGATTTATAAAATCGAAATTATTAACCGCAGAGTTGTTGCAACTCCCAATTTCGCGATCGATCTTTCTAACATTCCCGAACATTCTGCAAATGCTGATTATATTGCATATGCTCCTACCGGAACAGAAGATGAGCAGAAGGACTATGTTATACTTGCAAATGTTATCCCCGGTGTAGAAGAACAAAGACTTGAAAACGAAAAGCCGATGATAGCATTCGAAAAGCTCGGTCTTGAAGGCAAGGCAGACGATTATTTCCTTAAAGATATCACTCTTTATATGAAAAAAGACGGAACAGTTATGGCAACTTCCGTAAAAGGTACTTATGTTCCTTCTGAAAAGGCATATGCGGATGTAAGAAAAGGCACTGATCTCAAAAGAGACTATGTTGATTCCAGCAAATACGATGTTACCTCAGAAAAAGATATTGAGGATAGCGGTAATATCGAAACAGGTCTTGTTTGGATGGGCGAAGACAAAGCGTATTTCTACAATCTTCCTTCTTCTGTTGACAACTATGCATGGAGCCTTTATCCTGTAGCTGATGATGAAGGCAGATTGACATATAAGGCGGGTTATACATGGTGGGGTGACGAAACAGTTCAGCCTGCTATTGAGGAAGCTTCTGTATCTTTCGCACAAAACCGTTATGCATTTATGGACAATCAGAGATCTAACAGAAATCAACTTGCACAGCTTCTTTCTGTTGCAAGACATAATAGTGCAGGTTCCATTTACGACCTCGAATATTACGACTGTAACGACGACGGTATCGTTGATTACTTCTGGATGAAGCCCTATACATTCGGCAAGATTGTTGACAGATCTGATGATTCTTTCAAGACAACCGCAAAGCATACAGGTGATTACACTAACAGAGCGTACTATAATTCTCAGACACACTTCCCCGAAATCTATGTAAACGGAGCAACTGTTACAGGCGGATCATATGAAAACGGCGAAACTGTGTTTGCTTATGTTTCCGGTGCTGCAAATATTGTTGAGATTGCTGATGACAGCATAAACGACGCTATCAAAAACACAATCACAACACCTGTCAGACTTCCCGGCGACAAGAACGCTTCTACATGGAAAGACGGTACAAGAATTAATGCTTGGAACTCGGGTAATATCATAGTCGGACATATCAGCTGGAGCTACGGAGCTTCTCAGACTTATGGTATGTCTATGGAAGATGATAAATTCCCCTGGACGGATAATTACTTTGCAAGCCCCTGGAGATCAAAACTCGAGATCGGCCAGTATTGGGAACTTTATGTATACAACGGCAGAGTTTTGTGGGCTGAAATCACAGAGCAACCTGTTGATGTTGTTAAGCAGTATGCAATAGTTGATTATATGGATGTTGAAAACGAAGTAGTTGCTTTTGAAGCAGGATATATCGATTTTGACGCTACTTTGATAGAAGACGGTCTTTATGTAAAGGCTTATATCAACGGAAAGAGCGAATTGGTTCCGATTTCCAAGACGGTTAACGGAGTTGTTCAGGATAATGATTACTTCCTCGACAATAATATCGTAAATGAAATCTCGACTTACACTCTTGACAGTCAGGGTAGATACAGATTTGAACCGTTTGACTTTGAATCCCAGAATTCTGATACCGAAGCTCTTGCGAGCGATGATTCAAGCAATACCTATAATGTTAAAGTATCGGACGGTATCTCTTTGGCAAAATACAATGATAAGATCTATCAGTTTGTTCCCGCTGCCAATTATTCTGATGTGCCCGAAATTCTTGCTCCCAACGGAATGAGATTTGTTTCGGTCGACTCCAATACACTCATAATCGTTAAGTATGTAAACGAAAACGATCAGGACGACTTTATGATCTATTCGGGCGAAAATATGCCGAATTTTGATGTCAATGATGAAGCAATGGAATTTTCTGAAGCTTATATTGTAATTCAGAATAATCCTAATTCCGAAATCACAGAAAAGCTTGCCTTCCTCTATTGTGTAATCGGCGGACAGATCGTTGATGATACGGTAGCTTCAGCAGAATACGGTATGATCATGGGTCACCAGATAACAATCAATTCTGATGATGAAGAAATCAATGTTTACTCGACATATGATCCTATAACAGGCATATGGCTTGGCGACAGAGTTCCTTCCAAGGAAACATACGATATTCTTCCTGACTTTGCTATCTACGAATTGACAGAAACAGGCGATCTTAAGAATACAACTGCAGGTATGGTTGGCTATCTCGCCGAGGGAAGCCGCGATCTTACGACTGTTGAAGGCTTTGAAGTCGATAACCGCATCATCTTCCTCCCCAACGACAATTATGTTCGTGTTGATGATGATACAGTTTATACTCTTGTTGACAGAGAAGCGGAAACAATCACTGTTATCGGCGAAGATGTTCTTTCCATTACAGCCGAAGAGGACGAAGACGACATTTACTTCAACGAAGGAGCTGAAAAGCTTACAGTCTTCATTATGTCCGAAGATGTTAAGGACGAAGATATCGATCTTGCAACTCTTGTAATCGTTGTAAGAGGCTGATAAATAGCTGAAAAATCAAAAGGAGCTGTATTTTACAGCTCCTTTTTTACATACTTTTATATATTTATGTGTTTTCATAAAAAGCGGTTTACTTATATATGAAAATATACCGATTTTTGTGACCCGTGCGGGAATCGCATCTTTTGCGCATACTGATCACTCGTTAAAAGGTTTCGCCCTTTTACGCAAAAAGCCCTCTCGGGTTCGATTCCCGCTCTGAAGAAATAAAAAAAAAAGCACACAAAAGTGTACTTCTTTTTTTGGTGACCCGTACGGGAATCGAACCCATGTTTCCGCCTTGAGAGGGCGGCGTCTTAGCCGCTTGACCAACGGGCCGTACTTACAACGATAGTATTATAACACGCAAGGAGGTTTTTGTCAATACTGAAAATCAGATAATATTCAGATACGATCTTGCAAAAAAATTAACCCCCGATTTTAATCGGGGGGTTAAAATCAATCTTTTTTCTCCTCATCATCTTCGGAGTCGGGCTGTTCTTTGACGACTGCTGTTATCATATGAGCCATAATATCGTCCGCCTGAGTAACGGTTATTTCTATGTTCTCGTATTCAAAGCTGTAACCGACTTGAGGGATGTTTCCGCAGTTTTCGATGATCCAGCCGTTTACGGTCGTCGATTCGGAATCCTCGGGGGCTTCAAGCTGGAAGAATGTCAAAAACTCTTCGATTGAGGTTGTACAGGTAACCTGATATACGCCCTCATCCACTTTTTTGATATTATCAAATTCTTCATCGCCTTCGTCCCATATTTCTCCGACTATTTCCTCAAGGATATCTTCGATTGTAACAATACCGGACGATACTCCGTATTCATTAACAACAACTACGATATGATTGTGGTTTTCCTGCATCTCCTTGAGAAGCAGATCAAGATGAATCGTTTCCGGAACATAAGAAGGAGCGAACATTGCATCTTCGAGTTTAAAACCGGGCGTATCGTATTTGAGAAGAAAATCCTTTACATAAAGAATTCCTTCTATTTCGTCCTTTGAATCCGAATATACGGGAATTCTCGAATAGCCCTCGGTTTCGATGGTATGAAGAACTTCTTCTATCGAAGCTTCGGACGAGATATTAACAATTGCCTTTCTGGGCGTCATAACATCCGCCGCCGTAAGATCATTGAGCTTGAACACATTTTTTATGTATTCGATGTCATCCTGGTCGAGAGTTCCTTCATCTGCGCCTACATCAAGCATAAGCTCGATATCGTCCTGAGAAACGCTTTCGTCCTTTTCGTCGGGATCTATGCCACAAATGCGAAGGCAAGCGTTTGTGGAGATTGTGAGCAGCCATACGATAGGCTTGAGCACTGCCGCAAGAAAAGAAATTATACCGCATACTGCGTTTGCAAGTTTTTCCTTGTGACGCATAGCTATGCGCTTGGGAACAAGCTCACCCAGTACAAGGGTAAAATACGAAAGCACAAGGGTAATTATGATGACGGATGCAGTATCTACAGCAGCTTCATATCCCGAAAGAAATGAAAATTTCTGTATGGCGAAACTTGCAAGATCATCTGCAAAATTATCCGCAGCAAAAGCAGAACCCAAAAATCCGGCAAGGGTTATTCCAACTTGGATTGTGGAAAGAAAACCGGTCGGCTCTTCGATTATTTTTAACATTTTTAATGATTTTTTGTCGCCGTCCTCAGCTTTTGCTTTAACTTTCTTTTCATTAAGAGAAATAAGCGCAATCTCGGTTGCGGCAAAGAATGCATTGATCAATATAAGAATTAATTGCAATATTAACGGTTGAACTATATCAGACATATTTCCTCCAGAATAAATTTGTGTAAAAACGATTTGCTGTTATAGGTATCAACAACAGCACATATTAAACAATTTAAAAACTGACGGGAATGTCTGATGACATTTCACCTCTTGGCACACGACAATACTTCGCGGCAGGGGATCCACAGATATCAACTCCTTCTGTAAAATAAAAAATTACACTTATAAATATAAATATAATCAAAGTTATTATACCATATTTCAGCACGAAAAGCAATAGATTTATAAAAATATGCTTGTCATATTTTGATGTTTTTAAAAATAGAATTGTAAAAAACAAAAGGAGGGAAATGTATGCAAAAGGTCGGAAGGGTATATGCTGTTAAGCGAAATCTTTTTTCGGCGATCGTCGGAATATTTATAAATATTCTTTACAGCTTTGTTTCAAGAAAGATCTTTGTTATGACTCTCGGTTGTGAGCTTGTGGGTCTTGGAAGCTTGATGGGGAATATGACAGCTGTTTTATCGCTTCTTGACTTTGGAGCAGGATCGGCTCTTTGCTTCAGTCTTTATGCTCCTCTTGCGAAAAATGATACTCTTAAAATTTCGGCGTATCTTTCTTTTTACAGAAAATTATGCATTTTTTCTTCTTCCCTTACTTTTGTTGTCGGATTATTTCTTTTGCCGTACATAAAAAGCACATCTGATAATTTGCAAAGCGTTACTGCTTTTATTATTTTTCTTGCATCAGGATTTATAGGCAGTATTTTCAGTGCGGAAAAAATTCTTTTGTTTTCTGATCAGAAAAATTATATAACACAGACTTTTTCGTATGTTTTCGGCGGAATAGGAGTGGTTGTTGAAAGCATAGTTCTTATTTGTACAAAGAATTATATATTGTATCTTCTTATAAGTACAGCTCTTTGTCTTATTGAGGATATTGCAATTGTTTGGTATACAAGGATAAAATATCCCGAAATCAGGTTTTTCGGGGTGAAGGATAAGAATGTTCAAAAAAAGCTTTTCAAGGAAATGATCTATATTCAGCCTTCAAATATTGCAGGCACTCTTTTAAGGACTGCCGACAATTTTTTGGTAGTCTATCTTTTCGGAGTTGCAACAAACGGGATATATTCGAATTATAATATGATACTCGGATATGCTTCGATGCTGTCTGTGGTACTTACAGGCTCGGTTGCGGCAACGGTTGGAAATATCGGGGCGTCCGAATCTTTTGAAAACTCCGAGCGGATTTTTCGTATGACCAGTATTTGTTCGTTTTTTCCTGTTTGTATTTGTACTTGTATTCTTTTTGTGATGTCAGGAGATATTGTAACCTTATGGCTTGACAAAACAAATGCTGTGAACGGGAATTTTTCATTTATTCTTGCCTTTAATTTTTTCATTATGGGGCTTAAAAGAAGCGTTTCTGTATTCAGAGAAGGATTCGGTCTATACCGAAAGGAGAAAATCAAGCCTTTTGCAGAGCTTTCGATGTCGCTTTTTCTTTCTGTGTTTTTCGGTAAAATGCTGGGTCTTTCGGGTGTGTATCTCGGGCAAGGTCTTGCTGCGTTTATAGTTTGCATATGGTATGAACCATACATTTTATATAAATACGGTTTCTCAAAAAGTGTAATTCCGTATTATTTGCTTATGGTTAAGTATTTTGCGACAGCAGCGATCTCTTGCATATGCGCTTTTGTTATATGCCGGTATACGGTCAGCTTTTCGTTTAAAGCTCTTATCTGTACTGTTTTGCCTTTGCTTTTTTGCATCGGTGCTTTTTACGGCCGGGAAGAACTTAAGGATGCAGTAAAATATTTTGTAAAAAATAAGAAAAAGTCGGTTTTTATAAAAGAATATAAACCGGAAAAAAACGAAAAACACATTTTTTATAGGATATTTTGATGATACTAATACAAAAAAGTACTGACTTATATGCAAAAATCAATATTTTTTCGAATTAGTACGCAAAATGTATTGTATTTTCCAAAATGCTGTGTTATAATAATCACAGCTATGACAGAGGTCATATTATTAAAATTTATTTACGAATCGGAGGTGTAATATCAATGGCATACGTTATTTCCGACGATTGCATCGCTTGCGGCGCTTGTGCAGATGAATGCCCTACCAGCGCTATTAAGGAAGGCGACGGCAAGTATGTTATCAATAAGGACGAGTGCATCGACTGCGGTACTTGCGCAGGTGTTTGCCCCGTTGAGGCTCCTAAGGCTGAATAATTTCAGATAAGAGTTTATTTACATAAACAGTGTGTACTTCGGTATGCACTGTTTTTATTCTTCAACAAAAAATCCACCCTTTTGGGTGGATTTTTTATTTTGCTGTTTTCCTTTCTGCATTACCGAACCGTAAGCCGGGTTCTGTCGTGGGCGGTCATCTATCTTGTCTTTACATTGCTGCAAAGCTCTTTGCCACCATGGGGATTTCTGCCGAGCAAGCATAGCTAAATGCTCTCCCGCAAGGTGTTGCTTCGGATAGGGTTTACACGGCACACGGTGTCTCCATCATGTCGGTGAGCTCTTACCTCGCCTTTTCATCCTTACCCGTTGACGGGCGGTAATTTTCTGTTGCACTTTCCCTAAGGTTACCCTCGGCGGACGTTATCCGTTATCCTGCTCTGCGAAGCCCGGACTTTCCTTACGCTGCTGCTTTCGCCTGCAGTCGCACGATCGCCTGGTTCGGTAATGGAGAAGGGAAAACAGCTTTTTGTTATGATTTATGCTTTTTCCACTTTTATTTCACCGTTTTCGGTTGAAACAATAATGTTTTTGATTTTTTGTGTGTAATTTGAAATGATAAGTTCAGCTGCTTTGTCTTCGATCTCCGACTGTATAAACCTTCTTAAATTTCTTGCACCGAATTTCAAGCTGTAAGATTTTTCCGCAAGGAGCGGCAAAAGCTCGGGAGTGTACGAAAGGGTAATACCCTTTTCGGATACTGCATTTATAAGGTCGGAAAGCATAATTTTTGCAATTTTTTCAAAGTCTTCTTTTGTAAGCTGGTTGAATACAATTATTTCATCGATACGGTTTACAAATTCGGGGCGCAAAAATGCATAAAGAGCATTCATTATGCGGTCGCGGCTTATATTTGTTCCGTCGCCTTTTCCGGCAAAACCTGCGGAATTCATTCCCTGAGAGGAGCCTGCATTTGTTGTCATAACGATTACAGTATTTTCAAAGCTTACCTGTTTCCCGTGAGCATCGGTTATTCTGCCGTCGTCGAGAATTTGCAGAAGGATATTCATAACATCGGGGTGAGCTTTTTCTATTTCGTCAAAAAGAACAACGCTGTAGGGTCTTCTGCGTATTTTTTCTGTCAGCTGTCCTGCCTCGTCGTATCCGACATATCCGGGAGGGGCGCCTATTATTCTTGATACGGCGTGTTTTTCCATAAATTCCGACATATCAAGGCGTATGAGCGCTTCAGGAGAATCAAAAAGGTCGTTTGCAAGAGTTTTTACAAGCTCGGTTTTTCCGATACCTGTAGGTCCTGCGAAGATAAAGGAAACGGGTTTTCTTTTTGCGGAGATTCCTGCTCTTGAGCGCTTAATTGCCTTTGCAACCTTATCAACCGCCTCGTCCTGACCGATAATTCTTGATTTGAGTCTTTCCGAAAGTTTATCTATGCGGACAAACTCGTTTTCGGTGATGTTACCTGCGGGGATACCCGTCCATATTTCAATAACTTTTGCAAGATGTTCCGGAGTCACCGTTATATTTTCACAAAGCTTCATAACCTTTTCGCAGCGTTCTGTGAGCTGGATTTCCTTGACCTTGAGATCTGCAAGGCGCTGATATCTGTCAAGATCTCCGCCGTCGGATGTCACATCAACAGGCTCATTTTCAAGCTCCTGTCTTTGATGGGTTACATTATAAAGCTCATCTTTTACTTCTGCGGCAAGGTTTATATTTTCATCGCGAAGTGCAACAAAGGATGCGGCTTCGTCAAGAAGGTCTATTGCTTTGTCGGGAAGATATCTGTCGGTTATATAGCGTTCGGAATATATGACGGTTTTTTCAACGGTTTCGTCGGGAATTATTATTCCGTGGTGCTTTTCGTATGTGTCTTTAATTCCCTTTAGGATTGTAATTGTATCAGCTATAGAGGGTTCGTTTATAACTATCGGCTGGAAACGGCGCTCAAGGGCCGCGTCCTTTTCGATATATTTTCTGTATTCGGCAAGGGTTGTTGCACCGATAACCTGTATTTCTCCTCGGGACAGGGCTGGTTTCAGGATGTTTGCCGCGTTCATACCGCCCTCTGCATCGCCTGCAGAAACGATAGAATGTACCTCGTCGATTACGAGTATTATGTTGCCGTTTTCCCTCACTTCGGCGATAATGTCCTTCATACGGTTTTCAAACTGACCTCTGAACTGTGTACCTGCCACAACAAGGGTCATATCGAGAAGATAAACCTCGCATTTTTTTATCTTGTGGGGTACTTCGCCCTTTGCGATTTTTATGGCAAGAGCCTCTGCCACTGCGGTTTTACCGACACCGGGTTCGCCGATCAGGCAAGGGTTGTTTTTCTGGCGGCGTGTGAGGATCTGCAGAACTCTGTCAAGCTCTCTGTCTCTTCCGATAACTTTATCGAGTTTTCCTTCTCTTGCTCTTTCTGTAAGGTTTATGCAGAAGTTTTCAAGGTTCTTTTTCTTTTTATCCTTCTTTTTCTTTTTTTCCTTTTTATCATTGCTTTCGTCGGAAGAGTTTTTTTCCTCTTTTTTTCCGAAGAATGAACCAAAATCTATTGACGGAGCTCTTCCTTCGCTTGTTTCATCGTCATCATCGTCATCTTCGTCAAAATCCGCATCGTCAAGCTCGGGAAATTGAGAGAGCTGTTCGAACTGTTCTTCGTCAATTCCCATTTTGCTCATCATTTCATTTATCTGATCGGTGTTTATGCCAAGCTCTTTTGCACATTTGAGGCAAAAGGCTTCGGTTTCATTTTTGCCTGTGTTATCGAGCTTTTGCACAAAAACAACCGCTATTCTTTTTTTACAGCGAGTACAGTATTTTATCACTTTATTACCTCCGAATGGGTAGAAAATTAATTTTTGTTTTTGATCGAATCAACCTTTGGTTTTACAATATACTGACCTAGATAATTTGTGCCTGAAAGTAATATTAGAAAAAGTACTACGGCACTTGATATATTTATAAAAAGCTTTGACACCTTATCGTAAAAGAAAAGGCTTATAAGACAAAAAATAAACATACCGAATCCCGCAAGTTTTCCTGTGATGTTGGATTTTACAACGGTACTTGCTTTTTTATATAAAAGCAAGGCGCCGATCCCTTGAAAGATTTGGATTATAACAAAAGATATTATAAAATACGGCGGGACTTTTCCGTCCGAAAACAGGCAGAAAAACGCAGTTGCGTATGTCAGCTTGTCGGCAATCGGATCAAGGATTTTTCCAAGATTGCTTTCGCAGTGAAATTTTCGTGCAATAAATCCGTCAACGGCGTCGGTAAGACCTGAAATTGCAAAGATCACTGTGCACAAAAAGGTTTTTCCCGTAGTAAATGTCAGTATCAAAAACGGGACAAGGGCAATTCTTAAAAAAGATAAAAGATTAGGTATGTTTTTAAGTTGGAGTTTCAATTATATCATATCCTTTCAAATCTTATGCAATTAACGCAAATAAAAGTCCCAAAGGATTTATTGCGGTAAACAAAGCATAAAGGTACGAACTCTCTGCAATTGATTTTATTGTAAGTGTATTTTGTGCTCCTGCGGCAAAGGGGAGGATAGCCTCAAATACCGTTATTATAATGAAAACAACGAAACATCCGAGTATTCCGCCGGAAATTGCACCGAGAAGTTTATTAAATCCGTTCAAAACAGGGAGTTTTGAGATGCCGTCAAATATCTTCATAACAAAATACAACAGCAGAAGTGAGAAAGCAAACAGCACCAAAAATGTCAATACGGCAAGAAGCACACTGCAGGCGGGAGATACTATATGTTCGGTAAGATAAAGCGCAGCATCAGATATTTTTTCAGAAACAAGTCTTTCGTATTCATTTTTTATGAAATCAACAGAGCTTCCGAAACGCTCAAACAGAGCATTTATTTCTGCAGATTGATTTAAAAGCTTGTCCGGATCGCTTTCAAGAAAATTTCTTACCGTTTCGTAAATTCCGTTTTTCGTTTTATCGACAAAAGCGGAATAAAAAGCGGTTTCTTTTATAAAGTTTGCGGCAACGGGAGTCAGAAAATAGGAAATAATACATGCGATTATTCCTCTGAAAAGGCCGAAAACTGTCTTTATAAAACCGCGGGCAGTTCCCGAAATTATTCCTATAAGAATTACTGCGGCAATAATTATGTCTATAATAAGAGGAATATTATTCATCAGATTCCACCTTGTTTATATCAGACACAGTATCGTTTTCGCTGTTTTCGGTTTCATTTTTTTCATCCGCAAGTATTTCGGGGGATACAACATATGCACCTTCTGAGGTTACAAGAAGATACTTTTTATCATCAAGCGCAAAGACTTTTCTGAAACCGCCTTCTTGCGAAACTTCGGTAAATGCTGTGTCGGATTCTTCAAAAACCGAGCCGTATCGGTTATATGCAAAGACTTTGTTGCCCGAAAGAATATAAAGCGAATCGGAACTTGAATCTATATGCGATATATCGGAATTGAAACCCGAATTAAAGAGCTCTTTTCCGCTGTAATCATAAATCGAAACTTCTGTACTTGTGGAAGCTATAGCTGTCTTTTGAGTTATCGCAAAAAAGTCCTTGAAACGGTAAAGGGATATAGGGGTATTAAGGCCAAAGGAGATTGAGTTTTTCTCTTCGCCGGAGTAGCTGTAAAATCTTATGCCCATATCTGTCATAATTGCAAAGTTTTTGTCAGCACAAAACATCGAAAGGGGCATTTCTCCCGAAAGGGTGATAAGTGCTTTGTAGTTTGATTTTTTAGAGGATGTGTCAAAAGTGTATATTTCGGAATAAAAATCTCCGTCTTTTACATCTGTTGTTGCACACGCCAGGAGATTTTTTTCGTCATCAAAGCAAACATCCGTAACAGTTGCCGTTCTTGTCATAAATGAGTAAACCTTTTTAAAACGGCTGTTGAACGCAACAACTCCGCCCGAATAGCTTTTTTCGCGGGTGATAACTGCAAATGCACCGTTATCAGAAAGATATACATATTCTATCGGCGTCGAAAGCTTTGTTTCGAAAACCTTCGAAAAATGATTATACACCGAAATACCGTAGCCGTCAAGGTCATATATGAGAACATATTTACCGTTTGAGACACATTTCGGATTTTTATAGGTAATATCCTCATTGAGCATTTTTCTGCCGTTCATATCGTAGGATGTAATATTTTTTGGGTTTGCAACAATAAGCTGTTGCTTAATCATGGCAAAATCTGTGCTCGATACTGCTGAAAAGCCGATATTGCGAACATCTTCGCTTACTGCAGGCGGACTTATTTCAACATATTTCATCAGATATCTGAAATTGTCAAAGGTTATTTCGTCCTTATAAAATGTTATGGAAAATATTATAAAGAGCACGATAACAACAAGAAGTATATATCGAGCAAAACGCACTGTCTTGTATGCCTTTGAATAATAAGAACGCATTTTACACCTTCCTTTCAGATAGTTTATGTTCAATAAAAAACCTTGTTTAGATAGAGCCCTGACGGGGGTGCCGTAGGACCTGCATTTTTTCGGTCGCATGATGCGATTATACGGGAGACATCGTCGTATGTCAGATTTTTTTCGGATGCCATAATTGCCGTTCCGACAATTATCCGGACCATATTGTAAAGAAAACCGTCTGCTGCAACTCGAAGTGTCAGCATATCTCCGCATCTTGAAATATCGCAGTACTTTATTTCCCTTACGGTATCTTCGATTTTAGAGCCTTGTGCCATAAATGAGCGGAAATCCTTTTTTCCCTCAACGGCACAAAGAGCATCGTTCATTGCCTTTTCATCGAGAGGTTTCGGGTAAAACATTGCTCTGTTTACAAGGAAAGGATCTCTGTAATGGGAATTAAAGATTTTATAGATATATTCTTTCCCGAGGCAGGAATACCTTGCGTGAAAATCCTCGGGAACGATCTCGGCATTTTTTACCGCAACAGCCTCAGGAAGATGGGCGTTTATCGCCATCGGGATCTTTTCGCAGGGAATATTTAAAAAGTCGGTATGGCAGACAAATTCGTTGGCGTGAACTTTTGCGTCTGTGCGGCTGCAGCCTGTTATGGAGTTTCTTTTTCCCGCAACTTGCTCGACCGCATCCTGAAGGGTGCTTTGTACAGTTTTTTTGCCTTTTTGCACCTGCCATCCGTGAAACTGAGTTCCGTCGTAGGTTATGGTTAGCTTGATTTTTTCGTTCATCAGATCATATTACCTGTAAAAAAATTTATAGTAATTACTGCCGCAAAGGCAAGGACAAACACAGAGCATACAACAAAATCGCTTGCCGAAAGCTTTAATACTTTTAAGCGTGTTCTGCCTTTTCCTCCGCTGTAAAGACGGCATTCCATAGCATTTGCAAGTTCGTCCGCGCGGCGGAATGAGGAGATGAAAAGGGGAATGAGGATCGGGATAAGAGCCTTTGCCCGCTTTATGACACTTCCTGTCTCAAAATTTGCCCCTCTTGCTTTTTGGGCGCACATAATTTTATCTGTTTCCTCGATAAGAGTGGGGATAAAACGCAGTGCGATAGACATCATCATCGCAAATTCGTGAGTGGGTACACCTATTTTTGAAAGAGGATATGTGAGTCTTTCAACGGCGTCTGTAAGTGCGACGGGGCTTGTTGTATATGTTAGTATCACAAAAGTTCCGGTTATCAGAAGGACAAGACGAAGTATCATCATAACGGCGAAAAGGACGCCTTCTTTATATACGGTTATTTTCCAGAAACTGAATATTTCGGTTTCTCCTGTTGTCCAGAAAATATTCATAACGGCAGTAAAGACCATAATGAAAATAATCGGTTTTAAGCTTTTCAAAATAGTCACAAGACTTATCTTCGACAAAAGTATCATACTTACAGCAAGAACAGCCACTACTCCGAAGGAGAAGAAGTTGTCGGCGCTGAAAACTATTGCGATATAGAAAAATGTGAGGATTATTTTTACTCTCGGATCAAGCTTGTGTATAACGGATTTTCCGGGGAAAAACTGACCTAATGTAATATCCTTAAGCATTGTCATTCTCCTTTCTTTCCGAAAGGCGCAATGAGAGATATTCATATGCATCCTCAACCGAGAAAATACCCCTTGAATCTTCGGGAACGGCAAAACCGTTTTCGCGGCACTTTTTACGGATCTTATGCATTATTGTTGCAATCTGCGGGAGTGCAAGTCCTGATTCGGTAAGCTCTTCGTAATGAGAAAATACTTCTTTGGGAGTACCGCAACATAAAATCTCGCCGCCCGAAAGGGCAATTATCTTGTCGGAAAATTCTGCTACATCTTCCATACTGTGAGAGATGATGACAAGTGAATTTCCTGATTCTTTATATTTTGTGAGCCTTTTTAAAATCTCACTTCGGCTTCTCGGATCAAGTCCTGCGGCGGGTTCGTCAAGAACTAAAGTTTTCGGTTTCATAGCAATAACTCCCGCTATTGCAACACGCCTTTTCTGTCCGCCGGAAAGATCGAAGGGGGAGACTTTCATCTGCTGTTTTGTCAGACCTACAAATTCTGCCGCCATTTCGACGCGTTCTTTGATCTCGCCTTCATCAAGCCCCATATTTAAAGGACCGAAGGCGATATCCTTTTCAACCGTTTCTTCGAAAAGCTGATATTCGGGGTACTGGAAAACAAGACCGACTTTAAATCTTGTTTCAAAGCTTGTTTTTTTGGAGGAGTTTATATCTACTCCGTCAAGGAGAACTTTTCCTTGCGTCGGGCAGATAAGGGAATTCATCATTTGTGCTACAGTTGATTTTCCCGAGCCCGTATGACCGATAATGCCTGTGGCAAGACCGTCTTCTATTTTAAAGGATATGTTTTTGACGGCTGCACGCTCAAAAGGGGTGTGCTTGCCGTAAACATAAGATACATTTTGAAATTCGATCATTTTATCGCATTCTTTCGTAAATGTTAAAGGGTTTATTTCCGGTATAAAAGTTCAAACAATTCCTGCGCGGCAGTGTCCGTATCAAGAACTGTCTTTTTGCCTGTTTTTCCGGAATCGTAAAGCTTTCTCATAAGCTCGGTGCAATGGGGAACCTCAAGACCTTTTTCAACAAGAAGATCTCCGTTCTCAAAGACTTTTTCGGGCGTTCCGTCAAGAACGATCTTGCCGCCGTCTACTACCATTATTCTTTCTGCCATTGCCGCTTCGTTCATATAATGTGTGATGAGAACGACTGTAATTCCCATATCATCCCGCATTTTACGGATGATATTCATTACATCTGCTCGTCCTTTCGGGTCGAGCATGGCGGTTGATTCGTCAAAAATGACACATTCAGGCTCCATTGCAAGCATTCCCGCTATTGCAACACGCTGTTTCTGACCGCCCGAAAGTTTATGTGTGTCATGAAGACGGTATTCGTAAAGACCGACGGCTTTGAGTGCATCGTCAACCTTGCGGCGTATTTCTTTTTGCGGAAAACCTAAGTTTTCAGGTGCAAATGCTACATCTTCCTCAACCACGGTAGCAACAAGCTGGTTGTCGGGATTCTGGAAGACCATTCCCACAGTCTTGCGAACATCATAAATGTCATCATCACAACTTACACGAAGAACTTTTGAGGCTCGTTCCGAATTTATATAAACCTCTCCGCTTTCGGGTTCAAGCACTCCGCACATAAGCTTTGCAAGAGTGGATTTGCCCGATCCGTTATGACCGATTACTGCGGTAAAGCTTCCTCTCTCTATTGAAAAATCAAGGCCGTTTATGATATTGACCTTGCTTTTCTCATCTTCGCTGTCGTAGGAAAATGTGAGGTTTTCGGCTTTTATAATATAGCTCATCTGATAATCCTTTTGAAATTGTATATTTGAGTTAATTCTTCATCCATCTTGCGGAGGATCCTGCAGGAAGGGTTCCGCCGGTGGTGGAAACGGGAATCCCGATCTCCTGAGCTTCTACTCTTCCTCCGAATTTTGACGCGAAATGAAGCTCGAGAAGATAACCGACTGTCGATGCGGAAAGTCCTGTTGTATAAGAATTGACAAGCACAAAAAGCGCATCGTCGGATATTACCTGCGAACAGAGCGCGATAAGGTCGTCCACATCGTCTTCAAGTCTCCAAAGCTCTCCCGACGGGCCTCTGCCGTAGGAGGGAGGGTCCATAATAAGGGCGTCGTATTTATGCCCTCTGCGGATCTCTCTTTCGAGAAATTTTTTGCAGTCATCGACTATATATCTGACGGGAGCTTCGCGAAGCCCCGAAAGAGTTGCGTTTTCTTTTGCCCAGGCAACCATTCCCTTTGATGCGTCAACATGGCAAACCGAAGCTCCGGCAGAAGCACACGCAAGGGTAGCACCTCCCGTATATGCAAAAAGGTTAAGCACAGAAACGGGACGCTTTTTGACAGCTTCGCTTATAGTTTCTATTGCAAAATCCCAGTTTACCGCCTGTTCGGGGAAAACACCTGTATGCTTGAAACCTGTCGGACGGACACGGAATTTTAAGTTTTTATATGAAATATCCCAGCCCTCGTCAAGCAGGTTCTTTTTTATGTTTTTGAATTCCCAGCTTCCGCCGCCGTTTTTCGAGCGGTGGTATCTTGCCGAGTAGTTTTTCCACATAGGATGATTGCGTCTGCCGTGCCAGATGATCTGGGGGTCGGGACGGATGAGAATTACATCCTTCCATCGCTCAAGTCTTTCTCCGTCGGAGGCATCGAGCAATTCGTAATCTATGAAATCTTCTGATCTCCACATAATTATATATTCTCCGGTATAAACTGATTTTTAAACATCCGCAAGGTCGATATATTCCGAACCGTGGTTTGCGATATATTTCTTTCTTGCGGGGGCATCATCGCCAAGAAGGGTATTAAACATTATTTCTGTTGCCGCTTCGTCTGTCGGGCATATTCTTATAAGTCTTCTTGTGGCGGGGTTCATTGTGGTTTTAGCCATCATTTCGGGGTCGTTTTCGCCAAGACCTTTTGAACGCTGGATAGTATATTTGTTTTTGCCGATACGGGAAAGTATTTCTGCTTTTTCCTTTTCGTTATAGGCAAATTCTATGCCTTCTTTCCAGGTTATTTCGTAAAGGGGAGTTTCTGCAATAAAAACTTTACCTTCTCTGATAAGAGTGGGGAGAAGTCTGTACAGCATTGTAAGGATAAGGGTTCTTATCTGATATCCGTCTTCGTCCGCATCGGTACAAAGGACGATTTTAGACCATTTCAGAGCCGAAAGATCGAACTGAGCAAGGTCGGTTTTGCCTTTATTTCTTATTTCGATACCGCATCCGATTACCTTTAAAAGATCCATTATTATGTCGTTTTTAAAAATCTTATCATAACCGCATTTAAGGCAGTTGAGAGTTTTTCCTCTTACCGGAATTACTGCCTGATATTCGGCGTCACGGGCAAGTTTTACAGAACCGAGCGCCGAGTCACCTTCCACTATATAAAGCTCGCGCTTCTGAGGATCTTTTGAACGGCAGCTTACGAATTTTTCAACACGGTTTGTAATATCAAGATTTGAAGAAAGCTTTTTCTTGATGTTTACACGGGCGGTTTCTGCGTTTTCTCTCGAGCGTTTGTTTACAAGAATCTGTTTTGCAACACGCTCAGCCTCTTTCGGCTTTTCCGCAATAAACACTTCGATGGAATGAAGGAAAAATTCGGTCATCGCCTCGGCAATAAAGGTGTTTGTTATAGCCTTTTTTGTCTGGTTTTCGTAAGAGGTGCGTGTGGAATGGGAGTTTGTAACAAGGATAAGAGAGTCTTCGACATCGCTGAACTTTATCGAGCTTTCGTTTTTTGTGTATTTTCCGTTATTTTTGAGATATTTGTCAAAAGCCTTTACAAAAGCACTTCGGGCCGCTTTATCGGGGCTTCCGCCATGTTCAAGAAAGCTTGAGTTATGAAAATATTTGATGCTGTTTATGCTGTTTGAGAAACAGAAAACAGCTTCCATTTTAAGCTTATATTCGGGCTGGTCGGCTCTGTCCTTTCCCTGGCGTTCGGCTTTGTTGTAAAAGGGGGTGGAAAGTGCCATCACATGCTCGCGTTCATCTGCGTCGCTTGAGGTTTCGTCTGATTCTTCCGATTCTTCGGACTCGGCGGCAGAAGCTCGTTCAATACCTTCGCCGATAAGTTCTTTTATATAATCTGTGATACCTTCTTTGTAGCAATAGGAGGTTTCGGTAAACGAGCCGTCGGCATTTTCGAATTTCAGGTTTATTGTAAGACCTGCGTTTGCAACCGCCTGCATATGGATAGTTTCGTCGAAGTATTCAAACGGGATATTTATATCTGTGAAAACTTCAATATCGGGTTTCCATATTGTAACTGTTCCCGTTCTTCTGCCTTTGTATTCTTCGGTAATAAGGTCACATATGGGAGAACCCTTTTCAAAGCTTATGGAGTTTTTTTGTCCTTTTGTGTAGCTTACAACATGCATAAATTCGGATGAATACTGGGTAGCACAGGCACCAAGGCCATTTAAACCGAGCGAATATTCATATGCTTCGCCGTCATCGTTATTATATTTACCGCCGGCATAAAGCTCGCAGTAAACAAGGTCCCAGTTATAGCGCTGTTCTTTTTCGTTCCATCCAAGCGGTACTCCTCGTCCGAAATCTTCGACTTCGATAGAGTGATCGCGTTTCGCTGTAACATTTATAACATCGCCGTGGCCTTCTCTTGCTTCGTCTATTGAGTTTGAGAGTATTTCAAAAAAAGAATGTTCGCAACCTTCAAGACCGTCCGAACCGAAAATAACCGCAGGGCGTTTTCTTACTCTGTCGGCACCTTTTAAAGTCTTTATACTGTCGTTGCCGTATTCTGTGTTCTTTTTAGCCATTTTGCACCTGACCTTAATTTTTATAAAATAATTTATCCATTCTAACTTATTTATTATATAACATTTCGGTAAAATATGCAAGGGCTTTTGGAAAAATATGTAATAAAACCGTCGTTATTCGGGGATGTTTAGGACGGCATTTGAAATAGTATATTTTGTACTTACAAATTTGAGTTTGGTTGACATAATCTATCGAACTTTGGAAACTTGTCCCGAATTTTCCGAAACTTTTTCCGAAACTTTTTTCTCAAAAAACTGTTTTTGATTTTGGAATTCCCCTAAAATGTGGGTTTCTGCAAGGAAAACATCGGGTTTTCCCTAAGTTTCCCAAAAAGTTTCCCACATTTACGGAAAGTTTTTTCCGTTTTAACTTAAGATTATGTAAACAAAATTATCTGCAGTTTTGCAAAAATCAGAGAAAATATAATTAAGAAAATTTGTTCTTGACTTTTTGAGAAAAATGTGGTATAATATATAAACAAATGTTTGCGGTCGGGAAATTACGCCCTGTTATCCGTTACGCAGCGGAAAGGATGGGCGGAAACGATGAAAGGGTCATTTTATGATAAAAATCGTTATTAACGGTCAGAGTATATCGGGTGAATATACTAAGACCGCATCCGACAGTGTTGATTATTTAAGAGTTTATTTTTCATTCAGCGAAGAATGGCAGGCTCTTGTAAAAACTGCACAGTTCACCCAGGAAGAAAAAACCTACAACGCCCTTGTGGAGGACGGATATTGCACTGTTCCCTCGGAAATTTCCGTCGGAAAAGTGAAACTTTCGGTATTCGGGCAAATGCCGGGAGAAGCTTTGCGAATAACTACTTTGCCTTTTGAATTTACGATGCAGAAATCGGGTTTTGCCTCTGACGGCGAAACTGCGATACCGCCTACTCCCGATCTTTATTCACAGCTTGTTTCAAAAGTACAGGAGGCTGTAGATTCTGTCCCGGAAAAGCTTTCTGATTTTGAAAATGATGCCGGGTATGTAACCGAGTCTTCGATCCCCGAAAAACTTTCGGAGTTCGAAAACGATACAGGATATATTACCGCATCTGAAATCCCCGTAAAGCTTTCCGGATTTCAGAACGATACAGGCTATATAACTGCATCCGCGCTTCCTAAAAAGCTATCGGAAATCGAAAATGATACGGGATATATGACCGTATCGGATATTCCCGGAAAGCTATCGGAGTTTGAAAACGATACAGGGTATATTACGGATGAGGTTTTACCGAAAAAGCTTTCACAGCTTGATAATGACAAGGGGTTTATTACAAAAGAAAACTTGTTTTATGATAGGGTAATTACATCGCAAGAAGAATGGGATGCAATGATTGCGACGGAAGATTGGAATGGTGCGAGAAACATTCTGTTAAGGTGCGATATCACTACAAATAGATACGGCATAGGCGGAACGATAGAAATACCCGAAAATGTTGTAACTATTGACGGTAACGGCTATTCGCTCGGTTTTGCATTTGTAACAATAATCGCCAAAGGCAAAAATACTTCTTTGCGTAATTGCAACAGTTTAAGTGTTGTTCGTGATACATTGTCTAAAATAAACGGCATTTATAACTGTGTTTTACAAGCGAACGATACAATGATTCAAGAATGTAAAAACATTATAGGTTGTAGTTTTTCTAAATTTGATGAAAGAGATACCAAAATCATAAAGTTAGAAAACTGCGATACGATCATTCTTGATACAGGTTCTAAAGACCTTTTCGATAGCTTGGACGGATGGGAAATTGTCGATTGCTCAAATATCATTTACGAAAAAACAAAGCTGTCCGAATTTGAAAATGATACGGGTTATATTACCGAATCGGCAATTCCCGAAAAGCTTTCGGAATTTGAAAATGATAAGGGTTTTATTACCGATGAGGCTTTGCCGAAAAAGGTATCGGAGCTTGAGAATGATGCGGGATATGTTACAAAAACGGAACTTGTTTATGACACAATCATACATTCACAAGAAGAATGGGATGCGATGATTGATACAGAGGATTGGAACGGAGCAAGAAACATTCTGTTAAAGTGTGATGTACAAATGGAATCGGGTAACAGTGCTAATCCCATATCACTTAATGTGCCGACTAATGTTTTAAGTATTGACGGTAACGGCTTTTTGATGAAATTAACATCAACAAATTTAAAAGCTGTTGGATCGAATACTCGTTTAAAAAATTTCAATCCGATATCCCTTGAAATGTGCAGTTGTGCTAATTTCAATGGATTTTATAATAACAAACTACATTCGGAAAGAGGTTATTTATACAAATCTAAAAACATAATCGGATGTGATTTTTCTAACACAAATAATTTTGACTTGAGTAGTTGCGACACCGTTATTTTGAATTCGACTGATAAAAATATCACACTTAATAACTGCACAAATGTCATCTACGAAAAAACGAAACTGTCCGAGTTTGAAAACGATGCAGATTTTGTAACCCAAACATATGTGGATGAGCTTGTCGGCGACATCGATTCCGTTCTTGATGAGCTTCACAGCTACGCACAAGCCAAAATTTCAGGGGGTGAAGCATAATGAATATTGCTGAAAAATCCTTGCAGTTAAAACAGGACATTGACGATGTGTATGAGGCAGGAAGACTTTCTGTTTGGGAAGGTATACAAAACGGCGGTCGTGCGGCTAACTATTATTATGCGTTTGCTTATAACAGATTTGATGATAACAATTACAATCCCCCATATGTTATTAAGAGCACCGATACCACAACAGGCTCACAAGCAATATTCTACGCAAATGAACTCATAACAGACACAAAAGTTGAAATTATTGCCGCAAAAAATGCAAATAATTGCTTTTACAATATGTCTAATTGTCATACTATACGCAAATTTACTGTTAATGAAAACACATCATTCACAAATACATTTACCGGAGTGACAAACCTTGTTAATCTTGAAATGAGCGGGACAATAGGGAAGAGCTTTGATATTCATTGGAGTACAAAGCTGTCAAGAGCTTCGATAGAATCGATTGTCAATGCACTTTCTGCTTCTTCAAGCGGTCTTACCCTTACTCTTTCCGAAACGGCTGTAAATAATGCTTTTTCCGAAGATGAATGGAATGCTCTTGTTGCGTCAAAACAAAACTGGACAATATCGCTTGTGTAAAGGAGAAAGAGTATGAGAAAAGTAATTGAAGCATCAAAAGGCTGTATTCTTACAAACGGCAAAACTTACGGAAGAAAAATATATCTTGCGCAAGGCGAGGATGAAAGCTGCTATTATGAAATTTCCCAGGCTGAGTATGAAGCGCTTACCTCTGACGAAGACAAGGTTTTTTAAGAAGAACTATTGAATAATCTTTCGGGCAGGAGTATAATCGAAGAAAAAAGCATTTATCGGAGGACTGAATGAAAGTTGCAGTTTCAAATAAAGTTATGCGCATATCCGACGAAAATACTATAAAGTGCGGAACGGATTCAAAAGAGCTTATGCTCCGTGCAGGCAGAGGTATTTTTAAAGCATACGGCAATTGGGGTAATACCTGCGTCGTTTGCGGAACGGGAAATAACGGCGGCGACGGGTTTGTTATTGCGCTTGCAATACACGAAAACGGAGGAAACTGCAGAATAGTTCTTGTAGAGGACAAATTTTCCGAAGACGGAAGATACTATTTTGAAAAGTGCGTTGAAAAGGGAATAGAGTATGAAATCTTTTCTGACGGCACAGAATTTTCAAAATTTGATACTCTTGCCGATTGTATTTTCGGAACGGGATTTCGGGGTAAAGTTTCCGGAAATGTCGAAAAATGCATTGAAAGAATGAACAAATCAGGCGCATATATTGTAAGTGCCGATATAAATTCGGGGATTTCGGGCGACAGCGGACTGGGAGATATTTCGGTCATATCCGATCTTACAGTTGCTGTTCAGTTTTATAAGCTCGGACATTTTATCGGACGCTCCAAAGATGTAATGAAAAGTAAAAAATGCATTGATATCGGAATTTCGCTTATGGGCGAAAAGGTCTCTGTACCCGAAAAAGCTGATTTTAAGGACATTTTAAGGGAAAGGGAAAATAATTGCCACAAGGGTAATTTCGGATATACTGCAATTATCGGCGGATGCCGCGAATACTCGGGAGCTGTAAAGCTTTCGAATATGGCTCTTTCCGCACTGAAAAGCGGATGCGGCGTAACAAAACTGTGTGTGGCGGAGTCCGTTTCTTCGTATGTTGCACCGTATCTTCTTGAAAGTACGCTTTTTGTTATGCCCGATGAAGACGGCAGTATGATTTTTCACAAAGAGAAAATCAATTTGCTTTTAAAGGGGACTGCCGCGGTGTCCTGCGGAATGGGGTGGGGAAACGGTAAAGATAACGGGAAGATACTTTCGTATATTATAGAAAATTACGAAGGTGTTCTGATTATTGATGCAGACGGCATAAATGCCTTATCTAAACTTGATAAAAATATTTTATCCCGTACAAGCTGCAAAAAAATAATACTTACACCGCATCCTCTCGAGTTTTCAAGGATATCGGGATATGAAACGGAAAAAATACTTTCCGATCCTGTCGGAAGCGCAAAGGAGTACCTCAAAGACAAAAACGGAAAAGTAATTCTTCTTTTGAAAGGTGCGGGGACTGTCATTGCCGGCGAAAAAGAAGTTTTTATCACCGACACGGGATGTGCAGGGATGGCGACTGCGGGAAGCGGAGATGTTTTGTCGGGAATTCTGACAGGACTTATGGGCTATTGTGAGCCGGATGAGTTGTCGGTTTCCTGCGCCGCATATATTTCGGGACTTGCGGGAGAATTTGCGCAAGAAAGTGTCGGGGATATCTGTATGACTTCCTCGGATACTGTAAAATCCATACATTTGGCGGTAAAGGAACTCAGAAAAGGGTTCTGAATTAAACAAAATAAGAAGATCGGTTGCATCAGTTTTTGTGTTTGATGCAACCGATTATTTTTTAGAACGCAAGTTCTTTAATTGTCAATAGGTATAATAAACAAATAATATTCAAAAAATCGAACAAAAATGCTAAAAAGATTGTGAAAATAGCCGAAATTAGAACAAAGGTTCAAATAATTCTTGACTTTTTCCAATTTTTGTGGTATAATCACAGCATAACAAGAACAGAGGTTTGAAAAACAAATTCGAATTTGTCTTTGATGTTCTTTTATTTTTTGTACAATTCTAAGAACAAATGTTTAAGGAGGGAGAGGAAAATGAATAGTTGCATAGATTTTATTGCATTTGAAAAAGAGATACTTGATGAGGAAGGAATTTTTTCATCAAAAGATAAAGACGACGACCCCGAATGTGTTTGTGAGAAATGCATGTACTGCGGTTACGAAATCGTAAAGGGCGAGGAAAAGGCGTTTGTTATGTCGACAGGCGATACAATACACCGCAGCTGTTGGCAGGATTATGCCGAGGATAATTTTTACGAGCTGTGTCATATGCTCGGAAACGACTAAAAGGGGAAGAATTTTGAAACAGAATATTTATAAGGGCAAAACAGGAAAACAAGAGCTTGAAAAAAGGATAAACAGATACTTTGCTATGTGCGACGGAGAAAACAATGAGCTTGACAAAGATAAGAAAACCAAAAAGCCCTATACGCTGACAGGCCTTTTGTATTACCTTGATATGAGTGCAAAAGAGCTTTCGGAGCTGGAAAACAGCTCCCGTTCATTAAGGCGTATAATTTCGGGTGCAAAAAGAAGGATCGAAGCTTATATCGAAGAAAATTCTCTTGCCGGCAGATTATCGGCTACAGCTTCGATTAACTCTCTTAAGGAACATTTCGGCTGGCAGACAAAGCAAGAGGACATCGAAGGTTTTTCGCTTGAACTTTCCGAGGATGCAAAAAGGCTTGGTGAATAAATTTGAAGAAACTTTTTTTAAAAGGATATCCGCAGGAAAAGCAGATGCTCTTTTTTTCGGCTGACGAAAAATATGTGGCATACGGCGGAGCAAGAGGCGGAGGGAAAAGCTGGGCTTTAAGGCGGAAGATGATACTTATGTGTTTAAGATATCCGGGACTTTCGGTTCTTATTGTAAGAAAAAGCTATCAGGAGCTGAGAGAAAATCATATACGGCCTATGTGTGCCGAGCTTGCGGAGATCGCAACATATACCGACACAAGAAAGACCTTTGAATTTAAAAACGGTTCTCATATCAAAATGGGATATTGCGACAGCGAAGGAGATGTGGACAGGTATCAGGGACAGGAATTTGATATAATCGCCCTTGATGAGGCTACCCAGCTTACAGAGTATCAGTTTCAGACCTTTAAGGGCTGTCTTCGCGGCGCCAACGACTTTCCGAAACGAATGTATATTACCTGCAACCCCGGAGGAGTGGGACACGGTTGGGTAAAACGGCTTTTTATCGACAGAGATTACAGGGAAGGCGAAAACCCGAAGGACTACAGATTTATTCCTGCTGTTGTTTACGACAATAAAGCATTGCTTTCAAAGGATCCGGATTATATCGAAAGACTTAAAAGCTTACCTGTTTCCCTTCGTGACGCCTGGCTTTACGGAAAATGGGATGCTTTTCAGGGGCAGTTTTTCCCTGAATTTGATATGTCGGTACATACCTGCGACGAGCATGAGATCCCGAAGGAATGGTCAAGATACTGTGCTATTGACTACGGACTTGATATGCTTGCAGCGGTTTTTGTGGCTCTTTCTCCCGACGGTCATGCACATGTTTATGATGAGGTTTATGAAAAAGACCTTATTGTAAGCGAGGCGGCAAAAAAAATAAAAGAAAAGTCTTCGGGTGTTTGCCAGTTTATCGCACCGAGCGATTTATGGAGCAGACAAAAGGATTCGGGGAAAAGCATATATGAGCTTTTTTGCGAAAACGGGGTCTATCTTACAAAGATATCTCCCGAAAGAGTACAGAGTTTTCTTTGTCTTAAAGAATGGCTCAAGCCTTATATAGATGAGGACGGCAGAAAAAAGAGCAAAATGACGATTTTCAGGAATTGTTCAAATCTTATCAGATGTCTTCCGCAGCTATTGCATGATCCGAAAAAACCGGGAGATGCGTCTACAAAGCCTCACGAAATAACTCACGCCCCCGATGCTTTGAGGTATTTTGCATCTTCAAGAGCATTTTTTGCTTCGCAAAATGAAAAGAAAGAAAAACCCAAAAGGCTTTCTCAAAAGATAAAAGGCAACGCACATCTGCGGAAATTATGACTTTATGAAAGGAAAAAACTATGAAAAGATCAAAAGATTCTTTGTTGGGAATTTATGATTATTCCGACTCGTATGCAAGAGAAAAAACCATCAAATCATTGCTTTCTCTCGCAGGCAAAAGCAAAAATCCTATAAGCACTTATTGGAAAAAAATGAGAGCGTATTATGACGGCGATCACGAGATACGCGTACATAATGCTGTTTTTACTCAGGAACAGGACATCCCCTGGGAGCCTGCTCAGGCGACCGACGGATTTATTCATGTGGAAAGCCAGGTTGATACTGCAGTCCCCGATTTTGAGTTTTCTCCAAGGGCTCATGAGGATTTTGACAGGGCAAAGCAGAGAGAGTATATCACAAGATATATTTGTGATATAAACGCCCTTCAGCATAAAAATGCTGTAAACGAAAGAAGACTTAATATTTTGGGTTCTGCGGTATACAAGGTTTGCTGGGATTCGTCTGTTTTTGACGGATACAATTACGGGGATGTAATTGTTGATAATCCGAAGCCGGAGCAGATATTTACCGATCCTTCGTCTTCTACGGTAGATGGATGTGAATATATAGGATATGTATACAGACTTCATAAGCAGAAGGCAAAAAGAGTTTTTGAAAACGAGCTTAAAGAAATGGGTACGGATATTGATGACTATATAAACGGTTATCGCTCAGGGTACGGGTATTATGAATATACGGGAGAAGAAGCGGGAGCTTTTGACGCTTCCGACGATACCGTAACCGTAACCGAATGGTGGTTCAGACAGCCGCAGGACGGTCAGCAGTCTATTGTCTGCAACATAAACGGTGAAAAAGTCAAGGTGAATTACAAATGGAAAGCAGGGGATATCGCCCTTTCCATTCTTATCGGCGACAGAGAAATAAGATATATACCCAAATACTGGAAAAATACTGTTTGCTCGATGTTCCCGTTTGTCATATATTCAAAGATTCCCAAAGAAGACAGCGTATGGGGTAAAAGTGAACTTGAAGCACTTGTTCCGCTTATTGATGCGGCAGACAGAGAGCTTGCATATGCTCAGCTCAATTCCGCTTTTTCTTCGAATGACATAATAGTTGCCGAGGAAAATGCACTTTCAGATGACGGAACGCTGGATAATTCCCCCGGTGCTGTATGGAAGCTTCGCCCCGGTATGATGGGCAAGATACAAAGACTTGGAAACGGAGCTTACTCGGAAACAAATCAGTACAACAATTCAGAACACTGGCGAAGTGTTATGAGAGATACGACGGGAAATTACGAGCTTAATCAGGGGGTTGAACCTACCCGTGTTACAACGGCATCGGGAATTGCTTTGATAAATGAAAGATCGAAAAACCGTCAGATGATGAAAAAGGTAATAAAATCCGAAGGTTTCAAGCGGCTTTACGAACTTATTGATCGTACGGCACTTGAATATTACGACGACGGAAGAATTATATCAATAGGAGCGGTTGACGCGGGTGAAACTGTTTACAGATTCAACGATTTTGCAACATATCCCGAAAATTCGGAGAGCGCATATATTCCTGTTGTGGATGTAAAGATTCATGTGGGCGACGGAGTTGCAAATTCCAAAGCTTTCACAATTCAGGCACTTTCGGAACTTATAAAAGTACCTGTTACAGAGGACAATTACAGACTTATACAAAGCTATGTGGAACTTATCGGACTTCCGATGAGAGGAGATATATGTGATTCGCTCGAAAGGAAATTTTCTCAAAACAATAAAGACGAAATAATGAAAGATATGAAGGAGGAGCTTTATGGAAACAAGATCCCGGGAACACAAGAATTTATCCGATGAAAAATTATATACAGCAGAAGATCTCGAAAACATTGTAGAAACAAGGCTTTCAAGAGAGAGAAAAAACAACGAATCGCTTATCAAAGTGCGTGAAGCACTTGGGATGATAAGAAAAGAAGAGGGGTTTAAAAATCTTTCGAATGCCAAAATTGCACAAAAGCTTTCGGAACTTGCAGTATCGCTTTCAGCGGATAAGACGCCCGTCGGAGAAGACAACGGCACTGATGCGGTTCCCGACGCACAGAAAGCCGATAATGAAGGCGGAGCGGATGGAAATTACATATCCGAAAAGGAAAAACGGTTAAGGGAGCTCTCTGAGTTTGCTGCTTTGTACGGCGAGGAAAAGCTTGGAGAGGTTATGGAGGACAAGATGTTCAGAAGCTTTTGCAAAAGGCGAGAAGGAGATCTTGTAACTCTGTTTGAAGATTACTGTATTTTTCTTGCAGGTATGGAAAACGCAAAATCTGCGGCACACGCAAGAGCGGCACAGCGTGGACTTGCTTCCACGGGATTTTCGGGGTATGCGGCGGGGACGCCCGATTACGCAAGTTTACTTACAGAAAATCAAAAGAGAATAGCGGCATCCGCCGGGATGTCCTACAAACAGTATTCCGAGTTTTTATCACAAATACCGTCGAAAAAAATCGGAAAGTAAAATAACGAAAGGAAAGTAATATGGAGTATATTATGAACAGCGCAGGGACTGCATCTCCCTGTATCCGTGAATACGAAATCGAAACAGAAGAAGATCTTTTTAAGGGCACAGCGGTGACTCTTAATAACGGCAAAGTCAAAAAGGCTGAAAATACCGATACAGTTCTCGGTATTCTTGCAGAATCCTACAAAGTGAAAAAGGAAGAATTAAATCCCCGTTCGGGTTCCGGAAGAGTCAGAGTTATCGTTTCTCCCGGTATGATAATTGCAATCGCAAACAAGGTTTTTGAAGTTTCCGAAAAGGGAACGGCTACACAGATAAATGTATCCGGTCTCGAGCTCCCTGCCGGAGCCGATGCTTTGAAGGGCGGATATATTAAGCTTATTTCAAAGAATGAAACAAGCACAAATACCGACCACACAGGCCTTGCAAGAGAAATCATCGCCTCCTCGGGCAACACTCTTACCGTAAAGGAAGGCGGAACACCTTGCGTAGGTGATGTTTATGCAGTAATCCCGCCTTGCGGTTTTGATGCCCTTGCACTTTGCGACAACGGATATGATTTTGATTTTGCAAACAACCCCGGTACAATTGCCAAGGTTGTAAGCGCACTTCCCGAAAGAGATTATTTTGAGATCTGTTTCAAGGAAACTTTTATTCACTGATAAAAAATATAAAAACAAAGGAGAATTTTTAATATGAACGATATTTATACTTGGCCGCAGGATCTTTACCCTCTTGTTAAAAAGCGCTTTGATCTTCGCTACGGTGACAGAATGGACATTATCTCACAGCTTTGCGAGGTTATAACTCAGGACAGCGTTGATTACCGTTTTGAAGGGGTTGGCGGTTACGGCGAAATTCCCGTTTATGATGGTTCCAATATTGCCGAAGCTGATCAGAAGAGAGGCTTTATCACAACGATTACCCCCAAGGAACACGCTTTAAAAGTTACTATGTCCTATAAAAAGACAAAGATCGACCAGAGCAAGGAGTCTGAAAAGGTCGGTACACGCCTTGCGGATTCCGCATATATGACCGTACTTAACGAGTTTTACCGTCTTTTCGGCGATGCTTTTACAAAGGTGGGCGCCGACGGCACTCCCTGGGCATCTGATAAGCACAGAGTAAATTCCGAATCTGATGAAACATATTCAAACATCATTCATTCCAACCTTTCTGTTGCGGCAATCACAGCGGCGCAGACAAAGGCCGCATCTTTTGTAACACCCGACGGACTTCCTTTTGCAGGTAATTTTGACCTTCTTCTCGTAAGCCCTGAGCTTGAACCGAAGGCAAAGGAGATCTGCGGCCCCAACTCCCGCCTTATCCCCGAAAAGAATCCCGATGCGGATGCACCTATGAATGCCGCAAACCCTGTTTACGGTATGAAGTATATGGTAGTCGGCGGAGGCGGTATCGGTCTTACCGGTAAGAAGTGGGCTATTGCCGATTCTATGCTTCTCCCCGAAATTTTGAAGCTCGTTTACATCACAGAACCCACAGTTCTTGTATCTCACGAAGCAAATCCTTTGATTACCGACTATATCGGTTATGTCGATTTCGGTTTCGGTTTCGGCGATGCAAGACCTATCATCTTCTCTGATCCCGCATAATAAGGAGGATTTTTATGTTTGTTACATATCAGCCCGCAAGGGTCATAAAATCGGAAGAAATTACGATTTCTCCGAAAAAGTCATTTATTGCCGGTGACGATGGACTTTCCGCAAGAATTTCCTTCCCCGAAGGGGTGGTGGTTTGCGGTATGTCCCAGTCCGATAAGACTAAAGGATATAAGACATATGAAGGTGAAGTAATTGAATTTTCGGGAGAGGTTTCGGTTTATAACCCGACAGATGCCGAAAAAACAATTTATTTGATCGTATCGGATACATTCTGAAATTTATTTTGTGGGATACCTCGGGTATCCCACAAAAATCACCTGCAAAACAAACAGCTGAAAGGAATTGAAGAATGAACGACAGAAATTTAAGCTATACTCTGGGAAGATTTCGCAGCGATGTTTTCAGGGTGCTTGATGAATACAGCTGCAACGGAAAAGAACACGAAATATTTTCGGGTGCTGTCGGAGATATGGAAAAAAGGTTTATTTCGGCGGCAAACGCCGCTATCCGCCTTGTAAGTCTTTCTTGCGACAGACGGCTTGAAAAGAAAAGTGTTGTCTTTAAAACTCCGGGTGTTCTGATGAAGGTTTGCGATTTTTCGCTTATAAGCGGCGAGGAAAAGCTCGTTTCTCTTCCCGCTGATTCGGGCGCTTTGAGTTTCGAATTTTGCGGAAAATGTAATATTGTATTTTGTGACGGCGACGGGAATGCTGTTTTGAAAAAAGAAATAATTTCTCCTTACAGTCAACTCAAAATTTTTAAAGCATTAATTCCCGAAAATGCTTCGGATATTATTTTTTTCTGCAAAGAAAAAGCTTTTGTTGATGTGAAAAATCTAAAAAGCTATACGAGTAAAAGTGTGGGATATTGCCCTGATGAAAGGTTTTTGCCCGACGGAAAGAAGCTTTATTGTGAAATATCTCCCGAATGTATCGAAATTTCAAGGGTACTTAAGGTCACAGGCGACAGAACGCATCCTTGCAGATGCGATATTTTTGAGTTTTCCGACGGGGTTTTATCGTGCAGCGAAAAAAATGCGGGAACATATTTGGTGGAATATTACTTCTGCCCGAAGGAGCTTTCCGAAAACTCAAATGATAATACAGTTATCGAACTTTCCCCATCCGCCTTTTCTGCCGCTGTATATGCCACAGCCGCCGAGCTTTGCGAAAGGGAAGACGGCGAGCTTTATACAAGACTTACTTATAAATACCGTGAAATACTTGCAAATTGTTATCCTTCGTCAAATCCGTTCAACAGAAACAGTTTTTATTCTGCGGCTTACGGAAAAAGAAGAGGCATAAGACGGTTTTTCGGATGACGGGAGGTTGATGTTATGGCATATAATTCTGTAAGTACCGGAAGTATTTCATCCGTCAGCAAATATCTTTACAAGGTGGAAAAACTTTCGGGAGGATATACTTTTGATGACAACGGTGACGACAGCTTCGTCACCGAAATGTCAAATATCTGCTTTGACGGCGGAATTTTAAAAACAAGAGATGCTTTATGCTGTGTCGGAACAAAAGTCGAGGGAGAATACAAATCAAAATTTCCCGAGGAATATTACGGTAATATAATTTTTCATGCAGGAACTTCCCTTTACCGTTTTGACGGCGAAAACATCCATACAATGTGTGAAAATGTAGGAGAGGAAGGCTTTTTTTTGCGCATGAATGCTAAGGTCTATTTCTATTCAAGCGATAAAAAGATCTTTGAAACAGACAAGGATTTTAACTGTAAAGAAATAGAGCCTTATTATCCTATAATTATTCAGAATGCTGACAAGTGGCTTTCGAGTTACGAAACATTTGAACCTTTTAATATGCTTACCAAGCGTGTAAGATGTCACTATAATTTGGTATCGGGTACAGGTTACGAAACAACCCAATCCTTTGATTTGCCGTATCCTGCCGATACTTCTCAGCCGTGTTGTATTATTAAAGATGGACAAAGGTTAAAACCCATGCAGCAGGACTATTCTTCAGACAATATGCATGTAGCTTTCTATTTCAAGGATGGCCCGGGGCTTAAATCACCGATCGAAGTGGAGTATACAATAGATGCTTCAAATGAGACAATGAATGAATATCTTTCAAAGATTTACGGCTCAAAAATCGCGTTTTGCTACGGTGGTACGACAAAAGACGGAAGCCGCGCCTTTATTACGGGAAATCCCGAGTATCCTTCGATGTATTTCAGAAGCGAACTCAAAAATCCTTTGTATTTCCCTGACAACACTCAGGAAACTTTGGGCGACGGAAGCGAAAATGTAAACGGAGCTGAAAAAAGATATGAAAAGATGTACTTCTTTACCGACAAGCATATCTATTCGATGTCATATTCGTTTTCGGAAGAAAACGGCCCGGTTTTTACTGTAAATTCCATAAATACAGGTGTGGGATGCAGTATGAGCGGAAGTGTAAATGCACTTGATAACACAATAGTTTTCGGCGACAAAACCGACGGAATATATATTTTGCAGTCAACCGATATTTTTGATGAGCTTAATATTTTACCGATTTCTCAAAATTTAAAAGGAGATACAGGAGTTCCTTTTGCGAAAGAGGGAAAATGCTTTTCCTGCGATTTTGACAGAAAGTATTTTATCTGTAACGGAAAATCGATCTATATGTGGGATTATGGCAGAGTACCTTTTTATTCGGGCGCAGAATACAGAACCTCCCAAAAGAAGCTTCCCTGGTTCAAAATTTGCGAAGCGGGCGATTTTTCCGATATGTTTGCTCTTGCGGGAAAATTGTATTTTGTGGGAAGCAAAGAAAAAACGGAAATTTTTGAATGTTCCGCAGAGGATTTTTGCGATACTGTTTTTTCTGAGGATGGAAGTACAACTGAAAAAAATATCATCTCTTATTTCACAACCAAGAAATATGATTTCGGCAACAGCTATCTGAGAAAAAAACTCTTGAAATTTTCTTTTGATTACGAGAATAAAAGCGGGAGAGAAAGGAGCTTTAATCTTTCCTTTTTTGCAGACGGGAAGCTTTTCTATAATACAACTGTAAAAACCGACAAAAGCGAAGGAAAACTTACCGTTAAGATCCCCTCATACTGTGCAAACAGATACTCGGTAAAACTTGAAATGGATGGCGGCGGAATATGTGTTGAAAACCTTGTTTTTTTGTGGCAAAAGGCGGAAAGAGTGAAATTTTACGATTAAAATGAAAGGAACGATTTTATGTCTACAAAATATAAATATGCTACCGTTCCGGCGGATGAGCGTCTTAAAATGCTTGCCGGCGGCAATGAAGAACTTTATAAAGAAGAAATTGCAAGAACACAGGATGCCATAAGCGCAAGACTCGCAAACGGTCTTGATGTAAGCGAACAGATGAAATGGGCAGATACAGTCAGTTATAATTACAACCTCGGCAAAGCGGCGGCTATGGGAATTGACTCGTCAAATGTGTCAAAAGACGGATATGCACAAAGACTTTTCGGGAATATGACAGAAAGTGTCGGTAAAAATGTTTCTACAATATCTGAACCTAAAAAAATAACATCCGAAACTCCTTATTATAAAGATCCTTATTCAAGGAGTTCGGAAAGTCTTCAGCAGACGATCATTGATTCTTATGTAAGGGCGATAAATCAGCGAGGCAGTGTTTTGCAGAAACAGGCAAATGACTATATTAAGTCTGTAAATGAAGATTACGAAAAGCAGATTGCTGAAGTCAAAAAAGCTTATGAGAAAAAGAACAAGTATCTTGACGAAGCGCTGTTGAATGAAGGAGTTTCGAAGGGCGGCGGAAGAGTTCTCTCAGAAGAGCTGAGAATGGAAGATGAATACCGTGATCTTTTAAAGAGCCTTCAGGCGGAAAGAGATAAGATGATCGCCGATATAAGAAGCTCTCTTATGCAGGATCTTAATACCTTGTCTTCGGAAATGATGATGCAGGCATCTGATGAGTATTATCGCTATAATTCACTTCTTGCTGATGAGAAAAATGCTCAGTACCAGAAGCAAAGAGATTCGGTTGAGGATGAAAAATGGTGGGCGGATTATTATCAGGGCAAATCAAATGACGAGTACGAAAAAAGCGTTACCGAAAGAGAACTTGAGATGCGCCAAAAACAAAATGATCTTGATTATGAAAAATGGACAAAGGAATTTGAACAGGAAGTCAAAAACAGCGAAAGAGATGACGCTCTTGCAAGAGAAAAATTCCAGTATTCGGTAATGCAGGATAAGAAAAATGCCGACAATACAAATTCTGAAAACCAAGCAAAATACGGTGATGAATATAAAGCTTGCCTTGAACTTGTCAGAGAAGCACAAAAGAGCGTTGTCGAACACAAGTCAGGAGATTATTACGAGCCAAAATATTCCAAAGAACAGCTTTTGAAAATTATAAACAGCTTTGATCTTACCGAAGAGGAAAAAAGAAGTATCCGCTACGAATTGGGATTGAACTCTTAAAGTGAATAATTTTTGCATCTGCGGTAAAACTATTTTCGGGTGCGGTAAAACACCCGAAAGGAAAGGTTTTGAAATGAATAAGAAAATCAAAACAGCGCTTGTTTTTTGCACAGCTGCAACAGTACTTGTTCTTGCGAGCTGTAAGGGCAGAGTAGGCGAAGATGTAATCGACGGCGATGAATATACCGAAAATTACAATGACGGCAGAACTTATGACGAGGAGATCTATAACGCCGATATGAATTATGACGACGGTATGGATAATGACATGGGAATGTATAATACTCCTGCAGAAATGCTTGATATGTCGCCCGACAGTGCAAATATCACAAAATAAAACAGCAATATGAAGGCTTGTAAGGGGGCAAGCCCCCTTATGGGCTGACATAGTATTTTTAATACTTAAAAAATTATGCAAATTTCCTTTCTGAAATTATAATGTTATGTTGAGGAACTGTTATTTTACAGTTCCTCTTTCTGTTTTCTGAATTCTTTTGTTTTTTCTTGACATTTTCAGAAAAAAATCTTATACTATAATGTAAGAGTTTTGTAAAAGGGGGAATATTTTTATGCTTCTTGATGTACTTGGCGAAAAACTTGAAATATCGTATATCGACGAAGGCTGCGGAGATGTTATAATTCTTTTGCACGGTTGGGGTGCAAGGGGCGAAACATACCGTTCGGTTATAAATATGCTAACCCCTCATTTCAGAATTATAGCCCCGGATATGCCGGGCTTTGGAAATTCCGATGAGCCCTCTTTCCCTTATACTGCGGAAGATTATGCGGAATTTGTAAGGGCTTTTGCGGAAAAGCTGGGAATTGAAAAGGCTTATATTATCGGTCATTCGCACGGAGGAAGAACCGCAATCAAGCTTGTGACAAGTGAAAAGACAAAGCTTTCTGTAGAAAAGATGGTTCTTATTGATTCGGCGGGACTTATAAGAAAAAAGAGTTTCTCCCAAAAAATGAAAATTTTAAAGTTCAAAATCGCAAAAAAGCTTTTTGCAAAAGCAAAACCCGAACTCATCGAAAAAATGCGTAAAAAGAATGGTTCTGCCGATTATGCGGCCGCATCAGAGATAATGAGAAAAAGTATGGTAAGTGTTATAAACGAAGATCTGACCTTGTGCCTTCCCAAAATCAAGGCATCGACCCTTCTTTTCTGGGGAGAAAATGACACAGATACCCCGATGTATCAGGCAAATAAAATGAAAGAACTTATCCCCGACAGCGGGCTTGTTACAGTTAAAGGGGCAGGGCATTTTTCATTTGTTGCGGACATAGGACTTACAAAAAGGGTGCTTTATTCGTTTTTTGATATAAAATAGTTTGAAAGGCGCGTATATGTTTGGTATTATATCAACGGTTCTTTATATTTTAATATCGTTTGTTTGCTTTTTGGTTGCATTTACAAACAGAGTGCATATGTTTCAGCTTAACGCATATAAATATGTCTTTATGCGTGACTGGATAAAGACGAATTTCAAAACTCTCTTTTTGAAATCGCTTTTGCCGGTTTTATCTCTTTTAATGCTCTTTTTACCTTGGGATATTTTAAAGCTTGTTGCAATCATTCCGAATTTGATCTTTCTTGTTCTTAATCTTCCGAAAAAGGCAAAAAAACCGCTTGTATATACAACAAGAGTAAAAAGACAGTATGTAACGGCGACAGTACTGTTTTTAATTCTTTGGTAATTTCCGCCGTACTTGAAATTTTCGTATATCCTGTATTTGTTTTGAATATTGCGCTTATAATTCCTTCGTATTTCCTTTTGTTTGCAAATCTGTTAAATCAGCCTCTTGAAAAGGCGGTAAGACAAAGATACATAAACGAAGCTAAAAAGAAAATACAGTCGCTTCCCGATCTTACCGTTATCGGTATAACAGGAAGCTACGGAAAAACAGGAACAAAATATATTCTTGAAAAGCTTCTTTCCGAAAAATACAATGTTTTAATGACTCCTGCAAGTTATAATACAACTATGGGTGTTGTAAAGACGGTAAGAGAAAATCTCACTTCTCTCCACGATATTTTTATTTGCGAAATGGGTGCAAGAAGTATCGGAGAGATAAAGGAAATATGCGATATAGTAAAGCCGAAATACGGTATTATTACATCAATCGGTCCGTGCCATCTTGAAACCTTCGGAAGTATTGAAAATGTTATAAAAACAAAATTCGAGCTGTGCGATGCACTTCCCGATGACGGAATTATCTTTCTTAACGCAGATAACACTTATATAGCACAAAAAAATGATATTTCTAAAAATGCGGTCTATTACGGTATTGAAAATAAAGACGCAGATATAAAGGCAAATATACTTTCGTTAAGCGAGTCGGGTACTTCCTTTGAAGCGGCAGGAAAAGATTTTAAAACCACTCTTTCAACAAAGCTTCTCGGGGAGCATAATATTGTAAATGTCTTAGGCTGTATTGCGGTTGCAAAAGAGCTTGGCGTGACAGACGAACAGCTTATTCTCGGTTCAAAGAGAATAGAAGCCGCCCCGCACAGACTCTCTCTTATAAAGGGCGCGGATTTTTGTATCATCGACGATTCCTTTAATTCCAATCCCGCAGGGTCATCAGCCGCCCTTAAAGTGCTTTCGGGATTTGAGGGATGTAAGATAATAATTACTCCCGGTATGATAGAGCTTGGCGAAAAACAGGACGAATATAATTTCGAACTCGGCAGAAAAGCGGCTGATGTCTGCGATTATATTTTCCTTGTCGGCGAGCGGCAGACAAGAAGTATCAAAAAAGGTGTTCTTTCGGAAGGCTTTGACGAAGAAAAGCTTATAATTTTTGAAAAGGTCGAGGACGCAATAAATACTGCAAAATTCCTTGCGGATGAAAAGCGCAGGGTTATACTTATAGAAAACGATCTTCCCGATAATTTTTAAGGAGAACTGTTATGTCAATAAAGGTAAAGGTCGGAGTTATCTTCGGCGGAAAAAGTGTAGAACATGAAGTTTCGGTAATCTCAGGTATTCAGGCATACCGCAATATAAATACCGAAAAATATGAGCCTGTGGCAATATACATAAGCAAAAAAGGCGAAATGTATGTCGGCGAAAAAATATCTGATATAAAAGCATATACCGATATAGATGCATTGCTTAAAAACAGCACAAGAGTAAATATGGTAAGCGGTAACGGAAAAACCGAGCTTGTAAGATATAAAAAGAAAGCTTTTGCAAAGGATGTTGTTGATTATATAGATGTCGCGCTTCCCGTCGTTCACGGTACAAATGTTGAGGACGGAACTTTGCAGGGGTATCTTCATGCCATCTCCTGCCCTTATGCGGGATGCGACATAATATCCTCAGCTCTCGGTATGGATAAATATGCAGCAAAGGTAATGATGAAGGCGGCAGGTATTCCTGTTATTGACTGTGTGGTATTTACAAGACGGGAATATATGCTTCAAACTGAGGAGATCATCTCTAAAATAGAAAATTCTACTCGTTATCCTGTAATCGTAAAGCCTGTAAATCTCGGCTCAAGTGTGGGTATCAGAAAGGCGAAGGATAAAGAAGCTCTTGTTGATGCTCTTGATTATGCTTTAGAATTTGCCGACAGAGTGCTTGTTGAAAATGCAGTTATCAATATGTTTGAAATAAACTGCTCGGTACTCGGCGACAAGGACGAACAAAAAGCTTCCGAATGTGAGATGCCTGTAAATCACGACGAAATATTAAGCTACGAAGAAAAATATATGGCAGGCGGCAAAGGCTCAAAAGGCGGTTCAAAGAGTGCGGGAATGGCAGATACAAAAAGGGTTTTACCCGCACCTATAACAGACGAAATGAAAGCGGAAATACAAAAATACGCAAAAGAGGCGTTTAAATCACTCGGATGTTCCGGTGTATCAAGAATCGACTTTCTTGTTGATAAAGATACAAATGAAGTTTATGTAAATGAAATAAATACGATCCCCGGTTCGCTTTCGTTCTATCTTTGGGAGGCTACGGGTATGAAATATCCCGAGCTTCTTGATGAACTCATAAAACTTGCAATAAAACGCGAAAGAGATGCTGAAAAGTTAAACTTCTCGTTTGATTCAAATCTTCTTTCGGGAGCTGTTTTCGGGGGAAGCAAAGGAAAAGCATAAAAATAAAACCGACAGAAAAATTCTGTCGGTTTTTTGTTATTTTTTCCTGAGTTTTTCAAAATGTTTAAAGCATAAAGGCCAGACAAACACCGAAAAAGCAACGAGAGCGAAGTAGCGGATCGAATGGGAAATGCCGTGTCCTGCGAATATTGCATTAAGCGGAACTTTTAAAAGCTCTTTTAAACCGATTGCAAGAATGAAACCGGGAATGACTTTTATAAACTGTATTCCGAGAGAGGTTTTAGGATCAAAATCAACGAATTTTCTTTCCAAGGGATAGAAGATAAGAATTCCCAAAACACCGCCGAGCATATACCAGGCATGTTTTTGTCCTGTCAATATGTTTTCGATTTCTGCTGCGTCGGCAGAATCGAGTGTATACGAATATATAAGATATGCGCCTGTCGCTAACATCATCAATGCGATTATTACCGAAATAACTACGGGATTGGGTGATTTTTTAACAAAAACAGGGCGGAAAAGAAAGACCATCGCAAGAGCAAGAGCTATCGAAAAAAGAACATCTTCAAGGGTATGTACGCCAAGATAGAGTCTTGATACCGAAACACTTGCGGCAAGTATAATGCAGATTATACAGAATACAGTCTTTGATTTTTTGTTCTTAAAAAGCATACCGCTTCCTGCGGAAAGGCATCCGAAAATACTGACAGCATTTTGAGTGTGTCCGCTGGGGAAAGAATACCCTGTGGCAGAGCCTATTGCGGAGGCAACCGGATTAAAATTCGGATCTGCTATCCAAGGTCTTGGGACTTTAAAGGCGAGCTTTAAAAACTGATTTAAAACTATGCCGAAAAAGCATGTGGACATCAAAAAATATCCCATATTTTTGTTTATGCACCAGAACATTATAAGAGCAATTGCGAGAAAAAATATCTCATCGCCCATTTGTGTTATTCCGTAAAAAATCCCGTCAAGAACAGGGTTACGGATTTTCTCGAAAAAATATAATATATCCATTTTTCCTCATAAAAATACAAAATATAAAATAATTTTACCATCTAACAGAGTGTTTGTCAAGCGTTAAGCATAAATATGCACTAAATGTGCGTTAAATACGGGAACGAAAAGAACTTTTTTGTTTTTTATTGAATTTTGTTTTTTTGTGTGTTATAATGCTTGTGTATCGGAGCGGTTTTGCTTCAATAACCTTTTGTGAGGGAAACTGATATGAAAAAAACTTACGATTACGAAGCTTGTTGTGCTTTGTGCGAATATTCGTGTTATATGGAACTTGACGAGACTTATGTTTGTAAATACAAAAACCGCTTGTCGGTGGTTGAGGATACAAGCAAATGCCGTCATTTTAAATTCGACCTTTTAAAGATTGAACCTCATCCCAAAAAGCCTTACAGCCCCGACGGAATTGAGCTTGAAAGCATTGTTGAGGAGTAAGAAATTAATTTACATACGGAGAGTTCGGCGGAAAAATTCCGCCTTTTAAAAATGAATTACGAAAAGAAAGATTTAATTTTTAAGGCATATGACCTTCTTTGTGATGTTACGCCAAAAAAGAACGATTGCGGTCTTCTTTGCGGCGGAGCTTGCTGTAAAGAAAACTCGAGCCATGGGGAAGACGGAGGGCAGTGCGGTATGCTTATTTTGCCCGGAGAGAAAGAGCTTCTTGAAGGAGCTGAAGAGTTTTCCTTTGTAGAATCGCATGAAGGGGATATGCTTGTTTGCAGCGGCAGATGTCTGCGGGAACTTCGCCCTTTTGCCTGCCGTATTTTCCCGTTTTATCCGAAAATAAATGAAGTTTCGGGAAAGATCTATATAAAAATTCTGCCCGATCCGAGAGCATCGGGTATCTGCCCGATATTTAACGACCCGAGAAGAAGAAAAACACATATAACTTTTTTAAGAAACGCCAAAAAGGCAGTGCGTATACTTATAAATGACGCGGATATAAGAAAAGAACTCATATCCCAAAGCGATATGATTACTGATATTGAGGCGCTTAGAAAGAAAATTTTGAATTAAAAAAGGAGCTGTAATTTTTACAGCTCCTTTTTTATAGGACGGCAGACGGAATAATTATTTTGAAAAACTCATTTTTGAGTTTTTCTTTCATTTTATCGGATTTTTATTTCGCTTTTGTTTTAAAACAAGTCTGTTGAAAGATATCTGTCGCCTGTGTCGGGAAGGAGAACTACGATTCTTTTACCTTTGTTTTCTTCTTTTTTCGCAAGTTCAAACGCCGTATGCAATGCGGCACCAGAGGATATCCCTACAAGTATTCCTTCTTTCGTACCGAGAAGTCTTGCCGCTTTATACGCTTCATCCGTTGAAACGGTTACTACTTCATCATAAATGCCTGTATCAAGAACTTCAGGGATAAATCCGGCGCCTATACCCTGCAGTTTGTGCGCCCCCGATTTTTCTTCCGAAAGAACGGGGGAATCAGACGGCTCGACCGCATATATTTTTATCCCTTCGATATGTTCTTTAAGATACTTTCCCGTTCCGGTTATTGTTCCGCCTGTGCCGACTCCTGCGACAAATATATCAACATTGCCGCCGCAGTCATTATATATTTCGGGGCCTGTTGTTTTGTAGTGGGCAAGAGCATTCGCACTGTTTGAAAACTGTCCTGCCACAAAGCTTCCGGGGATCTCCTTTTCTATTTCATAAGCTTTTTCGATTGCGCCTTTCATACCGAGCTTTCCGTCTGTAAGAATAAGCTCAGCACCGTATGCAGTCATAAGCTTTTTTCTTTCTTCCGACATACTGTCGGGCATAACGATTATGACTTTATATCCCCTTGATGCGGCAACGCACGCAAGTCCGATACCTGTATTTCCCGATGTGGGTTCTATAATAACTCCGCCTTTTTTAAGCCTTCCGTCTTTTTCAGCTTCATTTATCATAAAAAGAGCGGCTCTGTCTTTAACTGAACCTGCGGGGTTGAAATATTCAAGCTTTGCGATAACCGAAGCTTTTAAAGAAAGTTCTTCTTCTATTACTTTAAGTTCAACAAGAGGAGTGTTTCCGATAAGCTGATCTATATTTGTGTAAATTTTTTCCATAATTCCTCCGCAAAATAGGATATCTGAATCTCATATTATCATATTTCATATTTTTTGTCAATCATTCTGAATATTAATAGGAATGCGTGAAATAATATTTTTGAAACCAAAAAGGAGGTATGAAAAAATGACACAAAAAGAATTGCTTTATGTAGAAGATGCACTTTCTCACGCACAGTTTTGTATGACAAAGTGCAACGAAACCGTAGGGATGATAAAAGACCCTCAGCTTAAGATGTGTGTACAGCAGGTGGCTGACAAGAACCGACAGATATTCGAAAGCTTTTACGGGCTTTTATAACAGGAGGAAAATATGGACGATAAGAATTTGATGGAGAACATTCTTCACCTTCAGAAGGGTGTTTGCGACCTTTATATGCACGGCACAATCGAATCCTCAACAGGAAATGTTCACGATGCGTTTAACTGCGCTTTGAATGAGTCATTGTGCCTTCAGGACAATGTATATTCTCAGATGGCTCAGAAGGGCTGGTACCCGATGGAGCAGGTTGAACAGCAGAAGATCAATACGGTAAAGCAGAAGTATCAGAACGCATAAATAAAAATCGGACTGTAGGTTTTACAGTCCGATTTTTATTTATATAATTTACATATCATTTATCTTTATCCCAAGCATTTTTGCTATAATACAAGCTTGTTCCGAAGATATATACGCTCCCCGAAGCTCGTATAAACTATCCGAAAGAATTATGCCCGAAAGATCGTTTTGGGAAAGATCCACACCTAAAAGCTTTGTCATAAAAAACGAGCATCTGCAAAAAGAATTTTCGTGAAAGATGGTCTTTTTCAGCTTCATTTCGGAAAGCGAAGCTTCTTCAAAATTACATTCTTTGAAATTTACCGTATCGGTTTTGGCTTTTGCAAAAGTCGAATAAGAAAGATTGCATCCCGAAAAAACAGAAGTATATATAACTGTATCTGGAAGTTTTGCCCCCATCAGTTTGCAGTTTTCAAAAACACAGTCTTTGAAATACGCATCTGTAAAATCGCAGTTTGAAAGGTCGCAGGAACGGAAAATGCAATCAGTAAAGGCGCTTCTCTGAAATGATGCGGAATTAAAACGGCAGGATAAAAACTTACAGCCGATAATGTTTCCCGCTTCAAATGTCCCGGAAAAAACGCCGTTTTCACAGTACATATTCTCGTAATCTGTTTCGCTTTCGTATGCATTTTGAAGAGATTGAGAAAGATTTGTTTCGGCAGCATATTTCTTATTCATCTTTTTTCCTTCCGATAATAACGCGGTCTATTCCCGAATAGTCTTTTATATATTCGGCGAAAAATCCGCTTTTTGTAAGGATATCGCCTACGCTATGCGATGTATCCTCGCCGGCTTCAAAGGCAAAAACCCCGCCTTTTTTCAGATTTTTTGTATATCTTTCTACGATAAGTCTGTAAAAAAGGAGTCCGTCTTCACCGCCGTCAAGCGCGATATGAGGCTCGTTTAAAACTTCTGCCGACAGATTTTTCATATCACAGGATTTTATATACGGAGGATTTGAAAGGATGATATCAAATTTCTCATCGGTTTCAAATTCTGCCGCATCGCAGTTTATGATATTCATTCGGCTGTCGAGATTGTGGTATCCGCAATTTTTACGGGCGTATAAAAGCGCATCTTCCGAAATATCAAGACAGTATGCGAAAGAATCGGGTCTGTTTTTAAGTATTGCAACCGGAATACAGCCGCTTCCCGTACATATATCAAAAAACTTTCCGCCGGACGGAAGATTTTTTATCGCAAATTCGGCGAGAAATTCTGTTTCGGGGCGGGGGATAAGACATCCTTTGCCGCAGAAAATGCGCTCGCCGTAAAATTCCCATTCTCCGAGAATGTATTGAAGCGGAATTCCCGAAAGCTTTTTTTCAAGCGCCGAAAAAAGCTTCTTTTCACAATCCGGACTTATTTCCTCGTCGATCCTGTATGTGCAAAAAGCATCTCCCGCAAAATGTTTTACAAGATTTTGTGCTTCAAAAACTGCTGTCCCGCGGTCTTTTTGTTCGGCGGGACAGTTTTTGTCGTTATAAATTTTTTCGGAAGCAATAGTACAAAAGCTTCGGTATGTCATTGCGCTTTTTCCTCGTTTGTGTTTTCGGCAACCGTATTTGTTTCGGCTTCGGTTTCTCCGTTCCCGTTTTCTGATTCTTTCTGAGCTTCAAGAATATCGGAAATTTCGGGATATATGTCGGGCAAAGAGGCTTTAAGCGAGATTATTGCAACTTCGATCTGATCTTTTGTCGGTTCTTTGGTTGTGAGTCTTTGGATCCAAAGACCGGGAGCAGAAAGCGCGCGGGTGAGAAAATTGTCGTGCTTGCCTGCAAAGCGGATGAATTCATAACCGACGCCAACAACAAGAGGAAGTGTCAGAAGGCTTACGCCGAGTCTTAAAAACATATTCTGTATGTTTACAAGAGGAAGGCCGATGATAATTCCGATAATCATCATAATAACAAGAAAGCTTGTGCCGCATCTGGGGTGGTATCTGGACTGCTTCATTACATTTTCAACGGTAAGCTCAAGGTTTTTCTCGTGGCAGAAGACCGATTTGTGTTCCGCGCCATGATACTGGAAAGTCTTTTTTATATCGGGCATAAAGGCTACGCCCCAGATATATGCAAGGAATATGAAGATGCGCAAAATACCCGAAACCGCACTTTCAAGAAGCATCCACCATCCGGTAGAATCTCCGAAAATGAGATTTGAAACTTCTTTGGGTATAAACATAAAAAGAAGTATCGAAAGGGCAAAGCCCAAAACCGTACCGATTGCGGTAACGACAGAAGTAAGGCTCTTGCCGAAATGCTTTTCAAGCCATTTTTCAAATTTAGAGGGTTCTTCCTCTTCAAGACCGAGCATATCGACCGATTTGTTGAGCGTAGATATCGAAAGCTTCATCATCGTAACAAAATTTACGATACCTCTTACAAGCGGTATTTTTGAAACGGCGCTCTTTTTTTCGGGAAGAACTTCAACATCGGTTTTGATGTTTCCGGAAAGGGTGCGTACAGAAAGGGCGATTGTGTTTCCGGCTCTCATCATAACGCCTTCAAGGACTGCCTGACCGCCGACCTGACCGAGTCTTTCGTTTTTGCTGTTCTTACAGCAATTATTTTTACTCATTTAATAAACTGTCCTCCGTAAAATCCGTTTTTGGTATTATTTACAGAAAACGGAAAATAATATTTATAAAGCAAAATTAAAGAACTCTTATCTTAGAAAGAACATTTATCTTCGAAAGAGCTTCGCAAAGTGCGGATTCTGTGTTTTCTTCTGTGATGAAAGCATATCCTTCGTCGGTAGTACAGAATACGCAATTCGGGAACAGATCGTTTGCCTTTTTGTCATCAGTTCTTACGAAAAATCTTACCTTTGCTTCTTTGTAATCACAAACAGGATCCTTTTCCGCAACTGTCCATGTTATCGCCTTTTTACATTCGCGGGCGATATCAACGATGTCGGCTACGACCGCACTTGCCGTAGGAAGCTTACCTGCGCCTCTGCCGTAGAACATAACATCCCCGACAGCGTTTCCGCAAACTGTAATTGCGTTGTAAACATCATTTACACCTGCCATAGGATTTTCGTAGCTTACAAGATGGGGAGCGGTTATAACATATGTATTTTTATCGCCTTTTACTGCTCTTCCGAGAAGTTTTATGGAATAGCCGAGCATATCGGCTGCCGATACATCAGAAAGTGTGATTTCTGTAATACCTTCGCAGTGTACCTTGTCGGGGGAAATTGTGTTTCCGAAAGCGAGGGAGGCGAGGATACAGATCTTACGGCAGGTATCAAGACCTTCCACATCGGCTGCGGGATTGGCTTCCGCATAACCGAGACTCTGCGCTATTTTAAGCGCTTCGGAAAAGTCCATATTTTCATCGATCATTTTTGTGAGGATGAAGTTTGTTGTACCGTTTAAGATACCTGTTACCGATTCTATTTCGTTTGCGGCAAGACACTGCCACATAGGACGGATGATCGGAATACCGCCGCCGACAGACGCTTCAAAGAGATAGTTTACATTGTTTTCTCTTGCAAGGTCAAGAAGCTCGGTTCCGAAATTTGCTACAACTTCTTTGTTTGAAGTTACAACATTTTTTCCTGCTTCGATTGCTCTTTTTGTAAATTCATATGCGGGGTGAGAACCGCCCATAGTTTCAACGATCATAACGATATCGGGATCGTTTACAATCATATCAAAATCTGTTGTTACTCTATCGCCGAGTTCATGTTCGGGAAATGTGCGCTTGTCGAGTATGTATTTTACATTAAGTTCCTGTCCCTGAAGCTTGTCGCTCAAGGATTTGCTGTTTTCTTTTATTACTTCGGCAACGCCGGAACCAACAACGCCGAAACCGAGAATGGCTATATTTATCATAACTTGTTCCTTTCTTGTCATTAAAACAAAATATTATTCTATTTTACCTTATATTATATCATATCGGAGCATTAAAATCAATAGTATTTTTCATAAGGGGGCATTGTATGGAAACAGAAAACAAAAAAATAAAATATATTCTTTTTATAGCTCTTGGAGTTTTCATTTTTTATATTATGCCCCGATACGGAAATACGATTTTGGGGGCGCTTCTGCCGTTTGTTCTTGCTGCGGTGTTTGCCCATATCCTTGAGCCTCCGTCCGAATATATAAGCGAAAAAATTCATATCCCAAAAGGTGTATCCTGCGTTTTTACCGTCATCTCATTTTTTGCAATACTCTTTACCGCAGCATATCTCATAATTTCAAGACTTATGGGTGAGCTTTCGGGGCTTGCGGGACAGCTTGTGGCAATTTCGGATAAGATCCCGTTTTTTGTCGAAGGAGCAAAAGATACCTTAAAGGAAATTCTGCCGTTTGTAGATTTTTCGCAAAACACAGATCTTTTTCAAAATACAATTTCAAGACTTGCACTTTCCTTTACCGAAAGAATAACCTCGTTCATATCGTCTGCCGTTGTTTTTGTGCCGAAAATTATACTGACATTTTTTGTAAGCGTAATTGCCACCTGTTATTTTACCGCAGATCTTAAAAATATCAAAAGATTTGTGCTTTGCCAGCTTCCTCAAAAGGCAAAAGTGTTTATGTGTGAATCAAAAAAACAGCTTTTTGATTCATTTTCAAAATATATCTGGGCATATCTTACGATTGCGCTGATTACTTTTGCAGAGCTTTTTGCAGGACTTATGTTCATAAAAAGGGAATATGCATTTCTTTTAGCGCTTTTTATAACCGCAGTTGATATACTGCCGATTTTCGGCTCGGGGGCTGTACTTTTGCCTTGGGCACTTATCGAATACCTTTTGAAAAATTCCGCAGACGGCACAAAAATTTTGATTTTATATATTATAATTACCGCCGTAAGACAGTTGATAGAACCGAAAATCGTAGGAAATTTTATAGGTCTGCATCCTTTGACTGCGCTTTTCTGCGTATTTGCCGGCGGAATGATTATGGGATTTTTTGGAATATTGCTTTTGCCCATCTGCGTTATTATCATCAAAAATTTAAACGAAAAAGGACTTATAAGACTTTACAAAACCCCGTCTGAAAACACAAGGGAAAAACTGCTTGTGGTAAGGGAAAAGTATAAAAAATTCAAAAAAAGCTAAATAAAAAGTCTGTGAAAATCACAGACTTTTTATTGTATTTATCGTTTTGAAACTGCATCAGCGGGGCTGTATCCAAACATTTTGCGAAAACTTTTGTAAAATACGGTATAATCCGAAAATCCGCAGACAAGCGCCGCCTCTGTTGCCGGATGTCCTTCTCTCAGCATCGAAAGGGCAAAATTAAGTCTTTTCTGGGTGATAAAACTGTGTACGCTTCCGCCTGTTACATTCTTGAAGCGGTGCATAAGATATGAGCGGCTGATGTGAAATCTCTCGGCGATATCCGAAACCGAAATGTTTTTTGAAAAATTTTCGTTTATGTATGCAATCACATCGTCTATCTTTTCATCAGAAACCGTACCTTTCATACCGTCGTCATCAGGAGAAAGACGGTTGATATGTACCATAAGACGGATAAACGAAGCTTTTTTGAGCATTTCATTTCCTTCGTTTTTGTCTTTTGATGAGGCTTCAAGAATCTCAGCGGAATTAATTATTTCCTTGCGGCTTTCCCCCTTTACGGAATAAAGGTATTTGTCCTTGTTTACCGCAAGAGAAAAGCATCTTGAAAGGAACCCGGAGTCATCTGAATTTTCAAGAAAGGCATCGTCAATAAATAAAACTATGCGCTCGTAGGCGTTTTGCGAATCTGTTTTTGAATGGTGAATAGTTCCCCGGGGAACAAGAAGCATATCAAAAGGGGAGAGAATAAAAGTTTTACCTTCGATAACATAAGTAACACTTCCCGCAAGGCATAAGATTATTTTATGAAAATCGTGTGTATGGCTGTCGAAATCCATCGAACGCCTGTCGTTTATATGAAAAAGCTTGAAATCTTCGTTGAGATACCCCCGTTTGTTTGCCGCTGTGCTTTTTTGCATTTCAACACCTCTGCATTTTTTGCAATGTATATTACATATTATGAACTATATATTGCAAAATGTCAAGTGAAATCAATAATTTCCCGTATTGCGTTTTCCGCATCTGTAAGTTCTTTTCTGAAGGCGGCGGCAGGAACGCGGAGAGCACCGTTTCCGAGGATGATGAGCTGTTCGGGACCGTCGGATGTGGCAACTCTTACACGGTGCTTCTTTGAAAGCTCCTTTGAAACCTTTTGAATATAAGAATCCGCAGTTTCAGCTTCTTTTGTGTATACAACGCTTATGTTTCTGTGATCCTCGACTGTTCCCGGGTTTTTCTTCACTTTATATGCGTCGAAAACAAGAATTATTTTTGTTCCGCAAAAGCCCTGATAATTGCAAAGGCGGTTGATAAGCTCGTTTCTTGCAAGATCAAGGCTTCCTTTTGCAAGCTCTTTAAGCTCATCCCACGCGAAAATAATATTATATCCGTCAACAAGGAGATATTCTTCACCGTCAAAAACCGACGGCTTTTGAGCTTTCGGTTTCTGAGGACGGCTGTCCCCGACTTCGACTTTTATTCTGCCTTCAGATTTTCTGCGTATAGGGCCGTAGGTCATCTCAAAGATGTTCATAAGCTCTTTGTCGTCTGCTATTTTCGAAAGATAATTATGGGCCCGCTTTTTAAGATCGAGCTGTTTGTTTATTTTATTCTCATCCCTGCCGAGAACAGACGGAAGGTGCATATAATTTTCAACTTCATCCCATTTGACAAGAAATCCGGCTCCCGATGCACAAAAAATCGAATCGCAGGAATTAAAAATATCCGCATCGGGATTGTATCCGAGATTTTCAATAATCATATCCGCGTCTTTACATTCTTCATACCCTTTGAGAGTGCAAAGTATCTGACCTTTGCCGTGGGAAAAATCCGCAAGGGTAATTCCGTAATGCTGTATTTTTGATACGGCGGCAGAGCCTTTTAGCGTAGAAAATTCGCCGTCGGATTCAGGCGGCTCGATGGCAGCCCCCATTCTTTGCATATCGCTCATAACTCTGCCGATAAGAGCATCCGGAACTCTTATTTCATAATTGTAATAAGGTTCAAGCAGTATGCTTTTTGCACGACGCAGGCCTTGCCTTACGGCTCTGTATGTAGCCTCTCTGAAATCGCCGCCCTCAGTGTGTTTTTTGTGTGCTTTACCGGCAACAAGAGTTATTTTCATATCGGTAATAGGGGAGCCTGTCAAAACTCCGAGATGAGTTTTTTCTTCGAGATGGGTAAGGATGAGGCGCTGCCACGAACGGTCAAGCTCGTCTGTCGGGATATCTGTACAGAAATCAAGTCCTGTACCCCTTTGTACGGGCTCAAGGATAAGATGTACTTCAGCATAATGCCTGAGCGGTTCGTAATGCCCCACACCTTCAACGGTGTCTGCAATCGTTTCTCTGTAGACAACGCTTCCGGCATCAAAATCCACACAAATTGAAAGTCTTTCTTTTATAATGTGCTTTATTATCTCAAGCTGCACCTGTCCCATCAAAAGGAGCTTTATTTCTCCCGTTGATTCTTCGTAAGATATACGAAGCTGAGGTTCTTCCTCCTCGATCGCTTTAAGTTTTGCATATACTGTATGCGGATCGGTTTTTTCCGGAAGTATCATTCTGTAATTGAAAACAGGTTCGAGTATCGGAGCATCAAAAGGTTTTTCATCTCCGAGAACATCCCCCGCAAAAGTTTTCGAAAGTCCTGTTACTGTGCAAACCGTACCTGCACAAACTTCCTGAACAGCTTCAAATTTTGTTCCTGAATAGAGCCTTATTCCGTCTATTTTTTCGCTCCATTCCTCACCCGAGGGGGAAATACCCGAAATGCTGTCACGAACCGCAAGTTTTCCTCCCGTAACCTTGAGATGCGTAAGCCGTTTTCCGTTTTCGTCGTGGGTGATTTTATATATTCTTGCACCAAAAGTATCTCTGTAAGTCTTTTCGGGCATATATTTTTTTATACCCTCAATAAGTGTTTCTATACCTTCGTTTTTCAAAGCCGAACCGAAAAAGCAGGGGAAAAGCTTTGCATTTCCGATGGAATTGCAGATGTCTTCTGTTTCAATAACGCCGCTTTCAAGATATTTTTCAAGAAGCCTGTCGTCGCATACAGAAACTTCGTCGGGGTCATTTTCGAGCTTGTCCGCTTCTATGCAGGAAGGGGAAAGCCTTTTTCTTATTCCCTGCATTAAAGTTTCGGGATCGGCAGACGGAACATCCATTTTGTTTATGAAAATGAAAACAGGAACAGAATGTTTTTTCAAAAGTCTGAAAAGAGTTTCGGTATGGCTTTGAACCCCGTCTGTTCCGCTTACGACAAGAACAGCCATATCAAGAACACAGAGCGTTCTTTCTGTTTCGGGAGAAAAATCCACATGCCCAGGTGTGTCAAGAAGGGTGAATTCAAATCCGTCGCCGGCTATTTTTGCTTGCTTTGAGAAGATTGTGATACCCCTTTTTCTTTCAAGCGAATATGTATCCAAAAAAGTGTCGGCGTGGTCTACCCGTCCAAGCTTTCGAATAATTCCGCAGGTGTAAAGCAAAGCTTCCGAAAGAGTGGTTTTGCCTGAGTCGACATGGGCAAGAATGCCGATTGTGAGTTTTTTCATCGGTAAAATTCCTTTTATATTTCTGTCATTTTTAATTATATAGTATTTACAGTTTCTTTTCAAGTGCGGTGAATTGACTTTTGACACAAAATATGCTAAACTTTACAAAAAGGAAAAGGTAGGCACAAATATGGACATATTCTCCCGTTCCCGTCTTGTTTTGGGCGAAGGAGCACAAAAACTCAAAAATTGCCATGTAGCCGTATTCGGAATCGGCGGAGTCGGCTCGTATACCGTCGAGGCTCTTGCCCGCACGGGAGTTGGTGCAATATCGCTTTTCGACAATGACTGCGTGAGTGCAACGAATATAAACCGTCAGCTTATTGCCCTTCGATCGACGGTCGGAAGACTTAAAACCGAAGTTGCAAAAGAAAGAATTCTTGACATAAATCCCGATTGCCGCGTTTTTTCATATCCTGTATTTTTTACTGCCGAAAATGCGGACGAATTTGATTTTACACAATTCGATTATGTTGTGGATGCGATAGACACGGTTTCATCCAAGCTTCTTCTGGCACAAATATGTACAGAAAAGAATATTCCCGTAATAAGCAGTATGGGAACGGGGAATAAGCTTGACCCTACACTTTTTGAAATCGCTGATATAAATAAAACAAGCGTCTGCCCCCTTGCAAGGGTGATGAGAAGGGAATTAAAGCAAAGGGGAATAAAAAAACTTAAAGTGCTTTATTCTAAAGAAACACCGATATCCCCGAAATATGATGAAACAAGCGAAACCAAAGGAAATATGTCAAGATATGCTCCGGGAAGTGTTTCTTTTGTCCCTTCGGTGGCAGGACTTATTATTGCGGGAGAGGTTATAAAGGATTTGTGCCGCGGTTAAAATAACCTTGACAACTCTTTTTTTATATGATAAAATAATAGAGCTTTCGAAAATCTGAAAGCTCGGATGCTGGTGTGGCTCAATGGCAGAGCAGCGGTATCGTAAACCGCAGGTTGCAGGTTCGACTCCTGTTACCAGCTCCAAACAAAAATCCGTTCTCGAAAGAGGACGGATTTTTAAAAATGAAAGGTAATATAAGAAAGAAGTTAGGAAAGCTTTGCCGGTGCAAAGCTTTTTGTTTTATGTTTTCACATAATCATTCAGCGTCGTATCTGAAAAAATATCCTCTCGGATATGAACAAACAGGACATCTTTCAGGGGGCTCAGAGCCTTCGTGGATGTAACCGCAGTTGGTACAGAACCATTTTGCGTTTTCCGGAGCTTTGCCGTAAAGGGTACCGTCACGAAGCTCGGTGAGAGTGTTTTTCAGTATATCTCTGTGGTTGTTTTCTATCTGTGCCACAAGGCGGAATTTTCGTGCTATCTCATCAAAGCCTTCTTCTTCTGCTACATTTGCATATTCGGTATACATAGCATCAGCCTCATATCCTTCTTTTGCGATGGCGCTTTCGATGTTTTCTTCTGTGTCGCCAACCATCCCGAGGTAATCATACCATATTTCGGAATGTTCCTTTTCCTGATGGGACAAATTCCACATAGTGTCGCCGATTGTTGCATATCCTTCTTCGTATGCGGCGCCTGCATAAAGATCATAAAGAGTATGTGCCGCAGCCTCGCCGGAAGCCGCCGCCATAAGGTTTCTTTCTGTGCGTGTGCCGGCAAGATTGTTATTGTGGTTTGGTGTTGTGCCGTTTGTCATATATATTACTCCGTTTTTTCTTTATTTGATACAACAGTATCTGTTGTCATTATATGAAACAGAAATTGCTTCGTGAAAAAAAGTATTTTTTGTTGACACATATGCGTTTGCGTGTTAAAATGTGTTTGCATCAAATCGAATTTATTTTAGGAGAGATCTGTTGATAGAGCTTTTAAAAACAAACACTTTTCTGCAGTTCGTTCTGCTTTTTGCAACGACATTTTTTGCCTGTGCAAAAGTGACGATACAATCAAAGGCGTGCCGCAAATATCTGAAAAATACACAAGACAGCCTTGTTTACAACACAATGTTTTTTGCGTCTGTTGCTCTTTTTTTGGGAGTGATGTTTCCGCAGACATTTCCCACACCTCTTTTGATTGTTTTATCACTTTTTTCGGCGGCGGCAAATTTCACATTCCAGGTTCTTTATTCTGTATGCCTTACAACAGGACCTGTGTCTCTGACGGTTCTGGTTGTAAACTTCAGCGTCTTTATACCGACGGTTTTCAGCGCAGTTCTGTTTAAGGAAGATATTTTTATAACTCAGTTTATCGGAATGGCTTTTCTTATTTCTTCAATGCTTTTAAGTTTCAACAAAACCGAAGGGGAGAAAAAGGCAAACAAAAAATGGCTTGTTCTTACGATAACGGCGCTTCTTGCAACAGGTATTGCATCCTGTATACAGAAGTGTTTTTTTAAAACCGAACTTGCAAATGTTGAAAATGCATCAAACACATTCCTTTTCCTTGTATATGTTTTTGCAACAGCAATTTCACTTTTGGCGGTTTTTATAAATTCAAAGGTCGCAAAAAAAGAAAAATGTACCTTCTGGTTCAGCAAAAATATGGCTTTATACGCCGTTTTTATAGGCTTTATAATTTCTGTTTTCCAAAAGCTTTTTATGCTTTCGGTAGAATGTGTTCCGGGGGCGGTTTTGTATCCGACATACAATGGTATGCAGGCGGTAATTATGAGTGTTGTCGGAATGTGCATATTCAAAGACAGGCTTTCTTCTAAACAAAAACTCGGAATAATATTCGGAATTGCGTCGATTGCTATGATGAATATAAAACTCGGCGCGGCTTTTAATTTTTGTGCATAAAAAAGGGCAGAGAAGATAAATCTCTGTCCTTTTACTTGACCTTATCGGTATTGACTTATTGATTTTCATTTGGTATACTATCATATGTATAAAGATAAAATTGCCGTGTAATACCGTCAAAGCCGATTTTGACAGTTCCGATGTCGGAATTTCCGTTTTTATCAATATCAACCTGCATCGAAAAAGGCCCTTCATAGTCTTTTTTTACGGTTATATAAATATCTTCGTTGTTAAAAACGGTGTCATGCCCTATGGAATATCTAAGTTCTTCTTTTTTGGCAATAAGTACGGTTTTGAAGTTGTTGTGGGCATAGGTATGAAGCGTTTTGTGATCGTTAAAGTCGTTTCGGTCGTTTAAAGTTACAGTAATAAATGTACTGTCATCTTTGTTTGTTGCGCTCACAAGACATCTGCCCGAATTTTTTGTATATCCGGTTTTTACTCCTACACAGTCGTGCAGAGTTTTTAAAAGGCGGTTGTGGTTAGAAAAATACCTTTCACGGCATCCCTCCCTGCCTTTTATATAATATTTTGTTGTGGAAACGATTTTCCTGAAGGTATCGTTTTTCATAGCGTTTGAGGTTATAACGGCAAGCTCTCTTGCGGTCGTATAGTGGTTTTCGGAAGACAAGCCGTGAGGATTTTCAAAATTTGTCGAGGAAAGGCCTAAAGCTTTTGCCTTTTCATTCATCAAAAGACAAAAACCGTCTATGCTTTTTCCGGTATAAAGAGCAAGAGCGTGAGCCGCATCATTCCCCGACTCAAGGAGAAGACCGTATAAAAGTTCCTCAACAGTAAGGGTTTCGCCTTTTGAAAGATATATGGAAGAGCCTTCAATACCAACCGACTGTTCGGAAATTGTAACAGTTTCGTCAAGAGAAGTGTTCTCAAGGACAACAAGGGCGGTCATTATTTTTGTTGTACTTGCCATAGGAAGCTTTTCGTTGGGGTTTTCGGAGTATATTATTTCTCCCGAATTCGCATCGCAGACTATGGCGGATACGGCGGATGTGTCAATTTCCTGCAAGTTTTTATAAAACGGAGTTTCGGAAATCGCAGGAAAACTTTCAGGTAATTCCAAACTGTCCCTGTAATAACTGAAAATAAGAATTGAGAATATCGCCGCAGCGGAAATGCAGCTGAGAATGTTGATAAGTTTTTTATGTGGCATTTTTTGTATCCCCGTCGGTTTTTATACAATATTTTATGCGGCAAAAACACATTTATTCAAACGAAAGAGATGGAAAGATGAAAGATACGAGAATTCAAAAATTTATAGCCGACTGCGGTATTATGTCAAGACGCGCGGCGGAGAAGGAAATTGAGCAAGGCAGAGTTACCGTAAACGGTGAAAAGGCAACGATAGGTCAGAAAATAGACCCCCGCCGTGACAAGGTAAAGGTGGCAGGAAAGACATGCCGTGGCAGCGAACGAAAAGTATATGTGATGCTCAACAAGCCAAGAGGATATGTTACAACTATGAGCGATGAAAAGGGAAGAAAATGTATTCCCGAACTTATGGAGGAGCTTTCCGTAAGAGTATATCCCTGCGGCAGACTTGATATGGATTCCGAAGGTCTTTTGCTTTTGACAAACGACGGGGAAGTTGCGGAGAAGCTTATGCATCCGAAAAATCACCTCGAAAAGATATATCATGTAAAGGTCCGTACAGAAGTTCCGCAGGAGGTTATAAACCGTCTTATGGAGCCGATGGAAATAGACGGATATAAATTGAAGCCCGTAACCGTTGCCCTTATTTCAAAAAAAGACGGAGCTACAAGTCTGCGCTTTACCCTTTCGGAGGGGAGAAACCGTCAGATAAGAAAGATGTGTGAAAAAGTAGGCCTTGATGTTGTAAGACTAAGAAGAGTAGCGGTCGGAGAACTTAATATCGGCACACTCCGTCCCGGACAGTGGCGTTTTCTCAATTATTCCGAAACAGAATATTTAAAAAATCTTTAAGGAGCAGATATGCTTAAAATAACTCCCGTTACCGATAAGGAACTGCAAAAAGAATACTGTGAAAATGTCGGAATACCGTATGATGCGGATGAGATGTGCTATGCCGCATATGACGACGGTATCTTTCGCGGCATCTCGCTTTTCCGGATAATTGAAAAAAGCTGTGTTATATATAGTATCAGACTTTTGGACGGCATAGATGATTTTCTTGCGGTATATCTTCTTGCAAAAGCACCTATGAGCTTTTGCGAACAGATAGGCATAAAGACGGCGATTTTCAAAGACGAAAACAAGGAACTTGCAAAAAAACTTGAATTTGCCGAAAAAGACGGAGTCTATATTGTAGATCTCGAAGGATATTTTACAACACCGTGCCAAAAACACGGCTGTGACAAATAAAATGGCAGATTATAATCTTGCTTTTGACAAAGAACGCTTTTTCAGCGCTCTGTCGCTTGTCGAGCTTATTGAAAAGGAAACAAATTTTTCTCAGAATCTGAGTATCCCAAAAGGTTCAAAACGCCCCTCAAACAGCAAAACACGCGAAGGGGAGTCAAATATCGGGGGCCTCGGGGAATCAACCCTGCATCTTGTGCTGAAAAACTATATTTCGGCAAACAGATGCGATCAGGAGATAAAATACGGCAAAAAATATATTGATGTTTTTCTTGACGGAAAAGCGTATGAGGTTCAGACCCGTAATTTTTCATCTCTCAAATCCAAGCTTGCTTGTTTTCTTCCGGAAATTCCCGTAACTATAGTCTATCCCGTTATGAGAGAAAAATATATCTGCTGGACAGATCCCGAAACGGGAGAAATGACAGATTACCGCAAAAGTCCCAAAAAAGAATCTGTTTACAATATCTTCTCCGAGCTTATTTATATAAAAGATTATCTTCGCGACAAAAACCTTTCGTTTTGTGTTTTTGTCCTTGCCTCGAAGGAACAGAAGCTCTTGTCCGGCAGAAGCTATGACCGCAAAAAGTATGGTGCGGTAAGGTTAAACAGAATTCCGACAGAGCTTTTTGAAACGGAATATTTTGAAAATATTAATGATTTTGAAAGACTTGTTCCGGATCGGGATTTTACGGTAAAGGAACTTTCGGAATTTGCATCAATATCCCCCTCATTGTCGCAGAAAACCGTATATTGTCTTAAAAACGCGGGAGTGATTATTGAGGCGGGACAAAAAGGCAGAGAAAAGATATACAGCAAAATAAAAAAAGAAAATATAAAAAAGGAGTTTATGAAATGAAAACTTCACTCGTTATTATGGCGGCAGGAATGGGTTCCCGTTACGGCGGAGGAATAAAGCAGCTTGCTGTAGCAGGTCCTTCCGGCGAGATCATTATGGACTATTCGATCTATGACGCAAAAAGAGCGGGATTTGACAAGGTCGTTTTTGTCATTCGCCGTGATCTTGAAAAGGATTTCCGTGAAATAATCGGAAACAGAATCGAGAAGGTCATTGAAACCGAATATGTTTTTCAGGAACTTGAAAATATCCCCGCGGGTTACACAGTTCCCGAAGGAAGAACCAAACCCTGGGGTACAGGTCATGCGATCCTTTCGTGTGCGCAGGTTGTGAAAGAACCTTTTGCGATCATAAACGCGGACGACTTTTACGGCAAGGGCGGATTCAAGAATGTGCATGATTACCTTGTAAATACTCCCGCCGATGCAAATACGGAGGATATGTGTCTTGCAGGATATATTCTTGAAAACACATTAAGCGAAAACGGTGCCGTATCAAGAGGGCTTTGCAAAGCCGATAAAGACGGTTTCCTTCAGGATGTTGTTGAAACATCGGGTATCAGATGGGACAACGGAAAAATAGTATCCGATATCAACGACAAGCTTTCTCCCGATACACTTGTTTCGATGAATATGTGGGGACTTCGTGCATCCTTCCTTGAAAAACTCGGCGCAGGATTTTACGATTTCCTTGACGGCGTGAAAAACGGCGAAAATCCTTTGAAGGCCGAATATATGATTCCTACTTTTATCGGTTCGATGATAAAGGAAGAAAGAGCAAGAGTAAAGGTCCTTCCTACATACGATAAGTGGTTTGGTGTAACTTTCAAGGAAGATCTGCCTTCAGTACAGCAGTCTGTGCTTGAGCTTATAAACAAGGGCGAATATCCCGAAAATCTTATGGAAGCTATGAAGAAATAATAAAATACAAAAGAGCATTAACCCCGGAGGAAAAAATGAGCGGCGAAACAAAAGATAATCTGATATGCGATGATATTTCTGATGAGATAATTGCAGTTACCGAGCGTCTTGCTGTAAGAGACGGAGCGAAAAATGTAAATGTACGCAGAGTGCTTAAGGAAATGAATGTGACAAACCGTGTTTTTTATAACCGTTTTCATAATATAGATGAGGTCCTTGAGATAGTTTACAAAAATGCTGTTATCAAAATGCAGGACAGTGTCGTTTCGGATATTGATATAAATACAGACTTCTTCGAATATGTAATAGATGTAGCGGTAAATGTTCTTATAAAAACATACGATGTAAAGCAGCAGTTCAGCCAGTATATGTTTGAACATGACTCGCTTACAGAGGCAAACCGTCTTTGGTGGGACGAGAAAATCAAATATTTTGCCAAGGTCGGAAGAGAAACCGGACAGATAAAAGAGCTTGATGATGACAAACTCAGCTATACTATATGGTGCTTTTTCAGGGGCTTTAATGCCGACGCTGTACATAGAAAACTGTCAAAAGAAGAGGCGATCGAACGCTTTTCATTCGGACTTCAATGCCTTTTCGACGGAATAAAGAAGCAATAGATCAAATAAAAAACTGCAACTCAGCGTTGCAGTTTTTTGTTATTTAAGCTTGTTTTTTTGGCTTTAAATGTGAGCTGTGCAAGCAACACACCGGCAAATATCAAGACACATCCGAAGATATTCATAGTTTCGTTGTCGAAAATAACACCGCCGAGAGCACCGAAAAGCGATTCTGTCGAAAGGATTATGGGAGCGATCGTCGGGTCTGCGTCCTTTTGGCCGAGTATCTGACAGGTATAAGCGATCCCTGTAGAAAATATACCGCAGTATAAGATCGGAACGAGCGCGCTTTGTACACCCGAAATTGAAACTGTTTCTGTCGGCAGGGCGAAAATAAGATTATATATTCCGCAAAACAATGCCTGAAACATAGCGAATTTTACAGGACTTACATTTTTAATGAATTTGTCAATGGCAATAATGTGCCAAGCCCAGAAAACCGAACCGAGAAGAAGAATAAGATCTCCCATTCCCACAAGTTCATATATGTTTCCTGTTCCGAATTCTTCTTTTTTAACACAGACAAAGAAAAGGCCGATTATTGCAACAAAAGCACCTGTCCATATATTCCAGCTTGTCTTTCTTCTGAAGAAGAGAAGATAAAAAATAGGAACAAGAACCGAATAAAACGAGGTTATAAAAGCTCCTTTTCCTGCACTTTGAGTCATATTTATGCCAACCTGCTGAAGAGCCGAAGCAACAAAAAGAATTGTTGCACAAACGGCACCTGCCTTTATTGTTTTTATGAACTTTTCCTTGTCCTTTTTTTCTCTTTCAAAAATCAGAACTACAGGTAAAAGTGCGGCTGCACCAACCAAAAATCTTATTCCGTTGAAATAAAATGGGGATACATTGTCTGCACCGAATTTCTGCGCTACGAACGCAAATCCCCAAACGATTGCCGCTGTAAATAAAAATACAGATGATAACAATTTCTTATTCATTAGTTTTGAACATCCTTAATTACTGTTTGGTTTCCCCGTTTTCCGCAACAGGAAGGACAACCCAGCAGTTATTTATATATCTTTCAAAGCCGAGACTGGGCTTGTTTACAAATTCTTTGTTGTATATCATAACAGTAGAGCTTCCGCCGTCCATCATAGCGGCGTTGTGACAGCCTTCCGCAAGAAGAGTTTCCTGAAGAGGCAAGAGATCTGTTCCTATACTGTAGCCTACCTGACGGCCGTCAACCACCATAAAAATTATCTCTCCGCTTTTCCTTTGTCCGAGGGCTGTTCGGGGCGCAATACCCCATCCGCCCGTACCATTTTTGATTACTCCCTCGCCGTTTACTATAATAAAGGGATTAAAGGAAACAGCACTTACAATATCGTTTTCCATCGCCCATTTTGCTGTACAGTGGCGGAGAACAAGAACTCCGTTTGAGTTCATCCCAACCATGCTGTATACCTTTTCTTCTATATCGGTTTCATCTGTGGGATGGACGAGAATTCCGTTTTCGATAACAAGACCTGAAGGTGTTCCTCCGTTCGAATCGTAATTCGGTCCGTCGGTAAAACCTCCTCCGTTTATACCTGCAACAGCGCCGGCATTTTCTATCATAGTCATAACTTTCTGACCGCATATAAACTGACGGCGGGTATCTTCAAGCTTCACACGCAAGGGGTCGGAAATAAGCATAAGATAGCCTTTCCAGTTTTCTCCTGAAACATCTTTTAGATAAAGACCTTCCTCAAGCAAGGTATATCCTTCTTCAACATAAGGATCTTTTACTTCTTCATTTTCTTCCCGAGAAATCTCGATCTCATTTTCGTCTGTGGCAAAACCGCTGTCGTCAACAAGATGTTTTTCACGCACTTGCTCGATTTTTTCATCCGAGAAGAACATAGTCGCAAGATACTGATGACTCATAGTGGTCATTGCTGTGTTTATCCAGGTTTCCTGCAGATTCGGAAAAAGTCCGGAAATTATGAATATGTAAAATGCAATGGCACCGAGAATGGCAAGTGCGATTGCGCCGAGAAGTATATAGGAAATGATTTTTGCTGTAAATTTTAATATCGCTGTAAACATTGACACAACAACTCCTCTGAATTTAAGCGAATAAAAGAATTATATCACAAGAATGGCAAATATTCAACACTGTTTTTTAAAGATTCATTTTTATTTTCCATTATATTTAATGTTTGTAAAATCAAGTCAAAATATGTTGACAAAACAAAGGTGTTGTGGTATCATAATTGTGTAAGAAAAGTAGACAGGTATCATAAAAAAATATGTTGCAGGTTTACTTTATTTTTTGTTATCTACGACGAGGTTTTTAATGAAGGCTCTTGAAGAAAAGATTCTTGCGGAGGGTGAAGTTCTTCCGGGAGGAGTGCTTAAGGTTGGAAGTTTTCTCAACCAGCAGATAGATATAGATTTTCTTATGGCGATGGGAGAGGATATCGCCGATGCTTTTAAGGATGACGGCGTTACAAAGGTTCTGACGGTAGAAGCCTCGGGTATTGCTTTTGCAGTAGCCGCTGCTTTTTATCTGAAAGTTCCCGTAACTTTTGCTAAAAAGAATAAAACATCAAATGTTTCTTCCGAAGTGTACAGTGTTCCTGTTGAATCGTTTACACACGGTAAAACATATGAAATTATGCTCCCGAAAGAATATATAAAACCCGACGACAGAATTCTTATCGTAGACGATTTTCTTGCCTGCGGCAATGCCATAAAAGGCCTTTGCAAGATCGTTAAAGACGCAGGGGCTTGTGTTGTCGGAGCCGCAAGTGCTGTCGAAAAAGGTTTTCAAGGCGGGGGAGATGAGCTTCGCCGTCAGGGTATGCACATACATTCACTTGCCATTGTTGAATCAATGGAAGACGGAAAAATAGTTTTCCGAAACAACTAATTGCGATGTAAATTTATTTACATACATTATTTATTACTAAGCCGGAAACGGCGGGAGGAAAAAATGAAAAAGATTTTATCTTTCACACTCGCATTTGTCCTTCTTCTTTCTGCAGGTCTCGCTTTCACAGCTTGCGAACAGACAGAAGTTGCTGACGATTTCAAAGTAGGCTTCATCTTCCTTCACGATGAAAACTCTACTTATGACAAGAACTTCATCGATGCTGCAAAGGCGGCTAAAGAAGCTCTCGGTCTTACAGACGAACAGGTTATGTTCAAAGTAAACATTCCTGAAACAGCTGAATGTTACGAAGCTGCAGCTGAACTCGTTGACGCTGGCTGCGACCTTATCTTCGCTGACTCCTTCGGTCACGAATCCTTCATTATGCAGGCTGCAGAAGAATTCCCCGAAGTTACATTCTGCCATGCAACAGGTACACAGGCTCACACAGCAGGTCTTGACAACTTCTACAATGCATTTGCTTCCATCTACGAAGGCAGATTCCTTGCAGGCGTAGCAGCAGGTCTTAAGCTCAACGAAATGATCGCTGAAGAAAAGATCACTCCCGAAGAAGCAAAGATGGGTTATGTAGGCGCTTATCCTTACGCAGAAGTTAAATCCGGCTACACATCCTTCTACCTTGGCGCAAAGTCTGTTTGCCCCACAGTAACAATGGATGTTAAGTTTACAAACTCCTGGTTTGACATCGCTCTCGAAAAGGAAGCTGCAAACGCTCTTATCGCTGACAATTGCGTTCTTATTTCTCAGCACGCTGACTCCGAAGGCGCTCCTAAGGCTTGTGAAGAAGCAGGAGTTCCCGATGTTGCTTACAACCTTGATACACGCAACTGGGGTCCCAATACTGCTCTTATCGCATCCAAGATCAACTGGCAGCCCTATTTTGAACACATCATCACAGCAACTCAGGAAGGCACTGCAATCGAGCAGGACTTCTGCAAGGGTCTTGGTGACGGCGTAGTTCAGATCCTCGGTCTTAATGATGCAGTTGCAGCAGAAGGCACAGCTGAAAAGCTTGAAGAAGTAAAAGCTGCTCTCATCGCAGGCGAAATCAAGGTATTTGATACTGATACTTTCACAGTAAACGGCGAAAAGCTTGAAACATATCTTGCTGATGTTGATGATATGGGCGATTTCGTTGGTGAAACAGAAGTTGTAGCAGACGGTTATTTCCACGAATCCGAATACCGTTCCGCTCCTTACTTCGATCTCGATATCGACGGTATTACACTTAAGTAATTTATAAAATGCTTTACAGGCGGGGCAGTTCGCCCCGCTTGTTTTCATAAAAATATAAGCTGAAAGTTCAAAAGCAAGTGATAAGGAGAACACAATGAACAGTACCCCTGCCATCGAGCTTAAAAATATAACCAAGACATTCGGAAGTGTCGTTGCCAATAAAAATGTTTGCCTTGAGGTCAGAAAAGGCGAAATACTTTCTATTCTCGGAGAAAACGGAAGCGGCAAAACAACACTTATGAATATGATCTCGGGTATATATTTCCCCGACGAGGGTCAGATTTTTGTTGACGGAAAAGAAGTAGTCATAAGGTCGCCGAGAGATGCCTTTGACCATAAAATAGGTATGATACATCAGCATTTCAAGCTTGTTGATGTTTTTTCCGCCGCCGAAAATATAATCCTCGGGCTTGATGATGAAAAGAAATTTGATATCAAAGAGGTCGAAAAGAAGGTTGCGGAAATTACCGAAAGATACGGTTTTTCCCTTGATCCTGCAAAAAAAATATATGAAATGGCGGTTTCCGAAAAGCAGACCGTTGAAATAATTCGTGTTCTTTACCGCGAGGCGGATATTCTTATACTTGATGAGCCGACGGCGGTGCTTACTCCGCAGGAAGCAAAGAAGCTTTTTGCTGTACTTCGCCGTATGCGCGACGATGGAAAAGCGATAATTATTATTACTCATAAGCTTCACGAAGTGCTTTCGCTCTCAGACAGAGTAACGGTTCTCAGAAAAGGCGAATACATAGGAACGGTAAATACAAGCGAAGCTGACGAAAAGAGCCTTACCGAAATGATGGTAGGCAAAAAGGTTGAACTCAATATCGAAAGAGATGAACCGAAAAACATATCCCCAAGACTTGTTGTTGAGAATGTAAACTGCGTAAACAGAGAAGGCGTAAATCTCTTGAATGATGTTTCATTTACAGCATATTCGGGAGAAATTCTCGGCATTGCAGGTATTGCCGGAAGCGGACAGAGAGAGCTTTTGGAATCTATTGCCGGGCTTCAGAAACTTTACGGCGGAAAGATAATATATAACAATCCAAAAACCGGAAAGAGTGAAGATCTGCGAGACAAAACTCCCCAGCAGATAAGAGAACTTGGAGTACGCCTTTCCTTCGTTCCCGAGGACAGACTCGGTATGGGACTTGTCGGCAATATGGATATCGTTGATAATATGATGCTTCGAAGCTACCGCAAGGGAAAGGGTATTTTCCTTCACAGAACAGGACCTAAAAATCTTGCGGAAGAAATAATAAAACAGCTTGAGGTCGTAACCCCGGGAGCTTCAACTCCCGTTCGAAGACTTTCGGGCGGTAATGTTCAGAAAGTTCTTGTCGGAAGAGAAATAGCCTCTTCTCCGAAGGTGCTTATGGCGGCATATCCTGTAAGAGGTCTTGATATAAACTCGGCATATACAATATATAATCTTTTAAATGAACAAAAACGCAAGGGAACTGCCGTTATTTTTGTCGGTGAAGACCTTGATGTGCTTTTGGAGCTTTGCGACAGAATTGTTGTTCTTTGTGCGGGCAGTATAAGCGGTATTGTAGACGCAAGAACTACAACAAAAGAAGAGATAGGAATACTTATGACAAAATCGAAGGGGGCGGAAATAAATGAATAATAAAAAACACCGCCGTGTGCACGAACCGTTTGCAACCGTTGTAAAGCGCGACGGTATGATTTGGTATAAAGCATGGGGAGTAAGACTTCTTGCGATTGCTCTTGCCCTTTGCGTTTGTTCGGTCGTACTTGTGGTTTTGACCGGTATGCTGGGAAATGTATATAATCCTATCGAAATTTTTGCCGCGATGTTTAAAGGCAATTTCGGAACTTCAAGAAAAGTGTGGAATACGCTTCACGATATGGCGCTTTTGCTTTGCATATCCTTGGCAGTAACTCCGGCATTTAAAATGAAATTCTGGAACATAGGTGCCGAAGGTCAGACACTTATCGGTGGACTTTGTGCAGCGGCTTGTATGAGATATATGGGAGCTTCTGTCCCGCCGGCTCTTATGATACCCGTGATGACCGTCGTATGTATTTTAAGCGGCGTTATCTGGGGAATAATTCCTGCGTTTTTTAAGGCTAAATATAATACAAATGAAACTCTTTTTACCCTTATGATGAACTATGTGGCAATGCAGCTTGTGCGTGTTATGATAGCTATATGGGTACCTTCCGGCTCTGGAATATTACAGGCTATGAAGGTTGGAAGACTTCCCGTTTTGTTCGGTATAAGACCGCTTTTCAACATAATCGTTGTTGCGGTTCTGACTGTAGGTATGTTTGTATACCTTAAGTATTCAAAGCACGGATATGAAATTTCAGTTGTCGGCGAAAGTGAGAATACCGCAAGATATATAGGTATCAATGTAAAAAAAGTAATTCTTCGTACAATGGCACTTTCCGGCGGTCTTTGCGGACTTGCAGGTATGCTGATTGTTGCGGGAACTGACTATACCGTAGCGTCGGGATCGGCGGGAGGTATGGGCTTTACTGCTATTATGGTTTCGTGGCTTGCGAAATTTAATCCTATCGTTATGGTTCTGACATCGCTTCTTATTGTTTTCTTTGAGGGCGGTGCTTCTGAAATTGCAACAGCGTTCAGACTTAATCAAAGCATTGCAGATATTGTAACCGGAATAATATTGTTCTTTATCATCGGAAGCGAATTCTTTGTAAATTACAAGATCAACTTCCGTTCGCATAAGAATCATAAGGAGGTGTGAGCGGTATGAATGCACTTGCTGTTATTTCTTTGATAGTTGTAATTTTAAGCAACTCTATCCGTCAGAGTATACCGCTTCTTTTCGGTTCAACAGGTGAAATTATTACCGAAAAATCGGGAAACCTTAACCTCGGAATTCCGGGTATTATGTATATGGGCGGTATCTCCGGTATTATCGGTTCGTATATTTACGAAAAATATGCCGCAGTCCCCAATGCTTTTTTTGGAATAGTGATTGCTCTTTGTTCTGCTCTTATAGGTTCGGGACTTCTTGCTCTTATATATAGTTTTCTTACAGTAACACTCAAAGCAAATCAAAATGTAACAGGTCTTGCAATAACTACTTTCGGAACAGGTTTCGGAGATTTCTTCGGCGGTTCGCTTACAACAATTATGGGCGACGGCGGAAACCTTCAGCTTCAGTATGTTCCGGGTTATTTTAAGGCAACTCTTCCCTTTGCGTCAAAGCTTGGGGATGTAGGAACGCTCTTGTTCTCTTACGGATTTATGACATATGTTGCGATAATTATTGCGATTTTTGCGGCATATTTCCTCAATAAGACCCGCACAGGACTTCATCTCCGTGCGGTAGGCGAAAACCCTGCAACTGCTGATGCCGCAGGTATCAGTGTTTCGAGATATAAATATCTTGCAACTACGATCGGCGGTATGATCGCAGGTCTTGGCGGCTTCTATTTCATAATGGACTATACAGGCGGCTCATGGACAAACGGCGGTATGGGTGACCGCGGCTGGCTTGCGATTGCTCTTGTTATATTTGCAACCTGGAAGCCTAATTTTGCGATTTTGGGCTCGATAGTTTTCGGAGGTCTTTATATTGCATATAACTATGTTTCGGGAGTGTTCTCAATGCTTCCCAACGCTGACAGAATAAGACCGGTTGTTCAGGAATGTTTCAATTCTCTTCCTTATCTTGTAACGATCGTTGTGCTTATCATCACAAGTATGCGTAATAAAAAGGAAAATCAACCACCGCAAAGTCTGGGACTTCCTTATTTCAGAGAAGAAAGATAAAAATAAAAAGAACTGCAAATATTGCAGTTCTTTTTGTTTTCCTTGTAATCATTCGGGTTTATATTCAAAAACAGGCATAAGTTCAAGCTTAAAGAGATTCATTCTGTGTTTTTTGTCAATAAGCTCTTTTGTGTTCTCGTCGTCACAGACACCTTCTCTTATATATTTGTCAAGAACAGCGTATGTGAAACCGAGATTATCCTCATCTGTTTTGCCGCAAAGGCCGTCGATGGGAGTTTTGTCAACAAATTCAGACGGAAGTCCCAAAACTCTTCCGATTTCTTTTACTTCCTGAACCGTAAGCCTTGAAAGAGGGCTGAAATCTCCGACGGAATCGCCGTAACGGGTAGAATATCCCACCCAGTCCTCCGAAAGATTGCAGGTATTGCAAACTCTGCCGTTTAATGACTGCGATACAGCATAAACGGTTGACATTCTGATTCTCGGAGGAAGATTGCAAACCGATTGGGAAGAAAGGGAACCGAAAGAAGCTTCTATTTCTTTCATCAGCCCGTCATATGCGCTCTTTATATTTATCTCATAGCTTTTAATACCGAGAAAAGTGCATAGATTTCTTGCAACATCAATATCGCCCTGAACTCCGTTTGGCATAAGCACACCGAATACTCTTTCATTGCCAAGCGCTTTCACACACAAGGCGGCACATACCGAGCTGTCCTTTCCTCCGGAAATTCCAAGCACTGCATTGCAGTCCTTACCGTTTTTTTCAAAGAAATCCCGTATCCATAAAACTATATCGTTTGTTACTTTTTCCGCATCAAATCTGTATGCCATTTATTTTTCCCCCGTATCGGATATCAGAGTAATATTTATAAAAAATCTTCATTATAATATACAGTACTATATTTATATCATAAATTCAAAATTTAGTCAATCACTTTTTTGCATATGTTAAAGCGAGACGGAATTATGCAATTATTTCACAATTTATTGTGCAAAATGCACAATTTTAGAAATAATATTATGATTATTATTACATATTGCATAATTATACAAAGTGATTTATAATATTATTAACGGCAATTTAAGCCGAAACCGTAAATAGGCACACAATGTAAAGCAGGCATTTTTTGATGATTTGAATTTTGACTTGATATACATAGATGCTCCCTACGGAAAACACGATTAGAGAGGAGTCCACTACAATGGCAACAGGAATGAACACAGAAAGCATCCGCAATATATGTCTTTTGGGACACGGAGGAAACGGCAAAACTTCGGTTGCCGAAGCAATGCTGTATATTTCGAAAGGCACAGACCGTCTCGGAAAAACAACAGACGGTACAACTATTTGTGACTATGATCCCGAGGAAATCAAGCGCAAAATTTCGATCTCAACAGCTATAGCTCCTGTTTATTATAACGATAAAAAGATAAATATAATCGATACTCCCGGTTATCTTGACTTTTCGGGAGAAGTTATGCAGGGTCTTCGTGTTTCGGGTTGTGCGCTCATCGTTATGGATGCGAAAAGCGGCGTTGACGCAGGCTGCGAACTTGCTTGGGATTATGCTACAAAGGCGACTGTTCCAAAGGCTTTCTTTATTAATAAAATAGACGACGAAAACGCAAACTTCTCCGCAACTATCGCTTCTATGCGCGAAAAGTTCGGAAAGACAATATGCCCCGTTACAATTCCGGTTTTCGAAGAAAGAAAATGTGTAGGTATCGTTAACCTTATAAAGAATAAAGCTTACCGTTATAACGGAACCGAAGCCTGCGAAATCCCGCTTGACCCCAAGTTTGCAGATAATGTTGCAGAAGCAAGAGTTCTTCTTATGGAATCTTTGGCGTCTACATCCGATGAACTTATGGAAAAATTCTTTGCTGAAGAAGAATTTACCGAAGCTGAAATGGTTCAGGCTCTTATGAACGGTATCAATGACAGAAGTATTGCTCCTGTTATGGTAGGTTCTGCTGCAACACTTGACGGTATTACATCTCTGCTTTATGTTATTTCAAATTCATTCCCGAATCCTTTCGGTAAGAAGCACGAAAGAAATCTTGACGACGAATATGTAAAGATCGACCCTGCGGGAGATGCGGCTGTATTTGTATTTAAGACAGTTGCCGACCCCTTTGTCGGTAAGATGTCGTATTTCAAGGTTATGAACGGAACTTTGAAGAAGGATGCGGTGCTTAAGAATCTTACAACAGGCGAAAATGAAAAATTTGCTCATATCTATACAATGAAGGGCAAAAAACAGACAGAAGTCGAAGAACTTGCCTGCGGCGATATCGGTATGACCGCAAAGCTTTCAAATACAAATACAAATGATACACTTTCCGCTTCCGGTAATGTGCAGTATAGAAAGATAGTATATCAGAAGCCTTACTACTGTATGGGTATTGTTCCTGCGGCAAAGGGCGACGAAGATAAGATCTCCGGCGGTATCACAAAGCTTCTCGAAGAAGACCTTACACTCCGCTATGAGAATAATGCAGAAACAAAGCAGATGCTTATCTACGGTCTTGGCGAACAGCATCTTGATATCGTAACATCAAAGCTTAAGACAAGATTTGGTACAACTGTACAGTATGTACAGCCAAAGATCGCTTACCGAGAAACTATCAAAAAGAAGATAGATGCGGAAGGTAAACATAAGAAGCAGTCGGGCGGTAAAGGTCAGTACGGTCATGTTAAGATCCATTTCGCTCCCGGCGATAACGGACTTGTATTCTCCGAAAGTACCTTTGGCGGTTCTGTTCCGAAGAACTTCCATCCTGCGGTTGAAAAGGGACTTTCTGAATGTATGTTAAAGGGCGTTTTGGCAGGATTTCCGATGGTCGGACTTTGTGCGGACCTCTTTGACGGTTCATATCACGATGTAGACTCTTCGGAAATGGCATTTAAACTTGCCGCTTCACTTGCATATAAGGAACTTAAAAACGCAAATCCTGCGATTCTTGAGCCGGTAGGTACGCTTACCGTTTATGTGCCCGATGATTATATGGGTGATGTTATAGGTGATGTATCAAAGCGCAGAGGTCGTATCCTTGGCACAAGCAAGGGCGATAATGCCGCCGTTACTATCATCGAAGCTGAAGTTCCGCAGTCTGAAATGACAAACTACTCTATAACACTCCGTGCTATGACACAGGGCAGAGGAAACTTTGATTTTGAATTTGCAAGATACGAAGAAGTTCCCGCACCTCTTGCACAGAAGATAATCGACGAAAACAAACAGAACGAAGACTGATATAAAAACCATCCTCCTATAATAACAGACAACGCCCGTTTTTTACGGGCGTTGTTTTTGGTTTTTGTTGGAATGGGCATAAAAAAATCCCCGAATATTCGGGGATTTTTTCGTACAATAAAGTATAAATTACTTAATTGTGATTGTAGCGCCTGCAGCTGTAAGAGTAGCCTTGATAGCTTCTGCATCTTCCTTGGAAACGCCTTCCTTAAGGATCTTAGGAGCGCCTTCAACAAGGTCCTTTGCTTCCTTAAGACCAAGACCTGTGATTTCACGAACAGCCTTGATAACATTGAGCTTGCTGTCGCCAGCGGATGTGAGTTCAACATCGAATTCTGTCTTTTCTTCTTCAGCAGCAGCTGCGGGAGCAGCAACGCCTGCAACAGCAACGGGTGCTGCGGATACACCGAACTCTTCTTCAACTGCCTTTACGAGGTCAGCGAGTTCGAGGATTGTGAGAGCTTTGATATCTTCGATAATCTTCATAGACTTTTCAGATGCCATGGTTATATACCTCCAAAAAATTAAAATTATTTTCGTCTTTAAGACATTATGTTTGATAAGCATATTTGCTTATCGGTAAAATCAAGCACACAGAGAAATTATTCTGCAGCTTCTGCGGGTACTCCGCCTTCCTTGTCGATGATCGCCTGAATAGCATAAGCGAAGTTGTAAAGGGGAGACTGGATGCTTCCGAGGAACTTTGCGATAAGGCCTTCTCTTCCGGGGATATCCGCGAGAGCCTTGATTTCGTTTACATCGATAACTCTGCCATCGATGAAGCCTGCTTTAACTTCGAAACCTTCGTTTGAGTCAGCAAACTTGGAAAGTACCTTTGCGGGAGCGATAGGATCGTCGGAAACAGCGAGAGCTGTCATACCTTCGAGAACGGAATCAAAACCATCCATACCTGCCATCTTAGCAGCCTGCTTGATGTAGGTATTCTTGATTACCTTGTAAGTTACACCGTTCTTACGAAGCTCTGCTCTGAGTGCCGTGTCTTTTTCAACTGTGATACCACGGTAGTTTACGAGAACACCGCTCTGAGCATTTTTGATAGATTCAGCAAGTTCAGCTACGAGCTGCTGTTTTTGTTCAAGAATTTTTGCGCTCGGCATTTTAATATTTCACCTCCAATAAAAAAAGTTCTTTTTGGACCGCAAAAAGCGTAACCGGAAAAGAACAAGAAACACAATATATAACCGCCTGCGCGGTTCAAGTGAAATACTCATTTCTTTCCTCGGTAGGCGGATTACTCCGTTAGCGCATACGAATATGCGACCTACTTTCTTAGGTCAGGACTGTATTATAGCACTATTTTTGCTGTTTGTCAATAGTTTTTTACAAAAAAATACAAAAATTAATATATTTATGTCTTGGGATGAGGCTTTTTCTGCATCCCAAGACGGTTTTTCTAAATCAAATAAGCTTTCCGTTTTCAACATAAAGACGGTTTACGCGCTTTCCGATACCGCAAAGTATTTCGTAAGATATGGTATCGCAACGCTTTGCCACTTCCTCAGCGGTAATTATTTCATCTCCGTCTTTTCCGATGATTGTAACTTCGTCAAAAAGCGAAGCTTCGGGAATATCCGAAATATCTACCATCGTCATATCCATACAAACGCGGCCGACAATCGGGGCGCGTCTGCCGCGGATAAGTACATCACCGTTATTTGAGAGCTTTCTGTTGAATCCGTCGGCATAACCGGCTGTAACCGTAGCTATCGTCATATCTTTTTCAGCCACATATGTGAGTCCGTAGCCGATAGTTTCGTTTTTTCTTACTTTTGATATCTGAGCTATATGTGTTTTAAAGCTCATAACAGGAAGGAGCGAGCCGGAGTAATCCTCGCATCCGTAAAGACCGATACCGAATCTCACAAGGTCAAGATGAAATTCGGGGTATTTCCAGGTTCCGGCACTGTTGCAAATATGCTTCATACCAAAAATTATACCTGCCTCAGAAAGGATCCTGCAGGCATTGTCAAATCTTTCATACTGCTTTCTTGTAAATGCTTCATCGTCATTATCGGCATCGCAAAGATGGGAAAAGATACCTTCGGGAATCATATTTTTGTTACTTTTTATCACATTTGCTGCTTTTTCAAGTTCGGAGGAAAATCCTTCAGATGCATTGAATCCGATACGGTTCATACCGGTATTGAGCGCCATATGGAATTTTAATATATTGCCGGATCTTTTTGTGTATTCATCAAGTGATGCAAGTGTTTCGGCAGAGTCGGCAGTAACAGAAATGTTCTCTTTTACTGCGTCGCAGTAGCGGGAGGGAAGCATAGGACCGAGAACCAAAATCATACCTCCGACGCCGCAATTACGCAAAGCAAGAGCCTCGTCGATATTTGCAACTGCAAAGTTGTGTACACCGAGGCTGAAAAGTTTTTTTGCTATCTGCTCAGAACCGTGATTGTATGCATCAGCCTTCACAATTGCAAGAATATCCGCATTTGTAAGGTTTTTTCTGACTGTTTTAAGATTATGAGCAAGATTATCGAGATCAATAATTGCGTAGGAGGCAAATTTGTCGGTTTTCATTTTGTTCCGTCCTTGAGAGTTGGTCTTTTTATTTTTGTAAATGTGATTGTTATTTCCCTGTCCGGCTTTTTAGCTGTAAAATTTAAAGGAAGTCCCGTTGCGGCATCATATATAGCACGCGTTTCAACACCTTCGCCGTTTGTAAAGGAAAGCTCTTTTATGATGCCCGAGGCTTCGGAATAAAAGGTTTCATCTTCGGGTGTCTTTACAGCATTTCTCGGAAGAGAAGATATAGATACCGCACATTCGTCCGAAAAAAACGACATCATAGTATTAATATCCGAAAGAGCTCCGGAGGGAAGGGGTGCTTTCATTCCGTAATAGCTGAAAGTCAAAGTGTCGGAAAGAGCATCTGCATCCGAGCTTACCGAAAGTCCGTTTAAAACATCAGGAGCTGAAAAGGAGATAGATATAATGTCTTCTTTTGCAGCAACAGCACTTCCGGAAAGTTTTTCGGTTCCGTTTTCGGTTATGCAAAAATCAAAAGCGGCGCTGTATCCGTCTGTAAGCAAAAAATCGCAAAGTTCATTCTTGCCGTCTTTTGATGCACAGGAAGTCATAATTGCAAAAAGCATAAGAATCAAGGGAATAAAGAAAAATTTTCTTTTCATAACGCACCATCCATATAAAAGATGATACATCATATTATATTTCCCTTTGATATATACCAAATAACATTATATCACAGCAAAAAAACAAATTCAATAGATATAGAATTATATTTTTAAAACCGTTTGGCATATCCGCAGGTTTTGCAAAGCTTTTCGCAAGGCTTTCTTTCGTTGAATGATTTCAGAATTTTCAAAGCTTTGTCGCAATTTATTATTTCATCAAAATCGTTTTTATAAATATTGCCAAGTGCCATAACACCGTCGGCATCAAGACAGCAGGGGACAACCGTACCGTCACAAAGAATTCCGACCTGATCGCGTATTGCGTGGCAGAAGGTAACATCTTTTTCTTTTTCTTTTTCGTCCGGCCAAGTAAAAAGTTCGCCGAATTCGAGAAATACGGGCATTATCCCTTTGGGAGTGTTAAAAAGCTTATATCCCGAGCGGCTTTCAGGCCAATTGTCGGGGAAAAGAAAATGTAGTTTTTCAATCAGAAAATCATTTTTTGTGTCGTCTTCTTTTTCGATGTTCCATAAACGCAAAGAGCAAATAACACCGTTTTTTCCGCAATTTGTTGCAAAAACTGCAACATTTTCCAAGTATTCATCAAGCTTTTCCGAAAAATCAGCACAAGGTTTGCCGTCTATAATGTCGACCGACTGAAGAGAAACGCTTACTTTTTTGACATCTCCGCTTTCGAAAATAAAATTTCCTCTTTCGGAAAGAAGAGTTCCGTTTGTCGTAAGCATAACTTCAAACCCCTCGGCTTTCGCATCGTGAACCATTTTGGGTAAATCCTTGTTCAAAAGAGGCTCTCCCATAAGATGAAAATAAAGATGTTTTGATTTTCCTTTGATTTTCGGAAGTATTTCCCTGAATTTTTCATAGGTCATAAAGCTTTTCGGCCTTTTTGTGCCGTGACAGAAAGAACAGGAAAGATTACATACATTTGTTGTTTCAAGATAGATTTTTGTAAGCATAATTACCTTTATGAAAAATGCCCGTCGAAAATGACAGGCATATTTTTATTTTATATAGGGAACATTCGGCGATTTGGGAACAGACCCCAAGGCTGTCAGAAGTTCCATACCCTTTTCTCTTGCGGCAATAACGGCAGATTTAACATCGCTTGTTTCGCCTGTAAAAGCGATAATAACTTCGTTTGAATGGCTTGTGCCGACCGACGGCGACATATATTTTATAAGCTCAACGCTGTATGATTTCAAAGTGCTGTCGGCAAGAACAAAACCGATAGCGGCGGGGGATGCGGCGATAAATCCGAAGGCTTTTCCGACGGGCGCACCGAACGCTTTATTTAAAAATTCTCCTGCACTTGAGGAAAAAGCAAATTCAAGATGTCCCGCTTCGCTTATATAAACTTCGCCTGCGTGCTTGTCTATAAGTTCAAGTGCAATTTCAACAGCCCGTTTTGCATCGGTTACGGTCTTTCCGCCGATGACGATATAGTTTCCGTGTCCGCCCCAGCCTTTTGTATCTCTCGGCAATTCAACCGAAACGGCAGTACAGTTCGTAGCCTTTACAGCTTCGTCTGCGGCAAGGATCTGACCTGCGGCGCCCGTTCTTGATGAAATAAGGCCGACCGAGGATATTTCGTCGGGGATACCTGCGGATTTTTTCAATTCATTTTCGACCGACGGAACGACAAGTCCGATGGTATCAAGAAGTGCTGTGCCGACAAATTCGGGATAATTGCATTTTGAAAATTGAGTCATTCTTGTCTTTCCTTTCAATCGTATTTTTAATATTATACCACGAAAAATCGTATTTGTAAACAGTGTAATGTCAAATAGCGGAAGGTCTTAAAAATTCCGCTTCAAAAATATTCCAGGGCGATTTTGAGTAATCGGGAAGTGCTCCGAAATCAACAGTTTTTCCGCTTTTCGGATGTGGAAAAGCGAGATTTGAAGAAAAAAGTCCGATAGATTTGAAATTGTCTTTTGCACCATATTTCTTGTCGCCTGCAAGCGGCATTTTTCTTGATGCAAATTGAACTCTTATCTGATGTGTTCTTCCTGTATGAAGCTTTACTTTGACAAGAGAAAGGTCATATTCCTCATTGTAAGCAATAAGGGAATATTCTAAAGATGCATCTTTTACGCCTTTTCTTTTTCTTTCGACGGTATAGCTTTTATTGAGATGTCTGTCCTTGAAAAGAAGGTCATGCATTTCGCCTTGAGCCTCATCCGGTCTTCCGTGGCAAAGAACAAGATATGTTTTTGAAAAAACAGCCTTGTCGCCGACAATTCCGGAGAGCTTTGCGGCGGCATCTTTACTCTTTGCATATACCATAACTCCGCCCACCCCTCTGTCAAGGCGGTGTATTATGCCGACATAAGGAAGCCTTTTTTCAAGTATAGAAACTATGCTTTCATCACCCGATTCGTCGTTTTGAGAAAGCAGTCCCTCAGGCTTTACGATTACTGCAATATATTCGTCTTCAAAAAGGATGTCAAATTCAGTCATCATTTTCCTCCGATAGGATCTTTCCGTTTATTTCTTTCATAAACCGTATTCCGAAAGGAACCGAAACAAAGAAGGTGAGAATATCCGAAATTGCCTGGGAACATTCAACACCGAAAAGCCCGAACATACGGGAAAGGCAGATGATAAGAGGTATATAAAAAAGTCCCTGTCTTAAAGAGGATAAAAATGTTGCAGTGCCCGAGCGTCCCAGTGACTGATATGTCATATTACACATAACGCCAACCGGCAAAAACGGCATTGCGATACATTGGGCGCGGAAAGCATATGTTCCAATCTCAAGCATTTTTACTCCCAGGTCATCCTTGTCGCTGAATATCCTTATAATATCGGGGGCGAAAATATATCCGAGAGTTGCTGTTATAAGAAAAAGAATAGTGCAGACCGAAAGCGTGAAAATAAACGACTGTTTTACACGGCGGTATTTTTTTGCACCGTAATTAAAGCCGAGCACCGGCTGATAGCCTTGTCCAAGACCGAGACACAGGGAAAACGCAAACATAAATACGCGGCTTACAACACCCATTCCCGCAATTGCCGCATCGGCATAAACGCCTGCGGCAAACTTGGCGCAGTTTGTAAGTATAACAGACGATGCGCTTGAAAGTCCCTGACGGCAAAAAGAGGGAAGGCCGAATCTCAATATATTTACATAATCGGAAAATTTCTTTGAAACATTTTTAAACGAAAGATTTACGGATGTTTTTTTGAGAAGAAAGGGGGCTAAAAGAAGCAAACAACTGAAGCATTGGCTTATTGCCGTTGCAAGAGCGGCGCCTGAAACCTGCATTTTAAGACCGAAGATAAAAACAGGGTCAAGGGCGATGTTCAAAAGTCCGCCAAGTCCGATGCCTATCATCGAAAAAGTCGCCTTTCCTTCGGCACGGAGAATGTTGTTTAAAGTAAATGAAAGCGCCATAACAGGAGCGGCAAAAAGAATATATCCGCCGTATGCTTCGGCGTGGGGAAGTATTGTATCGGTAGCGCCGAGGACAAACATCAGCTCTTTCATAAATATTTTTCCGAGCAAAAGTATTAAAGTGCCGAAAAAAAGAGCCATAACGATTGCAGTTATCGCAATCGATGAAGCATACTTTTTTTCTTTTCTTCCGAGAAGGCGGGATATCCAGCTTCCCGAACCCATTCCTATTGTAAATCCGACGGCTTGGATTATTGCCATAAGGGCAAAAACGACACCGACGGCTCCCGTCTGACTTGTGTCGTCAAGAAGGGAAACAAAAAATGTATCCGCCATATTGTATATTGAGGATATTACCATGCTTATTGTTGTGGGAATTGCGAGTTTCAGTATCAACTTCGGCACAGGGGTCTGTGTCATTTTTATATAGTTTGCGTCTTTTACCGCCTGCAAAAAAATCGACCTCTTTTCTTTTACATACTTTACATTTTATCACATTTTGAAAAATAAGTCCATATTTTTCGAAAAAAAGCGAAAAAGATAAATACTGTCCTTTTTTTGGGACAGGTGTTGCAGTATACTCTAATCAGAAAAGGAAAAACAAAGAAAGCGAGGAAATGAAAATGTTAAAGACAGTAAGAAATGTGGTTTTTGTGATCAGTGCCTTTTTTGCATGGGGAATAGTGGGAAGTATAGAACTTGAAAGACTTACTCTTTCGCAAGGAATAGGTTATCTTGCCTTTGCCTTTTGTGTATGTGCGTTTTTGCTTGTTGCGGAATTTTCTTTCCGTGCGGCAAAAGTGCTTTTGACGGTATATGTCATCAAAAGAAAAAGAGCTTCAAAAAAGTCCCGCAGACAGCTTTATTGCGATATCAGAAGTATAAGGGTTTAAAAATTTGAATTTTGTAAAAAAACATTGCAAAAAATAATAATACAGTGTATAATATACTTGTAAATATTTCAAATCGGAGGTCTTTAAAATGACACAGATAACAAAAGATACAATAATCGGCGATATACTTGATGCGGACAGAGAATGCGGAAAATTCTTCCTTGAGATCGGGATGCATTGCCTCGGCTGCCCCTCTGCAAGAGGCGAAACTGTTGAACAGGCTTGTGAAGTACACGGTGTAAACTGCGAAGATCTCGTTGAAAAGATCAATGACTACCTTGCAACAAAGTAAGAAACCCAATATCGGTAAGCGTCTTGAAACGGTGGCAGAATCTGCCGCCGTTCGTTTATCGTGCGAAGATGAAAAAACGCCGCTTTATGCCATAGATGTGGGAACGGACCATGCAAAACTTCCGATGTATCTTGTGGCATGGTGCGGCTTTTCCGGCGTTACGGCGACAGATATAAACGAAGGTCCCTGTGAAACCGCAAGGAGAAATATTGCCGCAAACGGTGCATTTTTTGCCGATAGAATAAAAGTCGTTAAGACCAATGGTATGGAAGGGCTTGATGAAACTTTTGCCAACCGTGTAACGATTGCCGGAATGGGCGGAGAGCTTATAGCGGATATTCTTTCAAGGGCTGATTTTACAAGAGAAGAAAAAGAAAAGATTCTTTTTGTTCTCCAGCCTCAGTCAAAGGAACATATTTTAAGACGGTTTTTGATTGATTGCGGTTACCGTATCCTTTGCGAAAAATGGGTTGAGGAAGCGGGGAAAAGCTATTGTGTGATCAGTGCTGTTTTTGACGGTGTAAAAAGAGAAGAAACGCTTTTCGGACTGTATTTCGGATTTTCCGAAATCGAAAAAGGAAAAGATGTTTTTGAAAAGGTGCTTTTAAAAAAGGCAAAGGTGCTTGAAAGAAACATAGAAGAGCGGAAAAAACATTCTTGCGAAGAAAGCCCTCATTTTTCCGAAGAAGAAAGGCTTCTTTGTGAAATAAAAGCTTATGCGAATGAAAGAGGTATTTTGCTGTGACAAAAATATGCGATATAGATAAATTTATAAGTTCTTTTGCAAAGCGTGAATATTCCGAATCCTGGGATAATGACGGCATAATGCTTTGCGGGGATGTAAACAAAGAAGTTAAAAGAGCGGCTGTTTGCCTTGAAATAAACGAAAGCATCATAGACCTTGCAATAAAAACAGGCTGTGATCTTATAATTACCCATCATCCCTTTATTTTCAGACCGCTTAAAGGTATTTGCGAAAACGATTATAAATTTATTTCCTTGCTTATCAAAAACAATATTTCGGTGCTTTCGTACCATACAAGATATGATGCGGCACAGGGCGGTATAAACGATGTTCTTGCCAATACACTCGGCCTTTCGGACATAAAACCGTTTGGCGGCGGTGAAAACCCTATGGGACGCTTTGGTGAACTTGATTGTGAAATGACGCCGGAGGAGTTTGCAAAATATATAAAGGAAAAGCTGTTAATTTCTTCAATGCGTTGTGCACTTTGCGGTAAAAAGATAAAAACCGTTGCAGTTCTCGGAGGCGGAGGAAAGGATTTTCTTTATGATGCCGCTGCGGTTGCCGACGCATATGTTACAGGAGATCTTTCTCATAATGCGTTTATTGATGCAAAAGTTTTAGGCATATCTCTTTATGAAGCGGGGCATTACCATACCGAAAATGCGGGTGCGTGCCATCTTGAAAAACTTATAAAGGCGGAATTTCCCGATATTGAAACCAAGGCTTTTGACAGCGGAAGCCCTTTTGAAATCATCTGAATCTCCTATGCGAAAGGAATATAGAAATGCCATTTGATGCAGGTCTTACAGCGGCGATAACAAAAGAATTGAAAGAAAAGCTTGTCGGCGCAAAGATTGAAAAAATACAGCAGCCCGAAAGGGATGAACTCATAATTACAGTAAAAAACGGAAGAGAATCGGGAAAGCTTTTAATAAGTGCAAAAGCGGGGTCTGCAAGACTATCAATAACAAAGCTTGAAAAGGAAAATCCCCAAACCCCTCCGATGTTCTGTATGCTTATGAGAAAGCATCTTTCCGGCGGTCTTATATCAGATATAACTCAGCTTGGCTTTGAGCGAGCTGTGGAAATAAAAATAAGCACATATAACGAGCTTGGTTTTCCGACGCAAAAGTATCTGATACTTGAAACGACGGGAAGATACAGTAATATTATTTTTTGCGACAGCGACAAAAAAGTGGTTACTGCACTTCGTCTTTCGGAGCTTGCTTCTGACGAAAAAAGAAAGCTTTTGTGCGGCTTTAAGTATGAACCGCTGCCGCTTCCCGAAAACCGCATAAGCCCTCTTGGCGTTTCAAAAGAAGTGTTTTTGAAAAGACTTTCGGAGCATTATGAAAATTTCGGCGGAGAAATTTTATGCGACAAGTATCTTTTATCTTCATATTCCGGTTTGTCGCCTTTAACAGCAAGGGAAATAACCTTCAGAACAACAAAAAATACATCTTTTTCCCTTTCTGAACTTGTAGAAAAAAAGCTTTGCGAAAACTTTTATCTTCATTTTTCTGCCATATACTCGGCGGTGGAAAGAGGAAGGTTTACGCCGTTTGTTATAAAGGACAGGGAAGGAAAAGCAATAGAGTTTTCCTTTTGCGAGATACTGCAATATGAAACGGCGGCGTCGGTTTCCGAATGTGAGAGCTTTTCGGAACTTCTTGATAGTTTCTACGGAGAAAGGGATCTTCGGGACCGAATAAAGCAAAAAGCTCAGGATATCTTCAAACTTTTATCGAATGCAGAAGCAAGAATAAGTAAAAAAGCCGAAATGCAGAGAGAAGATATAGCAAAATGTGCAGAAAAAGATAAATATAAAAACTTCGGCGACCTTATTACTGCAAATATGTATATGCTCAAAAAAGGCATGACAAAGGTAAAGGTTGTAGATTACTGCGATGAAAATATGCCCGAGGTGGAAATTGAACTCGAAATAAATCTCACCCCCTCGCAAAATGCACAGAAGTATTATAAAAAATATAATAAAATGAAATCAGCTGAGGAAAATCTTGCTGTACAGCTGGATATTTCGGCTGCAGAACTGCAATATATCGATACTATTTTTGAAAGCCTTACCAAGGCGCAAAACGAAAAAGACCTTGAAGAGATCAGAGAGGAACTGAGAAGTGCGGGCTACGGAAAACGCTTAGAGTCACTTACATCAAAAAGCCATGCAAAAAAGCTTGCAAAGCAAAAGATGAAAAAACAGTATTTGCCGCTTGAATTTGAAACTTCCGGAGGTTATAAAGTCCTTTGCGGGAAAAATAATCTTCAAAACGACTATATAACAACCGTTCTTGCAGAGAAGAACGATTATTGGTTCCATGTAAAAAATATGCCGGGTTCTCATGTTGTGATGTTTTGTAACGGAGAAGAGCCCGACGCTCTTGATTTTACCGAAAGTGCAATGATTGCGGCATACTATTCGTCAGGCAAAAAGATACCTAATGTAGCCGTCGATTACACAAAAGTCAGAAATATCAAAAAGCCGTCGGGCTCAAAGCCGGGTTTTGTGGTATACGAAACCAATTATTCGGCGTATGTTACCGCCGATGAGGAAAAAGTGAAAAAGCTTTCGCTTTCAAAATAATCTGTCATATTACTGTAAATTCTTGCAGTCTGGGCGCGGGTGACAAAATCTTCCTGCGCCTTTTCTCCTTTGCCAACACCTACAAGAATTCCCGCAAGGTATGCATCGCTGTCAAACGAGCCGCAGACCGAGAGAATTCTTGAGATGATAAGGGCGGCTTCTTCTCTTGTTATGGGATCGGCACTTTTGAAAAGCAATTTTTGGTTTTCTTCATATCCGTTTATGATGCCGAGAGCTTTTGCGGCTTCGGCATAGCTTTTTATATTTACGGGGATAGTGCTGTCGTCATAAAAAGAAGTTTTCAAAACTCTTTCAACCTTTGGTTCAAGCCCCGCACTTATCATCGAAATTGCAAGAAAATCCCCTCTTGAAATCGTTTCTTCAGGCAGAAAATTAAGCTTTCCGTCAACCGATACGGGGGACATAAGACGGGCATCGCATATCTTTGCGGCATCTGTGTGCGCCCAGTGATTTGTCATATCCGAAAATACGGTATCCGACATTTTTTCGTTTATATGAACTATTATTCTTATAGTTTCCGAGCGGTTTCCGTAACAATCCTTTGAACGGATCTTAAAGGTATCTCTTCCTGTAAAATCTGTTTTCGGGGTATACATAAAAAAGCCGCAATTCTCGTCGAGAAGCTGGAGTATACCGTGCCGGGGAGAGCTTACTACAGAAAATGAGATCTCATCCCCTTCGGGGTCGTGAGCTTCGAAATATCCTTTATAGGAGATATTTTTTTCTGTATCAAATGATATTTCTTTTATTATGGGAGAAAGATTTATTTCTTCAAGAATATAAATCGACATTACTCCGTATTTTCCGATATTTGCAGGATCACTGAAGGTAAAATCGGATTGTCCCGTAACATTGGTTTTGGGTTCAAAACGCATTTTTGATGCGGCTGTGCGGGTAAGAGTCTGACCTGCCGATATCTTTTTGTCGCCGAGAAAAAGCTGTCCGAGGGCTTTATCGGGAAGGGTATTTATCGTCACATACTCTCCCGTACCCAGCATTCTTTCAAAATCATTTTTTTCAAAAGTCAAAACGGTGTTCTTTACACCGCATTTTTTGATACGGCTTTTGTCGGCAAGTATATCGAGCGACATCGAAAGTCCGTAGCCTATGTCGGCAAAAACGAAAATGCCTGTATTCAAAACAAAGAAAAGAGCAAGAAGAAAAGAAATAATTCTTTTTTTATCCATAAAAACCAACCTTTCAATATTGTTTAAAATTATTTTTTGCCAAAAAAAGAAATATATTCAAAAAGGAACAACCTGAAAATGAAAACAGTTTTTGTTGCACAAAACTCCTCATATACTCACACAAACTCTGCTGTGAGAATACTTGCAAGATGCCTTGAAGACAACGGGCTTGAAGCGGAAATAGTCGAAACCACAATAGGTGACAGAGGCGGCGCTATTGCTCTTTGCGAAAAGCTTTATGAGAAAAAAGGCGATATTTATGCTTTTTCCGTTTATATCTGGAATAGATCGGAGCAGCTTCTTGCCGCAAGTCTTATAAAGAAACTTATACCAGGCTGTACTGTTGTTTTCGGAGGCCCTGAGGTTTCGTTTGAGGATGAAACATTTCTAGACCAGAATCCTTTTATCGATTATGTCATAAGGGGCGAGGGCGAGGAAGCGATAGTTGAAATCGCAAACGGAAAGTGCGAGAAAGGGTTTGTTGACTTTGGGGTTTATGAAAAGTTTTCCTCGTCTTGCGAACCGTATTTTTCATATCCGGAAAAATACGGTGAAACCTGCGGAAAGCTCATATATTATGAAACAACAAGAGGCTGTCCGTTTTCGTGCTCTTACTGTCTTTCATCTGTAAAGAAAAAGGGAGAATGTGTTCGTTCAAAACCTGCAGAACTTGTAAAACAAGAACTTTCGCATCTTATGTCCGAGGACATAAAGGCTATTAAGCTTGTTGACAGAACATTCAACTATGACAGAAAAAGAGCATATGAGCTTTTTTCATATATGATTGAAAAATCGGCTGAAAATCTTGATGAGAACGGTAAATACAGGGGAGCAACAATACATTTTGAAATATGCGCGGCACTTCTTGATGAAGAAACGATGACCCTTCTTGAAAAAGCCCCCGAAAACCTTTTCCGCTTTGAGATAGGAGTGCAGACGGCAAATCCGGCAAGCCTTAAGGCAATAGGAAGAGCTGACGACACAGGAAAAATACTTGAAAATGTCAAAAGACTAAAAGAAAAAACGAATATAGAACTTCATCTTGATCTTATCTGCGGCTTGCCAAATGACAGTTTTTCTGATATCAGGAACTCTTTTAATAAGGTATACGGGAATTGCCATAAACTTCAGATGGGATTTTTGAAGCTTCTTCCCGGAACAGCCTTGAAAAACGAGGCCGGAAAATATAAAATGAAAAGCCTTGATGTTCCGCCCTATACCGTTCTTGAAACCGACAAAATAAGCTTTTTCGAGATGATGACGCTTACAAGAATAGCCGAGGTTGCCGAAAAGTTTTCGGATGCGGAAAGCGGCTTTGATACTGCAATTTCACTGATGATAAAAAACTGCGAAAGTCCCTTTGATTTCTATTTTGAACTGAGCAGATTTTTGAACGAAAAGGGAAGCGTATCATCAAAAAAACTGTATTGTGAAATACTTGGGTTTGCAAACTGTTATTTTGAGGGCAAAAAAGCTCTTATAAATGATATAAAAGAAAGTCTGAGATACGATTATCTTATGTCAAATCAGGGCAGATGTCCTTTTGAAACAGAAAGGATATATACAGAAGACGAGGAGAAATATCTCGCTTTTGCAAAAAAACAATTTATACATTCAGATATCCGAAATACGCAAAAGATTTTCGTTCCCGCACTTGAAGCCCATCTCTTTTCGTTTGACTGCGAAAATGTTTATTTTATAGACAGAAAAAACCGATTATGTTTTAAGAGCAAACGCCCTTGATTTGTAGATTTTGCACAAGATTTTATAAAAGAATTGTGCAAAAGACAAAATCTTGAAAATATGATTTTTTTTGGTTGCAGATTAATAAAAAGAATGGTATAATATAGGTATCGTGTATCGTTATGTCATTTTTGATGTGTAAAAGAAAAACATCAATCAAAGAAGGTCCGTTTTGGGAGAAAAACACCAAAGCGGTCCGACCAATTACAGGGAGGAACATAAATGAAAAAGAACACATTCAAATCCGTTTTTGTGCTTATGATGGTGCTTCTTATGACAGCCGGCGTTTTCACAGGATGTCAGAAAGAACTTGACGAAAACGGAAACGAAATAATTGATAAGGGCGCAGAAATCAATATGTATATTTCGAGCTTCCCTTATGATCTCGATCCCGGCAGAATTCAGTATGATGCAGATCTTTACAAGCTTTACAGCCTTATTTATGAACCCCTTTTCACAATCGATGAAAAAGGAAATCTTGAAGGCGGACTTATAAAGAGCTGGGAATATGAAGAAGACGAAAGAGACGGAAAGCTCAAGCTTCAGCTTAAGCTCAGAAGCACAAGCTGGTCTGACGGCGTAGCTGTCGATTCCGATGATATCGCATATACTTTCAAGAGAATTCTTGCTCCCGGTAATTCCAATCCTGCAGCAAGCTTGCTTTTCCCTATTGAAAATGCAAGAGATGCAAAGGCAGGTATGGTTACGGTTGATGATGTCGGATTTTCCGCGATAAATGCAAGTACAATTGAAATCGTATTTGAAAAGGAATTTACCGATGTTGAATATTTCCTTCGCACCCTTTCAAGCCCCGTGTTTACTCCCTTGCGCGAGGATGTAGTAACACAGTACGGCGACGACTGGGCACAGCCTCTTTATTTCAAGAATTTAAGAGACGGCGATGAAGCATACAGCAGTATTGTTACAAACGGTCCGTTCGCTGTAAAGGAATGGATATATAACAAGAATAAGCCCACATCCCTCCTTCTTGAACGCTCCACATATTACAGAAATCTCAGCGTAAACCAGGATTACGATACATATGTAAAGCCCTATAGAATTATGATAAACTTCCGTAACGATGCTGATACACAGATCGAAAACTTTAACCTCAAAAATGATGTTAACAGAGTTTTCCTTATCGGCGAATTTACAAAGGAAGGCTACGAAGCAAACAAGAAGAACATAAAGAGCTATGCAAACGGTTCTTCCTATACTTACTACTTCAACACAAATAACGAAGTTCTTTCGGATGCCCGTGTAAGAAAGGCTCTCTCGATTGCTCTTGACAGAAACGAAATCGCAGCAATCGTCGGAAAGGGCGTTGTTCCTGCTACAGGTTATGTTCCCACAGGTATTGAAGCGGATGCAAAGGGCAAAAAGGATTACAGAAAGGTCGCAGATGATGTGATCTCTGCACAGGCAAATCTCGAAGAAGCAAAAGCCCTTCTTAAAGAAGCAAAATCTACAGGCGGCGCGTTTGCAATAACAATCACAAAAGAATCTGATTGGGAAGCGGATGTTGCAAAATATGCTCAGGATGTCTGGAAGAAGCTCGGATTTACAGTTACCGTAAATAAAGTTTCTTCTCTCTCCGATAAGGAAAACAAGGTTTCCGAATACGAAAGAATGCTCGCTTCCGGCAACTTTGAAGTTATCGGATTTGATCAGTGTGCGCTTTCTCCCGACGCATATTCTTTCCTCGTACCCTATGCTACACAGTATAGCGGAAGCATAGTTCCCATCGACGATGAGATCGAAGAAGGCAAACTTCCCTCAACAGCTCATGTTACCGGATTTTCAAATAAAGAATACGATGCTTTGATAGGTGAGATCGGCTACGATTCAAAGACAGCAGAATCTATCGCTCCCGAAAATGGAATTCTTGCAGCGTCAAAGGCTTCTGAAAGACTTGCAATCTACAAGCAGGCAGAAGCGATCCTTGCAAACGAAGTTCCCTCTGCTCCTTTGTTCTTTGGCGTAAACAATTATATGATATCCGGCAAACTTTCGGGCGTAAAGGTAAATAACCTTGCAAATCCCGTTCTTACGGAAACAAAGCTTTCCGGCTACAAGAACTTTAAGATGTCCGAAGCTTTGAGTGAAATCGAAGAATAACAAAAATAACCTTTCCGCCCCGAACCGATACGGTTTGGGGCGGATGTGCAGATAAACAAAAAAGGAATTTATATGTCAGATAATTATTTGCTTGAAAAACACGGCTTTAAAATGCAAAAAAAATACGGTCAGAATTTTCTTACCGATGTGCGAATTCCCTCCCGTATTGCTGATGGCTGTACAGACTTTGATGTTTCTGAGGGGAAAACCGCAAAAAGTCTTATTCTTGAGATAGGCCCGGGAGCCGGAATACTTACAAAGGAGCTTGCAAAGCGTTTTACTAAGGTTTTGGCTGTTGAAATAGATGAGGAACTTATTCCGATTCTTGCTGAATCGCTTGCGGATTTTGATAATATAACAGTCATAAATCAGGATGTTATGAAAGTTGAGCTTGAACCGCTTCTTTCGCAGTACAGACAGTTTAACGGCGAACTTTTGCCGGTTTCGGTATGTGCAAATCTCCCGTATTATATAACAACCCCGGTTTTGATGAAACTCCTTGAACAGTACGGACAGTTTTCGTTTATAACTGTTATGGTACAAAAGGAAGTTGCAAGAAGGCTTTGCGCTAAACCTTCAACAGAAGAATACGGCGCAATTACCGCCGCAATAGGACTTTACGGAAAAGCAGCAAAGCTTTTTGATGTTTCTGCAGGTAATTTTAATCCTAAGCCGAAAGTTGATTCAAGCGTTGTCAAAATATCTCTTTATTCTCCTGAAAAGTATACAAAACAGCAGATAGAAAAAACATCAAAAGTCATAAAAGCGGCTTTTTCTATGAGAAGAAAAACCCTTGTAAATACTCTTATGTCGCTTGGCGGTACAAAGTATAATACAAAAGAAAGTCTGACTGAACTTATGACAGAGATGTTCGGAAAAGCAACTGTAAGGGGAGAAGAACTTTCAACCGAACAGTTTGTAGAACTTGCAGAAAGACTTTTTTAGACAAATTTATTATAAAGACTATTGACATCACAAAAAAACGGTGCTATAATGTTTGATAAGTTAATATAAACCGTTGATGCGGAGATAAAGGCGGATATGCCTTCACAGAGAGTTCGGGATAGCTGAGAGCCGGGCAAGAAACAAACCGTCAAATGGACCGCGGAGGGTACAGTCAAATGAAAAACTTTGTTTTTCAGAGTATTCTGTAACGCGAGGGCATGCGTTAGTTGCCGGGGATTTTTTGATCCTTAAAGTGCGCAATTTTGCGAATCAAGGTGGCAACGCGGATAAAGTATTATTCGTCCTTGACAGGAACCAAATTCTGTCAAGGATTTTTTGTTTGTCCCTGAAAAGCAGGAGGCAATATGATACTTTTGAAAGAACGATGGCGAAATTAAACTTTATTTAAAAATTTAATCTTATATATATTTTGGAGGAATACAAAATGAAATTCAGCAATGTGGATTTTGACACATACTTTGCAAACTATCCCGATAAAGACGGTTATTTCGGAAAATACGGCGGTGTTTATGTTGATGATAAACTAAAGGCCGCAATGGCGGAAATTACGACTGCATACTATTCTATCTGCCAGTCGAGAAAATTTATTGCAGAACTTCGCAGAATAAGAAAAGAGTTCCAGGGTAGACCTACCCCCGTTTCCCATCTTGAAAGACTTTCGGATGCTCTCGGCGGCAAGGTTCAGCTTTACGCAAAAAGAGAAGATTTGAACCACTCGGGTGCACATAAGCTCAACCATTGTATGGGTGAAGCCCTTCTTGCAAAATATATGGGAAAGAAAAAGGTGATTGCCGAAACAGGTGCGGGTCAGCACGGTGTTGCTCTTGCGACAGCCGCCGCATATTTCGGACTTGAATGTGATATTTATATGGGTTCTGTCGATATTAAAAAACAAGCTCCCAATGTAGCAAGAATGAAGATACTCGGTGCTAATGTTGTCGAAGTAACCCATGGACTTAAAACGCTTAAAGAGGCTGTTGACGCCGCTTTTGATGCGTACAGCAAGGAATATAATGATGCGATATACTGCATAGGTTCAGTTCTCGGCCCTCATCCTTTCCCGATGATGGTTCGTGATTTCCAGAGTGTTGTCGGAATTGAAGCAAGAGAGCAGTTTATCGAAATGACAGGTCATCTTCCCAGCGCAATCGTTGCGTGTGTAGGAGGCGGTTCTAATGCCGCAGGTCTTTTCGCAGGCTTCCTTAATGATCCTATCGACATTTACGGTATTGAGCCTTTGGGAAGAGGCCCGAAGCTTGGTGACCACGCCGCGAGCCTTAAATACGGCACAGAAGGAATTATGCACGGCTTTAACAGTATAATGCTTAAGGATGAAAACGGAGAGCCTGCCCCTGTATATTCTGTTGCAAGCGGACTTGATTATCCCTCCTCCGGTCCTGAACACGCTTTTCTCCAGGAAATAGGAAGAGTAAAGTATGATGTTATCGATGACGAAGAAACGATCGATGCATTCTATAAACTTGCAAGACTCGAAGGTATTATCCCTGCGATTGAAAGCTCTCATGCTGTGGCATACGGTATGAAACTTGCAAAGCAGATGGAACACGGCTCTGTTCTTATCAATCTTTCGGGCAGAGGTGACAAGGATATGGATTATGTCCTTGAAAACTTCGGTATCAGATAAAAATAATATTTCATCTTGGCGTGATGTTCTTAAAGGACATCACGCTTTGTTTTCCTCTTCTTGTTATTAATATGGGTTCTAAAATTACGCACTTTTTTAAAAAAACAAACATTTTTTCAAAAACCTCTTGACAAAAGAACGAATGTTTGATATAATATATATACGGATGCAGGCATATATATGCCGAAAAGAAAGATCGGGAAAAAGTGTTTTTGGCAGCCGGAGCTGAAAAAATAATGAAAGGAAAGTATGAGAAATTATTTCGAACGAAAACAATTAGGAGATATTGACAAAATATTATCCAAAAACACACGAAATTCCATTGATTTATTTCCGAGTTTGTCTTACAATAAAAGTAATACTAACATTGGAAATAACACAACACCGTTTAGGTTGAATGAGGGCA
>SVSD01000011.1 GCA_015064485.1 Oscillospiraceae bacterium | reverse complement strand
AATCCAAAAATAAGGATCTTTTTAAAGATATAGATGTCGGGACGATTGAAAAGAATATTCCGACAGCGCAAAGTGTTGTACAAAAGAATCTTTCTTCAAGCCCGATAAACCGAAGCACATTTAAAAAGCTTCCCTACATAACAGATGGGCTTACAATGTTTTATGCCGCCGCAGAATCGGGGAATCATAATGCGGCAAATGCGGCAAGAAAACTTGCTTATACGGAAGTATCTCAGCCAATAAGTACAGATGAAGATTTGCCAAAACGAAGGGAAAGTACAGCGAAAAAAGAAGAGTCAAAATATAACGGCTGGGATGCGGCAAGCGACATATTGGCTATCGCATCACTTATCCCCGGTGTTGATACAATTGCGGACTTGGCATCAATCCCCGTTGACCTCATAAGAGGGGACTATATCTCAGCAGGACTTAGTGCTCTTGGAGCAATACCCGTTGTCGGAGAAATTGCCGATACTGCAAAACTTGCCAAAACTGCAGACAAGATAATTGATACAGCGAAGGCTGCAGGCAAAGCAGCCGATGCGGCGAAGATGGCAGATAATGCGATAGATGCTGCAAATGGCGTGAAATTGTTATCGCCATCAAAGCTGACACAAACTCATAAACTTACATTGAGCGAAAAACAATATGATAATCTTGTCGAAAGTATAAGAAAAAATGGGATTGTTGAGCCCATCAAGTTTGTTGAGCATGATGGTATAAAGTATGTTGTTGACGGACACCACAGATTAAGGGCAGCAACGCAGCTTGGGTTAGATGAAATTCCTGCAGAAAAGGTTACTTTGCCGTATAAAGGATACAAGACAATTGAAGATTTGCTTTGGTTTGATTAAACAAAAGGGGGATATATTGTGATATATATTACAGGCGATACACATATTCCGGTTGATATCGGGAAGCTTTCCACAAAGCGTTTCCCGGAACAAAAAGAAATGACCAAAAATGATTATGTTATAATATGCGGTGATTTTGGCGGTGTGTGGGATGGCAGTAATGAAGAAAAATACTGGATAAAGTGGCTTAAAAACAAAAATTTCACGACACTTTTCGTTGATGGAAATCACGAAAATTTTGAAATGCTTTATAATCTCCCGACAGTGAGATTTGGCGGCAGTATTGCACACAAGGTTGATGATGGGATATATCATCTGTTGAGAGGTGAATTATATGACATCGACGGGAAGAAGTTCTTTGTGTTTGGCGGAGCGAGTTCACACGATAAAGAACATCGCAAAGAAGGCAAAAATTGGTGGAAAGAAGAAATGCCCACCGAAGAGCAATATTTCAATGCTGAAATGAATCTTGAAAAGAATGGTTTTTCGTGTAATTATGTGGTAACGCATTCAGCACCTGCATCTGTTCAAACAGAAATTGCTCCGACATATGAAATCAATGAACTTACAGAATTTCTGGAGAAGATAAAAAACAATATATCTTGTGAAAAATGGTTTTTCGGGCATTATCATCAGGATAAAAGTATTGATAATAAATATATTGCCGTTTTTAATTTAATTTACAAAGTATAAAATCAACTAAAAAGCCCCCACAGTAAGCCACTAGACTTACTGCGGGGGTTAATTCTAAATTTGTTGACAACAAAAAATGTGTACTGTATAATGAAGGTGTACATATTTCGGATTGAGTGCTTCGGCCAAACAAACGGTTCAATCGGCTTATTCGAAGCTGTTCCCGAACGCCAAAAACAAGGATTTGTTCGGAAGTATCGATGAAAAAGAGATTGAAAAGAATATCCCGCTTGCCGAAAGCGTTATCGAAAAAAACAAGAACGCAAACCCGTTGAATCGAAGGACATTTGAAAACCTTCCGTATTTGAAACCAGGCCTTGCAACCTTTTACACCGCCGCTTTTTCAGGAAATTATGAGGCGGCAAACGCGGCAAGGAAACTTGCTTATACGGAGGATGCGGGGGTGAGCTTGGCGGAGGGAATCAGCCCACAAACGCAAACAACTGAAAGCAATAAAAGATATGTCAATGCTGATATTGGTTTGAATGTCCGCTCGGAAGCGGGAGCGGCAAGATATGCCGGAGAAGACGGGCTGAGATTTTACACAGATGCAACAACAGAGTCAGAAAATGTTGCCCTTTTATCACTCGGAGATGAAGTATTGCTTTTGGGTGAAAAAAAGAAAGTGGATGACACTGAATGGGCAAAAGTCAAATATAATGATAAAGTGGGTTGGGTCAAAGCTGATTACTTGAAAACGGAAAAGTCTGCAGCAAAAGGCAATGCATATGAGTATCTTAACAAAGAGATAACAGATGCCGATAGAAAAGCGGGATTGAAGATATCAGAAAAAGACGGGAAATACTATTACGACTATACTGATGTTGTTATGAATAGGATTAAAGAGGTTTTGCCTGAATTTGAAAAACATAGAGTTGAGTCTTATGAAGATTTTGTAGATAAGTCAACCCCTAAAAACTTATATGATAAGCATTATACAAACGGCGAATATCAAGGAGCTGTGTTGAGTAAATTGTTGTTTTTCTACCAGCAAGTTACTCATGAAGCACCTTGGGATATAAAAAGAGCTAATTCGTGGAAAATGCAATTTGGCGATGTAAAACTTCCATATTACTCCAACAAAAATGACTCGGAGAAATTTTTGTTTGCAGGTGAACTTGTATCAAGAGAAGATTTAGGGAACATCACCTATGGCTATCTTGGCAGTGCAATGGGATTGGGCGAACTAACATTATTCTGGGGTGCAGGTGTGGCTCAGAATTGGTACGACGCTATTTTTAAGGGCAAAGCATATGATCCAGAAAACAACTATGGAGACAGACCAGAAGACCATGATTTTGTAAAGAAAGGAATACAGATGTATTATGAAGATTATCCGGATGCCAAACCGGGCATCAATCGCACGCTTCCTTAAAATCTTATTTGCAATTATTCTTTGCGGAGTTATTATAGGACCTGTTGCATATGTAAGTGTTTATCTGTATGATATTTATACAACACATTTCTCATATGACGATGTGAGATATGAAAGCCATGAAGTAGTATTGGAGCTTTTTGAAGCAAATACCGAAGATTTTGAAAATGTGGTAAAGCTTCTTGACGAAACCGATGTTTTGGCAAAGCTTTACGAAAGATGGCTTCTTTGCGAAGAAAATTTTTGGCAACCTTCAGGGAATGGACTTTCAAATCCGTTAAGTCAATTGAAACACAGCGGATTTGTAACAAAAGAACAGCTTGATGTAATTGTGGCTTTTTTTGAAGAACACAGGCCTGATGATATCGACTATGTTGGTCTTTACGAACCCAATGTGCCGGGGTATATGTTTCATTTCTGGACAAATACATATGATGTGTACATTATATACATTGATAGTAAAGAAGATATGTCGGAAGAAATTATGAAGAGGTACGACTATATAAAGTCGGCTTCGCGAATTTCCGAACAATGGTATTTTGCGTTAATCGAGTAGAGCTTTTATAGCTCCTGATAAAACAACGAAGGATTTTGGGACACGCTCGAGCGTTTTTTCAGGTCATGAAAAGTATGGCAAAGCAAAGAAAGGTGTATATTATGAAGATTATCCGGATGCCAAACCGGGCATCAATCGCACATTTCCTTAAAAGAATGATTGTTGTGCTTGGTGGTTGTTGTATTTTTGTTTTTGCATCTATCATTGTTTATTTTTAGTAAGAATGTCGAATTTTGACGAAAGGAATAAGCTATATGTTTATACATGAATTATATTTTTATTACATTTCGTTAAAAACGGAATTTGTAGATATTGATACATATAGAGAATGGCTGAATAAGGCGTTTCTCGATGATAACAACAAAGAAGATATTCTTTTAGAACTGCAATTTTGTACTGATAACATAGAAAAAACAATAGAATTAATAAAAATTCACTTATACAATAGGCAAAATTCAGTAGATTATCACGCTGTTATGAAAATGATAATAAGTGAACTGAAAGAACAATATAAGAATAAAACAATGCTATACCAATTAACAAAGAAACTTTATAATATTTGGACAATGTTTCCTGAAAACATATCTTCTGAAAAGCCTTTTATAATCTTAAATTCAATAGACGACCCTTGGTCATGGAATGATGAAGAGCGAGTTGAACAAGGTATAGAGAAATTAATAAAGTATTATGATTAATTTTTTGTTACTAACTTAACACGATGTTTCACTGGAGAAGACTGGCATCTAGATTATACAGTCTTTATATATTTATTTTTCTAGTTATGATGTGAACTATGATAGCCACGAAGAAGTATTGGAGCTTTTTGAAGCAAATACCGAAGATTTTGAAAACATGGTAAAGCTTCTTGAAGAAACTGATGTTATCGGCAAGTTGAATGAAAGGTGGTATTTGGGTGAAGAAAACTTTTTTCAATTTTCAGGAAATTGTCTTTCCTCGCCGTTACCCCAGTTGAACAACAGCGGTTTTGTAACGAAAGCTCAACTTAAAGAGTTAGTTGCTTTTTTTAAAAAATACGGACTTGGAAGCGTTGATAGTCATTCTTTTGGTGGCTATAATGTGAAAGATTATACATTTTTCTTCTGGGCAAAAACATATGATGTGTACATTATATACATCGACAGCGAAGAAGATATGTCGGAAGAAATTATGAAGAGGTACGACTATATAAAGTCGGCTTCGCGAATTTCCGAACAATGGTATTTTGCGTTAATCGAGTAGAGCTTTTATAGCTCCTGATAAAACAACGAAGGATTTTGGGACACGCTCGAGCGTTTTTTCAGGTCATGAAAAGTATAAGAAATGAAGACTTGAAACAAGCTTCGTGGGAAGTAAATACAACTTAAAAAAATCCCCATCGAAAGATGGGGATTTTTTAACACTCAATTGTTTGTACGGTAATATTCAAATCTTGCTCTTAAGAATTTTCCTGTTTCTGCCATAAGTTTTGCGTAGGAGGGGAGAAGCTCGGGCGGCTTTTTCATAAAGAACATTCCGGCTTCAAAGGTGAGATCGCCTTTGTAGTCGATCTGCGCAAGAGCTTTCATAACTTTTTCCCAATTTATCACACCGAGATAAGGGAGTGTATGGCTGTCGCAGATTCCATCGACATCATGAACATGAAGACATTTGAGATTCTCATTTCCCATATAACGGATAAAATCATCCGATTTTTCTTTTACAAGCTCTGTATGTCCGATATCAAGGCATCCTACAAAGCAATCGCTTGAAAGTCCTTTGAGATACTTTACAAATTCTTCAGGTCTTGAACAAGTTGAATGGGACACACCTCTTGTCCTATGCCACATATTTTCAAGAGCTACTTTTATACCGTATTCTTCGCAATAGGGTATAAGGCTTTTATAAAATTTCATATTCATTTCAAAAAGCTTTTCAGGTATACCGTCATCATCATATTCGAGGTGTTTGCAAGGGTGAACAACGATATGAGGAATCCCGAGTAAAGAAGCTTTTCTAAGGGAATTTGTTATTTGAACAAATGCGGCTTCGGTCTTTTTTTCTTCCGGATAACTTGAAGGAAAGGGGGCATGCGCCTGATTGAAAACGAGCCCTTTGCTTTCTGTGTATTTACGAAGCTCGGTAAAATAGCTGTCAGGCACAGAATCTGTCGAATAATTGCTTCTGTAAAAAGAAAAATCCACCGCATCAAAACCTGCGTCTGAAAAAATATCGATCGTTTTGTTATGACCGAAGATTTCCGCAAGTTCAAGAGTGGTCATAGAAATTTTCATATATACAACCTCTTTTTTGTGTGTTTATTATAGGATATCACTATAGCTTTCAAAAGTCAATAGATATAAAAGTAAAAGGCAAAAGAAGCTTTTTCTTGACAAACTTTATAATGCGGTGTATCATAAACAAAAAAGCATTTTGAGGTTGAAATGATATATACAGTAACATTAAATCCGGCAGTTGATTATGTACTTGAAGTTGATAGCATAAAAATCGGTGAGACAAATAGAGTGCGCGAAGAAAATTATTATATCGGCGGCAAGGGGATAAATGTATCAAGAGTTTTAAAAGAGCTTGATATTCCGAGTGTTGCCCTTGGATTTGCTGCGGGCTTTACGGGAGATCTAATTTGTTCTTTCCTAGAAAAATATGGAATAAAAAGCGATTTTGTCCGTCTTGATAGCGGCTTTTCAAGGATAAATGTCAAAATTAAGAATAATACCGTGACCGAGATCAACGGCAACGGCCCTGATATTTCAAAAGAGAAGATTTATATGCTTTTTAACAAGCTTGATGCGGTTAAAGACGGAGATCTGATTGTTCTTGCCGGCAGTGTTCCGCAATCTGTGCCGTTTGATATATATCAAAAGATAATGGAAAGATTATCGGGAAAAGATATCCGTTTTGCAGTTGATGCTACGGGTCAGCTTTTGCTTGACACATTAAAATACAAACCTTTTGTCATAAAACCTAATATTGATGAACTTGCCGAGCTTTTCGGAAAATATCCCGAAAGTGAAGAGGAGATTTTAAAATTTGCAAATGAACTGCACAAAAAAGGCGCAAGAAATGTAATTGTTTCTCTCGGAAAGGAAGGAGCAGTTCTTGTTGACGAAAATGGACATATAAGCAGAGTTTCTGCCCACAAAGGAAATGTAAAAAACACAGTGGGGGCGGGCGATTCATTACTTGCAGGATTTATTGCGGGTTACGAAAAGACAGGCGACTTTTCATATGCATTAAGACTTGGAAATGCGGCGGGGGCTGCCACTGCGTTTTCAGAAGATCTTGCAAAAAGAAAAAGGATAGACGAAATTTTAAATAACGATAATTGAAAAATCCCGACAGAAATTTCTGTCGGGATTTTTGATGATTTTAAAAATTACCAGTTGGGAGTAAATTCGTTGTCACCGAAAGCAACATCTTCTTCGTTAGCTTCGGTTTCTGCATCAGCATTAGCTTCGGCTTCTGTTTCAGTTTCAGCTTCTGTTTCAGTTTTAACATCTGTTTCAGTTTTAACTTCAGCTTCAGCTTCAGCCTCAGTTTCGGTTTCGGCTGCATTGTAAATTGCTGTTATATGAGTATTTGCGCCTTCATACCAGTAAAGGAAGCCTTCAACATCGATGATGTCGCCTGCGGTAAGTTCGCCTACTGCCTTATAAACTTCTGTTTCTGTACCTGTGAGATATACTTCAACGCAGAAATCATAGGAAGCGCCGTCTTTTGAAAGAGTAACATAAATATCATCGCCGGGCTCACCGTTCTTGTATTCAACATTTTCAACAGTCATATCCTTGAATGTTACAAACTTGTTCTGATGGTTTATAAGTTCTTCTTTACCGAGAAGATCTGTAGCGTCAAAAGCTTCAGCGATAAATTCGCCTTCGAGAATTTCATACTGAGCATCTATGATCTCAATTTCGCCGGACCATTCAGCCTTAAAACCGTTTACAAGAAGCTTTGTACCGGGAACAAGCTTGTTGTACTCTTCTTCTGTGATGGGCATTTCATAAATGAAATATGCGCCGTCTTCAGCCTGAGTATAAAGTGTTGCTTTGTTGTCCCACCATGACTGCTTTGCCTGTACATAAGTTTCAACAGTAACAGGAGCGTCGAGTTCAGCTGCAACATATTCTTCATATGTCATAGCACCGTTGTCGGGAGTTGCGGTACAAGCAGCAAACACAAAAAGTGCACAAAGAGCAAGTGCAATTGCAAGAATCTTTTTCATAATCTTTCTCCTTTGTTTTTGATTTGTAAAAAATTACATAAACATTATACATTTAAAAAGCCGACAAGTCAATAGATAGAGCTATTTTTTGCGCTTTTTGAGTGTTTCGTATATAAAATAAAGTATAAGAAAAAGCCATACTGTGCAAAGCAGAATAATAAGTGCTTTCGATTCTACGGGAAGTTTTTTTATGCCGTCGTTTGCAGACAAAAATCTTTCGTTTTTTATCTTTGTTTTGTCAAGGCGGTGCAAGGATATCATATCGTCATAGAGGTCGTCGATATATTTTTTATCCACAATTTCCTTACGGTTTACCGATTTTGTGACATTTTCAATAAGCTGTCCTGCTACATCTCGTAATGAAGCTGAGCCGTTAAAAACAGGTGTTACAAAGGTTTTTCCGATATTATCCATCAAAAGCTTTGAGGCTGTGATTTTGATATCGTAGTACTTTTCGTTGTCCTCGCCCGATCTTGAAAGATAATCGGTATATTCTTCGCTTGAAAGTGCCTTATTTGTAACCGGAAGATACCCTTCGGTACCTGAATATGCTATCTGCACTTCGTTCGTAAGAAGATACTGGGTAAATATAAATGACGCAAGAACTCTTTGCGGGTCGTCTTTATTGAAGATACATACGGAAGGCCCTTGTGATATCATTACAGGATTTTTGGGATCAATTTGAGGTACGGGCAAAACCACTGTTTCAAATTCGACAAGCTTTTCCTTGGCAATATCAATTAATGGTGCGTCAGTTCCCATCCAGGTAGCTCCCGCAGTAGAATCGACGGCAAAAATACATTCTCCCGCATTTAAAAGATTGGCAGGGTAGCCCGATATTTTAAATGTGGAAAAAAGTCCTTTTTCGGTTTCTTTTGCGATTTTCAGAAGAATATCCGTACAATCGTCATTAAAGATCAGGATATCTCCCCGGTCGGTCGAAAAACCGGCATTTCTTTGCTTCAGAAGCTGTATCATCATATTGTCTGTTGACTTATAGATGAAAGGAATCATCCTTTTTTTGCCGTTTATTTCATAGATACCGTCATCATCCTTTTTGACAGCCTTTTCGCAGACTTCAAATATAAAATCCCATGTTACGGTTTCGGGAAGCTCAAAGCCGAGCTTCTCAACATAGGTTTTATTAACATATAAAGCCTCTGTTGAACGCATAAAGGGGAGTGCATACTGGACGCCGGATATTTTGCCTTCATCTAAAAACTTTTCTACAACCTCGTCTTTTTCAGGAGAATCAAATCTTAACCCGCTTCCCCCAAGACCGTATTTTTCATCGTTTATAAAAGTGTCAAGAGGGACTACTATATTTTCTCCCGAAAGATAGGTTGCTATGTGGTCGGGATAGGTTATACACACATCGGGAGTTGTTTTTGTGGCGATATTTGTTATAACATCGTTATATATTTTGCCGTAATCGGTATAAAGGCGAAGTTTAACAGAAATATTCGGGTATATTTTTTCGAAATCGCTGATGGTTTTTTCATATATTGCCACTTGGGTCTTATTTGTGTCGTTTTTCGCCCAGAAGGTTATTTCAAAATCGCGGGAAGTATCAAATTCTTCCGGAGGAACAGGTAAAGGAGTTTCTTCTTTTTCGGGACCGGAGTCTTTTACAAGCGCACCGTGACAGGAGCACAGTGAAAAAAGTGTTACAACCGCAAGGAATAAGGTAAAAAGTTTTTTCATCCCTTTGTACCTCCGCGTGCAACGCCGGACATTATCTTTTTTCTGAAGATAAGGAAAAGAAGTATAAGCGGAATTGAAATTGCCACAACCGCCGCCATCATGCCGGGAATGTTTTCTCTTCCGAAGCCGTTTTCGCGTATTTCCTGGATTCCGTTTGAAACAAGAAAATATCTTTTGTCATCTGTTATAAGTCTTGGCCATACATACGAATTCCAACATTCGATAACTTTAAGTATCGTTATCGTTATGACTGTGGGTTTGCATATGGGAAGCATAACCTTAAAAAGGTATTTAAGATCGCTTGTGCCGTCAACTTTTGCCGCATAATAAAGCTCGTCGGGTATTTGCGAGAAGTTTTCTTTCAAAAGATAGATATAAAAAACCGATGTGACCGAAGGGAGAATAAGCCCTGTAAAGGTGTTCTTTAAATCGAGATTTGTAATTGTTACATAGTTTGTGATAACAACAAGCTCGTTTGGTATCATCATAAGAGAAAGAAAAAGTGCAAAAAGAATATTTTTGCCTTTGAATTCAAGTCTTGAAAAAGCAAATGCCGCAGGAATAATAACAACAAGCATTATAAGAGTGGTTAAACAAGTAAAAATTACTGTATTTAAAAAGTAGTCAGCAAGAGGTACTGCAGTAAATGCTTCAACATAATTTTCCAAAGTTGGTGAAAGGGTAAAAAATTGCGGAAGCTTTTCGTTGCTGTATGCACCGTAGCCTTTGACGGAAGTCAAGATCATCCAGTAAAAGGGGAATAAAACAATCAGTGCCCATACTGCAAGAAGCAAATATATGATGGTATTTAAAGAGCGGCGTTTTAAATCGGCGCTTTTTTGAAGCTTTAAATAATCGTTTGTCATAATCTCTCCTTAATAATGGACATTCTTTTTGCTTACGATCAGGTTTATACAAGTGATAGTAAGAACTATTGCAAAAAGAATTATTGCCGCCGCCGACGCATAAGAGGGATATCCTCCGCTGTTGCCGTAAAGCATATCGTAAACATATCCGACAATTGTATTCATTTCGGCGGAATTTAAGTCTGTTCCAAATAGAGCCACAGCATCGCTGTATGCCTTGAAAGCACCGATAAATCCTGTTATTACAAGATAAAAAAGCATAGGAGATATCATAGGTACGGTTATGCGGAAAAATGTTCTTATTTTTGATGTGCCGTCGATTTTTGCCGCATTATAATAATCCTGTTTTACTCCAGCAAGCGCACTTGTAAGTATAAGTATTTTGAAGGGCATTACGACCCATACGGTATAGGTACACAAAACGAGCATTTTAGCCCAGTAGGGCCCTCCGATAAAATCCACCGATGAAAAACCGAAAAAGTTTATTATCATATTTATAAGTCCGTCGCTGTAGGGAGTTTTTTTGAAAAGTATCATAAAAACAAGACCTACGGCAAGGGTGTTTGTTACATACGGCAGAAAATATATTGTCTGGAAAAGCTCTCTTAGTTTTTTTATTGAAGCAAGGCAAACCGAAATTATAAGTGCCATTGCCGTTGATACGGGTACTGTTATCACAACAAGGATGAATGTATTTTTCAGAGCCTGAAGAAAATACGGGTCGCTTAAGACATATTTGTAATTAAAAAGACCTATTCCTGTATATGTCTGCGAAACCGAATGATAGTTTTCTTCAAAGGAGTATATAAAAACATCAATAAGGGGATAAACCATAAAAGCACCCAAAAAGATCATAGCGGGGATAAGGTAAAGCCAGGCTTTATGATTGTTTTTTTCCATATTTTCTCCTTTTATGCTTCAAAGCGGATGCGCTTTTCGGTTTCCTTGTCAAAAAGATGGATTTTTGAAGGTAAAATATCAAAAGAGATTTTGCCGTCGTTTATCTGATAATTTTTTTCAGAGCCGATTATGGCACGGAAAGTAACATTTTGACAAAGAGGATGGGAGGCAACAACAGATATATCTCTTCCCATAACTTCAACCCTTATAAGAGAACAATTAAGAGAACCGCCTTCTGACGGCACAAAACCTTCCGGACGGATTGCGGCGACAAGCTTTTTGTCAGTAAGACCTTTTACATCCATTACAGCATTTTCGCCGATGAAAAGCTTTTCGCCTTTAACTTCGGCATCAAAAACATTTATGGGAGGATTGCCTAAGAATTTTGCCACAAAAAGATTTTGAGGGTCGTCATATACATCCTGCGGTTTTCCCGATTGCTGAATGACGCCGTCTTTCATAACAACTATGAGGTCGGAAATACTCATCGCTTCTTCCTGATCGTGAGTTACAAAAACGGTTGTTACATTTGTTTTCTGCTGGATCCTTTTAATTTCTTCCCTTGTTTGCAGACGAAGTCTTGCATCAAGGTTTGATAAAGGCTCGTCAAGCAGAAGAACTTTCGGTTTTTTGACAAGAGCTCGGGCTATTGCCACTCTTTGCTGCTGACCGCCCGAAAGCTCTGACGGTTTTCTGTCAAGAAGAGTGTCGAGCTGTACAAGAGCGGCGGCTTCTGCCATTCTTTTTTCCATTTCGTTCTTTGAAAGCTTTTCTTTGCCTTTGAGATTTTGGAGCGGAAAAAGGATGTTTTGTTTTACAGTAAGATGCGGATAAAGGGCATAATTCTGAAAAACAAGTCCGATCCCTCTTTTTTCTGCAGGGACCATAGTTACATCTTCATCACCGAAAAATATTTTTCCGTCAGTCGGCTGTAAAAGTCCCGAAATAAGATTTAAAGTTGTGGATTTTCCGCAACCCGAAGGGCCGAGAAGGCCGACAAGTTTTCCGTCGGGTATTTCAAAATTAAAATTATCAACTGCTATAACATCGGCGTTTTGCTTTTTATTGCGGTTGGGGAATTTTTTTGTAAGATTTTGTAATACAACTTTCATAAATTAAAACCTTTCTGTTTTTCAAGCAAAGATTTAGGTTTATTTCATTTCTTTAAGAGCACCTATTAAAACATACCGCTTACTTCCGTAAGCTTCCGCACAGGTAGAAAGAGTAACAAGCCTTGAATCGTCTTCGTACTCAAATTCAGGTTTGAAATCAGATCTTTCAAGCCAAGTTTTAACATCTTTTTTCTTTTCCTCGTCGGACTGAGGAAATTCATATACTCTTGAATGGGATTTGGTTATAAAGCCGGTAAGAAGCTCAAGGCAATATGTCTTTTCGGGAGTTATAATATACATATATGGATGCTTGTCGTAATAGTCCTGCGAAGCGTAATCCATAATAGTTCCGAACATTGTGTTGTTCGTCATATTATGACCGTATATAACAGAATTTTTGTCCGAAAAATCCGGGCTGTTTCTGAAATCGAGGAAAAGGCTTCCCCCGACATTCCATTTTCTGTTTGTAAGTCTTTTGACATAATATTGGTTGTCGTTTCCTTGAACTATAGGATAATTTATAACGGTATCGGGCGAATATATCCACGCAATAATGTCTTTGTTCTGCTGTTTCAGAGCATCAAAATCTACGGATATAGGGCAGGGAGGAATGGTGTTTTTTGATTCTTCGGGAAGAGAATTTTCTATTTCTTCTATATTATCCTCGGCCACTTCGTCGATTTTTGTGATTGCGATGTCTGAAAGAAAAGAAACATTTTCTTCAGCCTGTTTTTGCGCTGCAATATAGCTTACGACCTTGTAAGCCGAAAAAACGAAAACTATAAGAGTTATACCTAAAAAAATGTATAACAAATAGTGGCTTTTGTTTGTGTTTTTTTCTTTGTTCATTTATTTATCCTTATATCGAATCAGCCCTTCAATAGAGAAGGGCTGGATCTTTGTTTTGATATTATGCGGAAAGAGCGTGTTTTTTGGGCTTTTTATGCTTTTTCGCAGGGGGATTTTTAGTATTATTGCCATCATTTGATCTTCCCAACAGGAAACAGGGAACATATACGATTATGCATATTACTGTTCCTATTATTCCGTCGATGGCGGAATGTTGCTTAAGGAAAACGGTCGAAAGGCAGATAAGAACATTCATTATCTGACATCCCGCTTTCACCCAGTTCGAAATACCTTTTGAATGCTGGAAAGCAAAGGTTGCGGCAAACGAACCGATAACATGAACAGAGGGACAAACATTTGTTGATGTATCATAGTCCCAGAAATCTCTCATAAAGTCAACAAGAAAATTATCTCTCGGAATAAATTCGGGTCTTAAATTCTGTTCTGTCGGGAAAAAGATATATGAAATAAGAGCTATGGAGTATGTAATCATAATAAAATACATATATCTCTTGTAGGTATCGACATCGTAAAAGAAAGTGTAGACAAGGGCGATAACTATATATCCGAACCAGAACACATACGGAATGACGAATAGCTCGTTAAAGGGAATGAGATCGTCAAGCGGTATCCACATCGGTTGAAATTCAATTCCGAAAATGTTAAAATCCTTGTCAGGATGATTTTCAAGAAGAGAAAATATTATGCCGTAAATGGGCCAGTATAACAGTAAAAGTATGTGATTGAACTTCTTTGAAAAAAGGTTTTTCGGCCGAAGCTCAAGATAATTTATTTCGGGTTTTGGTATCATTTTAAAGCTCCGATAAAAACAAAATTACATATCTACTATTATATCATTTTGATGACAAAAGTCAATATATCTCGAATAATTTGTCCAAAGTCAGATAATGTAAGAATTAAACTCTTGATTTTATGCTTTCAAAAAGGTAGAATATAGTATAAAAATAATATGGAGTAAAAGATGGAATTTTCTGATAATATAAAAATAATTGCTCGTATAAACACGGATTTTCACGAAAAGTTTGCAATACCAAGACAAAGCGGTCTTTCGTCTTCGATTGGTAAAATCGTTTTTGAAAAAGAATACAGATGCGATGAAGCATTGCGGGGTATCGAAGGCTTCAGCCATCTGTGGCTGATATGGAAGTTTTCAAAAAGCGAAAGAGAAAAATGGTCTCCGACAGTAAGACCTCCAAGGCTCGGAGGAAACAAAAGAATGGGTGTTTTTGCAACGAGATCACCGTTCAGGCCGAACCCTATAGGACTTTCCTCTGTTGAGCTTGTAGGACTTGAAAAGACCGAAGAGGGGACTGTTCTTATTGTAAGGGGAGCGGATCTTTTGGATGGAACACCGATATATGATATAAAGCCGTACCTTGCCTTTACAGACAGCCACCCGCAGGCTCTTGGCGGTTTCTCGGACGAAAAGCTTACATATAGTCTGAAGCTTGATTTTTCCGATGAGTTTCAAAAGAAAGTATCTCCCCAAAAGCTTGATGTTTTAAAGGAAATACTTTCTCAGGATCCAAGACCGTCGTATATCGAGGATGAAACGAGAGTTTACGGCTTTTCGTATGCCGATTATGAAATAAGGTTTTCTGTTTGCGGTGATACACTTAAAGTTCTTGGGATTGAAAATGTGTGATATAATGAACAAAATCAAAAACAAATCCGCATATAAGCGGATTTGTTTTTATGTGTAGCAACCCTTGAAACAGAGTGTGAAAACAAAAAAGTGCGCAGCCGAAGCTACGCACGAAAAATGCATAACTCCGATTGCTGCGACACAATTTTCCACTAACTACAAGTATGCGAAAATAGAGCATGCATTTTTACCAAAAAAGATAAAAAATACACACTTGTAGTATTTGTGGATATTATTTAAATTATGTCGCAAATTCAGTATACCATATTTTTCTGTAACAGTCAACAAATTTATAAATAATTCTTGGAAAAAGACTCCCATACTTTTGTATGGGAGTCTTTATTCTTATAATTCTTATTTAGCCTTTGTTTCGCAGTAGATACAGCGGTAAACGCTGTTTTCTCTGTCGGTAAGCTTAAATATGTTGTCAAGCTCCTGTTCGACAGATGTGATACATCTGGGGTTTTTGCATCTGATAACATTTTTGAGCATTTCAGGCATTTCGATTGATTTTTTATCGCATATCTTTCCGTCGGAAATAATATTTACGGTAATCCCCGGGTCTACATATCCGATAACATCAAGATCGATCGGAATATCGGCATCAATTTTTATGATGTCTTTTTTGCCCATTTTGGCACTTGAAACATTTCTTATTATGGCAACAGAACATTCGGCTGTGTCAAGTCCGAGAAGCTCATAAAGCTTCATACCTCGTCCTGCTGTTATATGGTCGATAACAATACCGTTGTTGATAGAATCTATATTCATTTTTGCGCCTCCTCAAGCAACTTCATTATCAATGCCATACGGATGAACTTGCCGTTTAATACTTGTTTAAAATAACAAGCTCTCGGGTCGTCATCAATAGCAACGCTTATTTCGTTTACTCTGGGAAGGGGATGCATTATAGAAAGGTCCGCCTTTGCACCTTTAAGCTTTTGCGGTTCGAGAATATAGCTGTCCTTGAGCCTTAAATAGTCTTCTTCGTTGAAAAAGCGTTCTCTCTGAACTCTTGTCATATAAAGAATATCAAGATCGGGCATAGCAGATTCAAGATCTGTAGTTTCTACATATTCCATATTGTTCTTCTCAAGAACATCCTTTTTAACATAGCTCGGAAGCCTAAGCTCGGCGGGAGAAATAAGCACAACCTTTATATTGTTGTATCTCGAAAGGGCAGTAATAAGCGAATGAACTGTTCTTCCGAATTTCAAATCCCCGCAAAAACCTATCGTAAGATTATCAAATCTGCCCTTTTCACGCTTTATTGTGAGAAGGTCGGTAAGTGTCTGTGTGGGGTGATTGTGGCCGCCGTCGCCCGCGTTGATAACAGGAATTGTCGCATTTATTGATGCAACATAAGGCGCACCTTCTTTCGGATGGCGCATCGCGATAATATCTGCATAACAGCTTATTGTTTTTGCAGTATCTGCAACACTTTCACCCTTTGCGGCAGAAGAGCTTTGAGCTTCCGAAAAGCCCATAACGCTTCCGCCAAGCTCGTACATCGCCGCTTCAAAGCTCAAACGGGTTCTTGTTGAAGGCTCAAAAAACAAAGTTGCCAATTTTTTGCCGCGGCATTTTTCGCTGTATTTTTTTGGGTTTGCGATAATGTCGTTGGCAGTATCTATAAGCTCGTTTATTTCTTCGACTGTAAGGTCGAGAATATCAATGAGGCTTCTCATCAGTATCTCCTTTTATACTTCTTTTCAGGAAATTTTCAGCCGTTTATCCAGCTTTCGTCGGAAGGGTTGTTGCGGAAAGCAATAAGCTTCTTTATATCTTCTTCCTTGATATATCCTTCCTGTGCCGCTACTTCTGCGATAACATCAAAGTTTGTAAGCGAAACATTCTTAACATTTGCAGCTTCAAGTCTTTCAAGGCCTTTTTTCATACCGTAAGTGAAAATACTTGCAACGCCGAGAACTTCAGCTCCTGCTTCACGAAGAACATTTACGACTTCGATAACGCTTCCGCCTGTGGAGATAAGGTCTTCAATAACAACTACCTTCTGACCGGGTTCAAGTTTTCCTTCGATCTGGTTCTGTCTGCCGTGATCCTTTGCACCCGAGCGAACATAACCCATAGGCATATCGAGAAGGTGAGCTGTGATTGCCGCATGTGCAATGCCGGCAGTTGATGTACCCATAAGCACTTCAGCTTCGGGGAAATATTTCTTTACAGTTTCAGCAAGGCCTTTTTCAACATCAATTCTTACTTCGGGAGCGGTAAGTGTAAGACGGTTGTCGCAGTAAACGGGACTTTTGATACCGCTTGCCCATGTGAAGGGTTCTTCAGGACGGAAGAAAACAGCCTTTATTTTGAGAAGGTCTTTTGCAATAATTTTTTCCATAATTATATCTCCTTTATAAATCAGTCAACAAATTCAGCTACACAGCGCTCATACGCCGCAACAGGATCTTCTGCCGCAGTAATAGGTCTTCCCACAACGATGTAGTCAGAACCGATCTCCTTTGCCTGAGCGGGTGTCATAACTCTCTTCTGATCTCCGATTTCTCCGTCTGCAAAACGCACACCGGGAGTGATCGTAAGAAACTCTTTGCCGCAGGTATCGTGAACCTTACCGGCTTCAAGGGGGGAGCAAACAACTCCGTCAAGTCCCGCCTTTTTAGCATTTGACGCATAATGCATAACTACTTTGTCAATAGGTTCGCGGATGAGCAGGTCATTTTCCATACTTTCCTGATCGGTAGATGTAAGCTGGGTAACAGCGATAAGAAGGGGGCGTGTACCGTCGGGTCTTGTAAGACCTTCAAGAGCCGCTTCCATCATACGGCAAGTGCCGGATGCGTGAAGATTTGTAATATCAACATCAAGTCCGGAAAGAACCGACATAGACTTTTTAACTGTGTTGGGAATATCGTGAAGCTTGAGGTCGAGGAATATTTTGTGGCCTCTTTTTTTGATTTCACGAACGATAGAGGGACCTTCTGCATAATAAAGTTCCATACCTATCTTTACAAAAGGCTTTCTGCCTGTGAACTTATCAAGAAATTCAAATACTTTTGCTGCACTGTCAAAATCACAGGCAACGATGACATCTCTTCCCATTATTTTACTCCTCCTATTATATCACTTAAATTATCAATACCGTATTTTTCCATAACTTTCGGAAGGTCGTTTATGATATCACGGCAAGCATAAGGATTTACAAGGTTTGCAGCGCCTACTTCAACAGCTGTCGCTCCTGCAAGCATCATTTCTATAACATCCTCAGCACTCGAAACACCGCCCATTCCGACAACCGGAATTTTAACTGCGTTTGCAACCTGATATACCATTCTGACTGCAACCGGGAAAATAGCGCTTCCCGAAAAACCGCCCATCTTGTTTGCAATAACAGGCTTTCTTGTGCGAAGGTCTATTCTCATTCCGAGCATAGTATTTATAAGGCTTATTCCGTCAGCCCCCGCATCTTCGCAAGCCTTTGCAATGGATACGATATCAGTAACATTCGGGGAAAGCTTAATAATTACAGGCTTTGTTGTAACCTTTTTTACTGCTCTTGTAACTTCTGCTGCAGCTTCCGGCTGTGTGCCGAAGCTCATACCGCCGCCGTGAACATTAGGGCAGCTTACATTTACTTCAAGCCAGCCGACCTGGTCGCATTTATCGAGCATTTCGCAGGTGTATGCGTAATCTTCCACAGCAAAACCGCTTACATTTGCCATAACTTTTTTAGAAAAGCACTTTGCAAGTTTAGGAAGCTCTTCGGAAATAACCTTTTCAACTCCGGGATTCTGAAGTCCTACTGCGTTTATCATCCCTGCGGGACATTCTGCAATTCTCGGTGTGGGGTTTCCGAATCTCGGGTCTTTTGTCGTACCCTTGAAAGAGAAGGTACCAAGAATATTTATATCGTAGAGCTGTGCAAATTCATAACCAAAACCAAATGTGCCGCTGGCGGGGATTATGGGATTGGAAAGTTCTATTCCGCAAAGGTTAACATTCATTTTTCCCATAATATCTCCTCCTTTTCAAGCACCGGTCCTTCTTTACAGATGCGCTTATAACCTGTAACGGTTTTGCAGGAGCAACCCATACAAGCACCAAAACCGCATCCCATACGCTCTTCGAAGCTGAACTGTCCCGAAGTTTCGGAAACGGAATATATTGCTTTAAGCATAGGCTCGGGACCGCAGGTATAGAAATATGAGTAATTCATATTTTTCATTGCATCGGTAACGAAGCCCTTTATTCCGTAAGAGCCATCCGCTGTGCAGACTGTAACATCAGCCCCGAGGGCTTTGAATTCGTCTTCATAAAAGATTTCGTCTTTCTTGTTAAAGCCGAGAATGACAGAAACTTTTTTACCCTGTGAGATGAGCTTTTTTGCAAGCATATACATAGGGGGTACTCCGACACCGCCTCCGAGAAGAAGGGGAGTGTCTCCGGATTTTTCAAGGTCGTAGCCGTTGCCAAGGCCTGTGAGCACATCGAGCTTTTCGCCGATGTGCATTTTTGCCATTACTTCTGTTCCTGAACCGACAACTTTATAAACTATTGTAAGAAGTCCGTCCTCACAGTCACAGACAGATATCGGACGGCGAAGGAAAAATCCTTCGAGTTTGATATTTACAAACTGTCCTGATGCTGTAATGTCGCTTGTGTCGCCGCAAAGCACCATTTTATAAACATTTGATGTAAGGGCTGTGTTTTCCTTTATTTCAAAAATACTTTGTTTCATTTTATCACCGTAATCACGAATCGATGGTGGAAATTGTAAGTGTTGTTTCTTCGAGTACATCAAGAAGCACTTTTACTGTATCGAGGGCTGTAAAGATGGTAACATCATTTTCAATTGCAATTCTGCGGATCTGATGACCGTCATTGAGCTGTCCCTGGGAGTCTATATCACGGGTGTTTATAACATATGCGATATGTCCCTGTCTAAGTGCGTCCGGGATCTCTTCGCTTCCGTCGGAGATCTTGCTGAGAATATGAGTTCTTATACCGTTTTCCTTGAGGAAGTTTGCAGTTCCCTCGGTAGCTTCGATGTTGAAGCCGAGATTGTAGAAACGGCGGATAAGAGGAAGCGCTTCGTCCTTGTCTTTGTCTGCAATTGTTGCAAATACTGTTCCGTAGTTCTGCAAATGCATACCGGAAGCCTGGAGAGCTTTGTAAAGAGCACGGTTAAGCTTGTCGTCGTAACCGATAGCTTCACCTGTGGACTTCATTTCGGGAGAAAGATATGCATCAAGTCCTCTTATCTTATTGAAAGAGAATACGGGAACTTTTACATACCAGCGATCCTTTTCGTCGGGGTAAATATCAAATATTCCCTGTTCCTTAAGGCTCTTGCCCATAATTACTTCTGTTGCAATATCAGCAAGGCTGTAGCCTGTAGCCTTTGAAAGGAACGGAACTGTTCTTGAAGAACGGGGGTTTACTTCGATGATGAAAACATTTTCATCCTTATCAACTATAAACTGAATGTTGTAAAGACCGACAATTCCGATACCAAGGCCGAGCTTTTTAGCATATTGGAGAATTGTGCCCTTTACTTTGTTTGAAATACTGAATGCGGGGTATACGCTTATCGAGTCGCCGCTGTGTACGCCTGTGCGTTCAACAAGTTCCATAATGCCGGGAACAAAAACATTCTTTCCGTCGCAGATAGCATCAACTTCAACTTCTTTACCCTGGATGTATTTATCAACAAGAACAGGCTTGTCTTCATCGATTTCAACCGCAGTTTTCAAGTAATTGCGAAGCTGCTGTTCGTTTGCAACTATCTGCATTGCACGGCCGCCGAGAACGAAGCTGGGACGAACAAGTACGGGATATCCGATCTCGCTTGCAGCCTTTATACCGTCTTCGATCTTTGTAACAGCCTTGCCTTTAGGCTGGGGGATACCGAGTTCGCGGAGGATCTTTTCAAAGCTGTCTCTGTTTTCCGCGCGTTCGATAGCGTCGCAGTCGGTGCCGATTATCTTTACGCCTCTTGCTCTTAAAGGTTCTGCAAGATTAATTGCTGTCTGTCCGCCGAGAGATGCGATAACGCCCTCGGGCTTTTCAAACTCGATGATGTTCATAACATCTTCGGGAGTAAGCGGTTCGAAATAAAGCTTATCGGCGGTTGTATAATCTGTTGAAACTGTTTCGGGGTTGTTGTTGATGATGATAGCTTCATAACCTGAATTTTTAATTGTAGTTACGGCGTGAACTGTGGAATAGTCAAATTCAACACCCTGACCGATACGGATAGGACCTGCACCGAGAACAACGATCTTTTTCTTATCTGTAAGAATTGATGCGTTTTCGTCGGTATAGGAGGAGTAGAAATAGGGGATATATGCGTTTGTATGGCAGGTGTCTACCATCTTGTATACGGGGAATATACCCTTTTCTTTTCTTGTATTAAAAATTTCGATTTCAGTCTTATCCCAAAGCTTTGCGATGAATTTGTCGCCGAAGCCCATCTTCTTTGCTTCCTTGAGAACCTCGATATCGCCGCAGTTTGCGGAAAGTTTCTTTTCCATATCGGTGATGTTCTTGAGGCTGATAAGGAAGTATTCTGTGATCTTAGTTACTTCGTGAAGCTTTTCTGTGGAAACTCCGCGGCGGATAAGTTCTGTTACTGCAAAAATGGTATCGTCTTTAAATTCTTTGAGATATGCAAAAAGTTCGTCTTCTGTCATATTGTCGAATTTCGGGAGGTGGAAATGACAAGCTCCGATCTCAAGCGAACGGACAGATTTGAGAAGACATTCTTCAAGGTTTGAACCGATACCCATAACTTCGCCTGTGGCTTTCATCTGAGTGCCGAGGGTGTTGGGAGCCGATGCAAATTTATCAAACGGGAATCTCGGAAGCTTTGCAACGACATAGTCAAGTCTGGGTTCAAATGCAGCGGTAGTATTTGCGATTGCGATTTCTTCAAGCGCCATACCTACTGCGATCTTTGCGGTTACTCTTGCGATGGGATATCCGCTTGCCTTTGATGCAAGAGCGGAGGAACGGGAAACTCTGGGGTTTACTTCAATAAGGTAATATTCGCTTGTTTCGGGATTGAGAGCGAACTGAACATTACATCCGCCTTCGATCTTGAGTTCCTTAATGATCTTTATTGCGCTGTCGTTGAGCATCTTGAGATCGTGGTCGTTAAGGGTAAGGATGGGAGCGACAACAATAGAGTCACCTGTGTGAACGCCGACGGGGTCGATGTTTTCCATACCGCATATCGTAATTGCGTGGTCGTTGGAGTCACGCATTACTTCGAATTCGATTTCTTTATAGCCCTTAACGCTCTTTTCGATAAGAACCTGATGCACGGGAGAAAGCTTGAATGCATTTCTTCCGATATCGATAAGTTCTTCTTCGTTGTAAGCAAATCCGCCGCCTGTGCCTCCGAGAGTGAAAGCGGGACGGAGAACAACAGGGTAGCCGATCTCTTTGGCTGCCTTTTTAGCTTCTTCGAGGTTATATGTGATTTGAGAGGGGATTGTAGGTTCTCCTATTGACTGGCAAAGTTCTTTGAAAAGCTCTCTGTCTTCAGCTCTTTCGATACTTTCGCTGCTTGTGCCGAGAAGCTCTACGCCGCATTCTTTTAATACGCCTTTCTTTTCGAGCTGCATTGCAAGGTTAAGACCTGTCTGACCGCCGATACCGGGAACTATCGCATCGGGGCGCTCATAGCGGAGAATTTTTGCGACATATTCAAGTGTCAAAGGTTCCATATAAACCTTGTCGGCGATAGTTGTATCTGTCATAATGGTTGCAGGGTTGGAGTTGCATAATACAACCTCGTAGCCTTCTTCCTTGAGAGCGAGACAAGCCTGTGTGCCTGCATAGTCAAATTCAGCTGCCTGTCCGATAACTATGGGACCTGAGCCGATAATCAATATTTTCTTTAAGTCTGTTCTCTTTGCCATATCTTTTTCCTCCTGTATATCGTTAAAAATTATTTGCTGTTTAAGTATGCGGCCTTGCCGTTATAAACGGTCGCAACGCATTTTCCGAAGAGTTTTTTGCCTTCAAAGGGGGTTGCTCTTCCCATAGACAAAAACTTGCTCGGATCCACTGTGAATTCTTCATTAAGCTTCCATATTGAAAAACCGCTTTGAGAAAGCGAAAATCTCTTTCTCGGGTTGTCGCACAAAAGCTCAACAAGTCTTTGTTTTGAAATGATACCTGTTTTTACAAAATGGGTGTACATAACAGGGAAAGCTGTTTCTATGCCGACGATGCCGAAAGCGCTCTTTTCAAGTCCTTTTCCTTTTTCTTCGGCTGAGTGGGGGGCGTGGTCTGTGGCTATCATATCGATTGTGCCGTCGCAGACTCCCTCAATAAGAGCTTCCATATCTTCTCTTGAACGCAGGGGAGGATTCATTTTCCACTTGCCGTCTTCTTTAAGATCCTCATCGCAAAAAACAAGGTAATGGGGTCCTGTTTCACAAGTGATATCAACGCCGTCTTTTTTTGCCTGCCTTATAATATCAACGCTTTCCTTTGTGGAAATGTGGCAGACATGATAGGAACAGCTGGTTTCTTTTACAAGCTCAATATCTCTTTTTATCTGTGCATATTCGCTTTCGGAACATATTCCTTTATGACCGTTTTGTTTGGCATAAGCGCCGTCGTGGATATATCCTCCGAAAAGAAGAGAGTTTACTTCGCAATGCGCCGATATGACTTTGCCGAGTGATTTTGCCTTAAGCATCGCTTTTTTCATCATTTCGTCGCTTTGGACTCCTCTTCCGTCATCCGAAAATCCGCAGACCGATTTTGCCATACCTTCAATGTCCGAGAGTTCCTCGCCTTTTTGACCGATTGTGATTGTTCCGAAAGGATGAACACCGATGACAGCATCACGGTTTATAATATCCAGCTGTTTTCCGAGATTTTCGACGCTGTCGGGACAAGGGTTGAGGTTTGGCATAGTGCAGACATCTGTGTATCCGCCTTTTGCGGAAGCGCAAGAACCTGTCTTTATTGTTTCTTTGTATGAAAAACCCGGCTCACGAAAATGCACATGCACATCGCAAAAGCCGGGCAAAACAGCATATTCACTTGAGTCAAAAATGGAAATATTGAACCCTTCGGGCAAAAAATCGGAAACAGAAGAAACAAATATATCATTAACAAAAGACTTGTCGATGTATTTCATTTTTTCAAGCGTTTCGTGCATTTTTGTCATCTTTTTGTCCTCCGTTTAGGTTCCATTTTTCTATTCGATACAGTATACCATAATCAGGCAAAAAAGTCAAGAATAAATAGAAATAAAACATCCGAAAAAACTACTATATTTTTATTTTTTCTGCAAAAAAATATTATTTATAATGCATAAACAGGTGCCGAAGAGCTTAAGAGCCGTCTTTTCTGGTCTTAAACCCGAACGGGCAGGATTGAAAATGTATAAGTATATATAATAATGTGATACTTTTAAGCATTTATTTTTGATAAAGACGATTTTTGTGTTGGTGTTTATGATGTGTCTTATTAAGACGCGTGAACAAAAATTGAAAATATAAAAGAGCCTCGGTACGCGATAATGCGTGTCGAGGCTCTTGGTTGGTGCAGGTAACAGGACTTGAACCTGCATGTCCTTGCGAACAATAGAACCTGAATCTATCGTGTCTGCCAATTCCACCATACCTGCGTTCGTAAACAAAAGGTATTATACAGCAAACTTTAATTTTTGTCAACCACCGAAGAAATATTTCTTTTCTTTCTTGGGCTTATCCTGAACCGAAACAAAACAGTCGGTATCCACAATAATAAGATCATCTCCGACCTTGTCGATTTTATCCCAGGGTATTTCGGTAATATTCGGTTTTGAAAAAAGGGGAATTTTGTTTGCTTCGCACACAAAAACGGAAATGATCTTTCCGTTTTCGGTATCAATTTTTATGTCCGAAGGAAAACCTATAATTTTTCCGTTGCGGCAGTTTGCAACCTGCTTTTCACAAAAGCGGGTGAATGTTGTAATTTTCAAAAAAATCAACTCCCAAAAGTGTTTTCAAGCTATATTTATGCGGCCGGAGAAAATAAATGTATTTTTTGCAAAAAAATAATAAAAAAGTGCTATTATTTACAAAAAATTCATTTTTTACATAGCGGCGCCTATTGAAAAATGATTAAATATATTATATAATTAAATCACATTGGAGCGAAATGGAGTAAAAGTAAATAGAATTGGAGCAAAAAATGCAAACAAAATCGTCTTTTTGACGAAAAAGCGTTAGTGCCCCAATTTTTGCGACTTCAAAAATAATAAGGAAAGGAGTGAGCTTGGTGCTTACAGGTAGATACGAACATACAGTAGACAGCAAGGGCAGAGTTTTTGTGCCTGCAAAGTTCCGTGCGGATCTTCAGGGAAACCTTGTTATTGCAAAAGGGCTCGACTCCTGCATTGTTCTTTATAACAGTGAGCAGTGGGAAGCTTTCATAAAGAAGCTTGAAGGCTACGGCGAAATGCAGATGAAAAAGATAAAAAGATATTTTCTTGCAAGCGCTTTTAATACCGAGCTTGATTCCCAGGGCAGAATAGTAATCTCCCAGGAGCTTCGCTCTTATGCCGATATTGAAAAGGAAATTTCCTTTGTCGGACTTAACAATTGCGTTGAAATATGGCGTCCTGAACACTTCGACGAAATAAACGACGCATCTGACATAGAAGAAATGAGGGAAATGCTCAAAAATGTCGGATTCTGATAAGAATACAAAGTGCGGCGAAATAGTGTTTAACCATTACTCGGTTATGCTTCACGAAACAGTAGACGGACTTAATATAAAAAAAGACGGAGTATATGTCGATTGTACCACAGGCGGTGCGGGACACTCGCTTGAAATACTCAAAAGGCTTGAAAAAGTCGGCGGCGGAAGGCTTGTTTGTATAGATCAGGATCCGGATGCACTAAACGCCGCATCAATTCGCCTTAAGGATTATAAAGACAATGTTACTTTTATAAAAGGAAATTTTGGAGATGCCCCCGAGCTTCTTAAAAGCGTCGGCATTGAAAAGATAGATGGAGCTGTTGCGGACCTTGGGGTTTCTTCATTCCAGCTTGACACTCCCGAAAGAGGCTTTTCCTATATGCACGACGCCCCCCTTGATATGAGAATGTCAAAAGAGGGAAAAAGTGCTTTTGATGTTGTGAACGGTTATGATGAAAGAAAACTTTCCGAAATAATAACCCTTTACGGAGAAGAAAGGTTTGCTAAAAGAATAGCCTCCTTTATAGTCGAAGCAAGAGAAAAAGAACCCATAAAAACCACCTTTCAATTAAACGATATAATCAAGGCGGCAATACCCGCCAAAAACCGTAAAGACGGTCCGCATCCGTCCAAAAGAACTTTTCAGGCGATAAGAATCGAAGTAAACGGAGAACTTGAAGTTATAGACAAAGTAATAACAGGTCTTTTTCCGATGTTAAATCCGGGAGGAAGATTTTCGTTTATAAGTTTCCATTCGCTTGAAGACAGATTGATAAAACACGGCTTTTTGAATTTTACGAAAGGCTGTACCTGTCCTCAGGATTTTCCCGTATGCGTTTGCGGAAACAAGCCGCAGGCGGTGGTGCTTACAAAAAAACCTATACTTCCGAGCGAAAAAGAGCTCGATGAAAACCCCCGTTCAAGAAGCGCAAAGCTTCGGGTGCTTGAAAAGATATAAAAAAGCAAAGGAGGAGAAAGAAATGGCTTATTTTACTGATGATAACAGAAGAATTCTAAACAGCAGAAAAAGTCAATATAATATAAATACGGAAAAAGTGCAGAATGATTCTGCAACCGTTCAGGCTTCCTCCGCAAAACCCCGTCGTGCGCAAACTTCATCAAAAAGCAGCGAAGAAATAATTGCAGAGGCAATTGCCCGCCGCAAGAGATATATAAAGCGCCGCAACGATAAATTTGCAAAAGAAAACAGAGTAAAAGTAAGAAATGCTCTTGCATATGGTCCCGAAAAGGTGAATTATTCATACGATGAATATACTGTTGCAGAAAAAAGCATACCTTTCGGTTTTCTTGCTGTCGCGCTTGCACTTACTCTTGTTGCGATGTTTTTGCTTTTAAACTATTCCCAGATATCGAAATATAATACAAAGATAAACGATCTTAAAAATGACATCGCTTCTTACGAGGAAGAAACAAAACAATTAAGCCTTCTTCTTGACAAAAACTGTGATTTTGAAGAGATCGAAGCGTATGCAAAGCAAAACGGAATGATAGGTTCCGAACAGATAGAATGTTGCTATATTAGTATGGCAGACAGTTTTAAGATCGAAAATACCGCCGACGAAAAGGAAGACGGATATATCGTAAGTACGGTTATGTCGGGTGTTTTCAAACTGTTCAGCGAAGCTTTGGGCGAATAATAATCGGAATTTTAAGCTATAAAAGATGTAAAAAAAGAGATGCAAACGAGTGCTTCTCTTTTTTTATCAATTTTCAGCTAATATAATATGAAAGGAATAAAGTATGTTCTTGTCTGCAGATAAAAGTTTAAGACCTACACTTGTGCGTATGGCGGTAATTATAATCGCTTTTTTACTTGCACTTATCCTGCTTATCACAAACCTTGTGAACAAGCAGATAATAAATGCTGAATTCTACAGACAAAAGGCTGTGGCACAATATACAACAGAAACATCCATAAATCCCAGACGAGGCACTATCTACGACAGAAATATGAACCAGCTTGCGGTAAGTGTTTCTGTTGAAAATGTTTTTATTTCACCTAATGAAATAGCAAAAGAAAACGAAGAAAAGATAGCAGATTATCTTTCGGAGCTTCTCGGTGCCGACCGTGAGGAGCTTCTCAGAAGAATGGACAATAAGAAAAACAAATACTATGTTGTCAAAAAACAGGTTGAAAGGGATGTGACCGACGAAATACGCACATGGATGCAGAAAAACGATCTTACAGACGGCATCCATTTTGAGGAAAACACAAAAAGGAGCTATCCTAATGCAAACCTTGCAAGCCATGTGCTTGGATTTACAGGGTATGACAACAACGGTCTTTACGGAATTGAGGCGAAATACGATAACGAACTCAAGGGCGCTCCCGGAAAACTCATAACCGCTCAGGACGGACACGGAAAAAGTATGCCCTTTGAATATGAAGATTACATCGGCGCGGAAAACGGAAATAATCTTGTTCTGACAATAGACCTTACAATACAGAGTTTCCTTGAAAAGGCACTTGATGCGGCACTCGAGGATACAAAGGCTCAAAACAGAGTTCTCGGAATCGTTATGGATGTAAATACCGGAGAAATACTTGCAATGTCGGTAAAACCCGATTATGATCCCAATTCTCCGTATACACTTGATGAGGAATCTTTAAAGCTTCTTGAAGCTTTCGAAGAAACAGAGGAAAAGAGCAAAAACGATTACAGAAAAGAGCTTCTTGATACACTTTGGAAGAATAAATGCGTAACCGAGCTTTATGAACCCGGTTCGACATTCAAGCTTGTGACTTCCGCAATCGCGATGGAAGAAAACAAGGTCAGCGAAAATGATACTTTCTACTGCTCGGGAAGTATGATGGTAAAGGGCTGGTCAAAGCCCATCAGCTGTCATAAAAGAGAAGGACACGGAACCGAAACCTTCGAACAGGGTCTCCAAAATTCCTGTAACCCCGTATTTATGCAGCTTGCGGCAAAAATAGGTAAGGAAAAATTCTACCGCTATTTCGAAGAATTCGGATGTATGGATATTACAGGCATCGACCTTCCGGGAGAGGCTTCGGGAATTTATCATACAAATCTTTCTTCCTTTAATGATGTTGAACTTGCGACATACTCCTTCGGTCAGACATTTACAATTACTCCCATAAGACTTTTATCTTCTGTTTGCGCAGTTGCAAACGGCGGAAATCTTATGCAGCCTTATGTTGTAAAGGCTGTGACCGACAGCGACGGACAGATCATAAAATCAATTGAGCCAAAGGTTCAAAGGCAGATAATCTCAAAAGAAACATCCCAGACCATAATGGAATATCTTGCCGATGGTATAAATGTAGGTTCTACCAAAAATGCTTATGTAAAGGGCTACCCCGTTGCGGCGAAAACAGGTACGGCTGAAAAGCACGGTGCCGAAAAGGACAAGGCGGGAAATATAACTCCGTATGTTGCATCTTGCGTAGCTTTCGCACCTGCAAACGATCCTCAGGTGGCAATTCTTGTTGCAATTGATACTCCGACAAACGGACAGTATTACGGCGGTGTTGTTGCGGCGCCTGTTGTATCTCAGGTACTTACCGATACGCTTCCTTATCTCAATATTCCCCCCGTTCTTTCTGATGAAGAAAAAGAATCCATGGCGGTGGCAGTTGAAGAATACCGTGCAATGTCGCTTGAAGAAGCAAAGAAAAAGATCGAATCTCTCGGCTTTAAGGCAAAGGTTTTGGGTGACGGTGATGTTGTAAACGAACAGTTCCCGAGAGTGGGAGATGCAATTTCCGGCAACGGTGTCATTGTGCTCTATACGGGAAGTGAAACTCCCGCAAATACAGCAACCGTTCCGAATTGTATCGGTCTTTCCGCATCTGCGGCAAATAAAGCGGTTGTAAACAGCAATCTTAATATATATATTGAGGGTTCTTACCGAGAGGGCGTCGGCGGAGCTGCTGCCGTTGCGGTTTCCCAGTCGCCTGCGGCAGGGGAAAAGGTACAGCCCGGAACGGTCGTTACCGTAAGCTTTAAGCATCTTGACGGTACTGACTGATACAAACAAAAAGGATATTCTAAATTGGTGGTGTTAACTTGATTATAAAAGCAATAGTTTCCTTTGCAGTATGCTTTTTAATAACGGCAATACTCGGAAAAATACTGATTCCTGTTTTAAAAAGCATAAAAATGGGACAAAAAATTCTTGATATAGGTCCGAGATGGCACAAGTCAAAAGAGGGAACACCCACAATGGGCGGAATCTTCTTTATCGTCGGTGTTACGGTATGTGTAATAATTGCAGCAGTTTTTTGTGCTCTTGACGGCGGAAACGGACTTTACGAGCTTATCGTAAATTATCTCTTTATGGTTTCCTGCGGAATTATCGGAATAATAGACGACAGAACAAAGTTTGTGAAAAAGCAGAATGCAGGACTTACCGCAGTTCAGAAACTGGTACTTCAGTTTGCGACAGCAGGACTTTATGTATTCTTCCTCTTCTCCGGAAACGAACCCGAAACTGCACTTACACTTCCTTTTACCGATTATAAGCTTGAACTTGGAGTTTTATATTATGTTTTCTTAATTGTGGGCATAGTATTTACAGTAAATGCTGTAAACCTTACAGACGGCATAGACGGTCTTGCGGCGTCGGTAACTGCAGTTGCGTGTTCATTTATAGGTGCGGTTGCCTATAAAACAGACAATGAACTTGTTCTTTTTGCGGCGGCGGCAATCGTCGGCGGAGCGGTAGGATTTCTTGTATATAATTTCTACCCTGCAAAAGTGTTTATGGGCGATACAGGATCGCTGTTTTTCGGCGGTGCTGTGAGCGCGCTTGCAATATGGCTGAAATTGCCTGTTCTGCTTGTGTTTGTCGGAATTGTATTTTATATAGAAGCTTTTTCGGTAATGCTTCAGGTAGCATCCTTTAAGCTTTTCAAAAAGAGAATATTCAAAATGAGCCCTATACACCATCATTTCGAGATGTGCGGATGGAATGAAATAAAAATAGTTACGGTATTTTCGCTTGTAACTTTATTGGTATCCGCTGTCGGAAGCTACGGCTTTTTGAAATAACAGCGCATTAAACTAAAACTTTGCGGAGGAAAAATGAGAAATAATATTTCCGAAAAAAAGCGCGGAAACAAAAAAAACGCGTCAAAAACCGAATACAGACTCCGCAGAGGAGTGGATAAACCGTTTCTTGTGGCAATAATTTTGCTTGTTTGTGCAGGTATCATTATGGTTGCGACCGCAAGCTATGTATATGCAGGTTCAAAATTCGGCGACAACCTTCATTTCATAAAAAGACATATACTTTTTGTGTTTGTCGGAGTGATAGTTATGTGGGTGGTTTCAAGAATCCCTTATGAAAGCATCCGCCGTTTTACTCCTGTTATATTTCTTACAGCGCTTGCTTTAATGTGTGTTGTACTTCTGATGGGTTCGGATGCAAACGGCGCAAAAAGATGGATATATATAGGTCCGATATCAATACAGCCGTCGGAAATTATGAAATTTGCCGTTATCGTTTTGTGTGCCGATTATATCGACAGATTTCACAGGCAAATAACATTAAAAGGTCAGCCCGGCTCTTTCAGAAATATCGTTTTGCCTTTTATGATCTCGGCGTTTGCAGGTCTTGGATTTTTAGGACTTGGCTTCGGTGGGAAATTGATCTTGGGCAAGGTGGCGGGAACAACAGATCCTGTTCTTGAAAGCGGCGAGCCGAACAGCTACTACTGGCTGATATCATTGTGTGACAACCTTAAAATCGTATTTGTAATACTCGGTATTGCTCTTGTCGGATATTCTGTAAGATTTGCAATAAAAAGGAGAATGGTAACGGAAGCGGCGGACTTTACTTTCGGTATACTTCCGTTCGGAGTTTTAATTCTTGTAATTGCGGCACTTCTGGCTCTGCAGCCTCATATGTCGGGTATGATAATCATAACCCTTATTATTGTTATTCTTATGGTGATCGGCGGATCAAGCGCAAGATATCTTATCGGCGCAGTTGCCGTCGGCGGTGTGGGAATGTTCGGAGTCCTTAATTTGTTTTCCCATTCCAAAGGAAGACTTGCTGTCTGGAAAAATCCTTTTGACTATTTAAGAGAAGGCGGATGGCAGCCGGCGCAATCTCTTTATGCTATCGGAAACGGCGGAATCTGGGGTGTGGGTATAGGTCAGAGTATGCAAAAGCACCTGTATCTTCCCGAACCGATGAACGATTATATTTTCGCAATTCTTTGCGAAGAATTCGGATTTATCGGAGCGGTTTGTGTTATATTGCTTTTTGTATTCTTTGTATACAGAGGAATAGTAATAGCTTTCCGTGCTCCCGACAGATTTTCATCTCTTGTGGTGCTCGGCATTATATCCCAAGTCGGACTTCAGGCACTTTTAAATATGATGGTTGTTACAAACACTATCCCGAGTACGGGAATTTCTCTGCCGTTTTTCAGCTACGGCGGAAGTGCTTTGATGATACTTCTTGCGGAAATGGGAGTTGTGCTTTCAATATCCCGCTATTCGGTTATAGAAAAGAAATAACTTTGTTCGGAGGAACAGTATGAGAGTACTTTTAAGCGGCGGCGGAACGGGCGGTCATATAAACCCCGCTCTTGCAATCGGAGGGAAAATAAAAGAAGTATATAAAGATGCCGTAATAGAATATGTGGGCACAAAAAAAGGTCTTGAAACAAAACTTGTACCTAAAGAAGGCTACAAAATCCACTATGTAAAGGTCGAGGGTTTAAAAAGAAAGCTTACACTCGAAAACATTATTGCCGCATATCACGCAGTAACCTCTGTTTTTGAAGCAAAGAAGATAATAAAAAATTTCAAGCCCGATATTGTTATCGGAACGGGAGGATATGTCTGCTGGCCGGTTTTGAAAGCGGCAGCGGATATGCATATTCCGACTTTTGTTCATGAATCAAATGCAATTCCCGGAGTATCTACAAAAATGCTGTCAAAGTATGTCGATAAGATACTTTTGAATTTCAAGGAGTCTGAAAAATATCTTGAATCCGAAAAGGAAAAGCTTGTTGTTGTCGGAAACCCGGTAAAACAGGAAATGTTCACTTTAAGCTCAAAAAAATGCAGAGAAAAGCTCGGTATTTCACAAAACGAAAAGGTTGTTTTGTCCTACGGTGGAAGTCTGGGCGCTAAAGTTGTAAATGAAACAGTTTTTGAAATAATCTCAGGTTCAATGCTTCCCGACGGAGTAAGACATATTCATGCAACAGGAAACGGATATTGGGATAAAGCGAAAGAAAAGTTTTTATCCGAAGGTTTTTCGATGGCTGATGATAACACTATGGTAAAGGGAAAAACCGAAATAAAACGCTACATATACAATATGCCCGAGCTTATGGCTTGTGCGGATATTGTTATCTGCCGTGCCGGTGCTATGACAGTTTCGGAAATTGCGGCGATGGGAAAGGCGGCGGTCTTCATTCCTTCTCCAAATGTTACCGATAATCATCAGTACAAAAACGCCAAGGTCTTAAAAGATGCAAAAGCTGCAGAACTTATTGAAGAAAAAAACTTAAGTTCCGAAATCTTGTCGGATACAATACAAAAAATACTTTCAGACGAAGTTCTTTCTGCAAAAATGAAAGATAATGTAAAGGTGTTTGCAGATCCTTTGTGTCTTGATAAAATAGTAAATGTTGTAAAGGAACTTACATCAAAATAAAAAAAGCAAAAAGGAGGCGAGTCGCCGTGAATGAAAACGAATCAAAAAAACTTGCGGACTTAAGAAAAAGAAACCGCGAAATATACGAACACAGCGGCAATTTCGAACCTCTTGAAATTATAAAAAGCGGAAAGGCGAAACGCTATTCTTCGAAAAGAGAGATTGCAACCGTCATAATTGCCGCAATTCTTGTTGCAGCGGTTGCGGCGGGACTTTTCGGACTCTCGTTTGTGATTTTCCGTATAAAGCATATAAATGTTGAAAATGTAACCGATTTTTATGCAGACGAAGTTATTTCGGCATCCGGTATAGGAAAAGGAGATAATCTTCTTTTTCTTGACAAAAGCAAGATAGCGGAAAATATAGCATCCCGTATAGATTATGCGTCTGATATCGAAGTCAAAAAAGTTTTTCCGTCAACCGTTACGCTCAATATGAAGACGGGCGAGGGAAAGTATTATATAAAGGCGGGAAGCTTTTATTATGTTCTTGACAAAGACTGTGTTGTTATTGCCAAAACAAAGAACATAGAAGATGTTGAGCTTGCAGGCTGTATTTTACTGCAATCGGGAGAGATTGCACGATGTGTTATCGGCGAAAAACTGACATACCGTGATGCGGATCTTGAAGGCGTGTTTAAAGAACTTGAAAAAATGTTTGATAAATACGGACATTCGGGCTTTGTAAGTGCTGTATATCTTGACAGCAAGTTTGATATCCGCTTTGTATATAAAGGAAGATATACTGTAAAACTCGGAGATCTTTTTGATCTCGATATAAAATTCCAGTTTTTGGAAAAGATCGTTGAAACCCTTTCGGACACCGACAGCGGAATTATAGACATATCTGATGACGATATTCACGAGGCAATAGTAACTCTTTATTAAAAGGAAGATTTTACACAGTTTTTCGTATTATATTTAAAAAAGTTTTAAAAAATCGTATTTTTTTGAAAAAAGCTATTGAAAAAGTGCAAAAAAGGGGTTATTATATATAATGATACCTATAATAAGGGTAAGTGTCATATTGTTTACCCTTAATAAATTCAGGAAATAAAATTACCGTATAATCAGGAGGAATAAAAAATGGAGTTTGATTTGAACATCAGCAATGACCAGATAATTAAAGTTATCGGTGTCGGCGGTGCCGGTAACAACGCTGTAAACAGAATGGTCGAAGCAGGTATTCAGGGCGTTGATTTTATCACAGTTAACACAGATATCAAGGCACTCGAAAAATCCCTTGCTCCCGATAAGATCGTTATCGGTGAAAAGGTTACACGCGGCAGAGGCGCAGGCGCAAACCCCGAAGTAGGCGCAAAGGCAGCAGAAGAAAATCTTGACGATATAAAGAAGGTACTTACAGGCGCAGATATGCTCTTTATCGCTTCCGGTATGGGCGGCGGTACAGGTACGGGTGCTGCTCCCATCGTTGCAAAGCTTGCAAAGGAAATGGGAATTTTGACAGTCGGTATCGTAACAAAGCCTTTTGCTTTTGAAGGCGCACGCAGAATGAAGCAGGCTGAAATCGGAATCGACAACCTTAAGGAAAATGTTGACTCTCTCATCGTTATCCCCAATGAAAGACTTAAGTTCGTTGCGGAAAAGAAGCTCACAATGATGAACGCTTTTGAAATCGCAGACGATGTTCTCCGTCAGGGTGTACAGAGTATTGCTGAACTTATCAAGGTTGTAGGTCACATCAACCTCGACTTTGCGGATGTAGTTACAGTTATGTCAAACGCAGGCCTTGCTCATATGGGCGTTGGCAGCGGCAAGGGTTCGGACAAGGCAGAAGTTGCTGCAAAGACAGCTATCTCCAGCCCCCTTCTCGAAACTTCTATTACAGGTGCAAAGGGCATCATCATCAACTTTACAATCTCTCCCGATATGGGACTTGACGATGTTGATCTTGCTGCTAACATCATCGCAAGCGAAGCAAATCCCGATGCAAACATCATCTGGGGTGTTGCGCTTGACAAAAATATGGAAGACGAAATGCGCATAACAGTAATCGCTACAGGTTTCGATGCTGATATTCCCGAAACTGTTGAAGCTCCCGTATACTCCGGTATCGGTACAGCTGCTGCACAGCCCGAAGTTAAAACTGCGGCAAAGTCCGAAGACGATGTTCTCAGCGCATATGAATCTCTCTTCAACAAAAGAAGATAAAAAATATAACATATGAAATTAAAACGAGCCGTTTATTACGGCTCGTTTTTTGTTGTAATACGAAACCTGCGCGATAGTCGCGTGGTTCAAAAAGGTTAACCGATTAACAGAAAAACAATATAAGCATAGGTATGGTTAACTGTACAATACAAATGAGAAATTTAGTAGAAATTATTAATGGGAAAAGCCGCGTCAGATTGTCAAGCCTATTATTTTACCACAGGATTTATCAAAAAATTATTGTAGAAAACCCATTTATGGGTAGCAAGTAACAGTTGCATAGCTGGCAGACCAAATTGAAACGGACTTGTGCGTGCCGGTAAAGCGCAGGGCTATGCCCGAAAATGAAAAATCATCCGCTATGCGGATGGATGTTTATTTGATATATAAAGGCAAAAAAATAACGAAGACTTAAGTCTTCGTTTATTTTTTATATCTTGTTTTAATTAGGATACAAGCACCTTTACACGAAAACCGGAATTAAACGGCGCGTGTAACCTTGTTGGCGCGAAGGCAGTGAGAACAAACATAAACTGTTTTGTGAGCTCCGCCTACGATAGCCTTTACTCTTCTGATGTTGGGCTTCCAAGTTCTGTTGGTCTTTCTGTTAGAGTGGGAAACATTATGACCGAAAGAAACGCCCTTGCCGCAGATTTCGCACTTTGCCATAGTGGACACCTCCTGTTTTTGTTGGTTGGTATAATCATTACTAACAATGTTTATCAGAGTAAAAATGATATTACTGCTAAACAACGCCTATTATTATAACACAACATTTCAAAGATTGCAAGTGTTTTCTAAAAAAATCTTGAAAATATTTTTTTAAACGATAATTGAGTATTTTCTTCCAATAATTGTGTATAATTGCTTGAAAAAAGCTTTCATTTATATTATAATATACTTGAAAATATGCTTGTTGTCAAGAAAACAATTTTTGAAAGGAAGCTTTTGTATGGATATGAACAGTAATATTCCGAAACAGAAACATAAAGTACCCCTTCGTTCTGTTATAAAGGAATTTAACCTTGAGGAAATATATGTTCCCGAAAATCTTGAAAAAATAATGGTTGAAATAAATGAAGTAAACCGTCCCGGACTTCAGCTTACAGGATTTTTCGACCATTTTGAGTCTTCCCGTATCCAGATAATCGGAAAGGCGGAATACCATTACCTTCTGAATATGACTTCCGACGAAAGGAAAAAGAGCCTCGACCAGTTTTTCTCAAAGAAGGTTGTGTGTGTTGTATTTTCTTCGGGACTTGATATATTCGAAGAAACGATAGAATGTGCAAAAGAATACGGAACTCCCGTTTTCCGGACACAGACAAGCACTTCGCATTTTGTTGCGGCGCTTATTTCATACCTCAATTTAACACTTGCTCCCTGTATCACAAGACATGGTGTTTTGGTTGAAGTATACGGCGAAGGTATACTTATTCTCGGCGACAGCGGTATCGGAAAGAGCGAAATTGCAATCGAACTTGTAAAAAGAGGTCATCGTCTTATTGCTGACGATGCTGTTGAAATAAGAAAGGTTTCGGACAAAACTCTTGTCGGACAGGCGCCCGAGCTTATCCGCCATTATATAGAGCTTCGCGGTATCGGTATTGTTGATGTCAGAAGACTTTTCGGTATGGGTTCTATCAAGATGACAGAAAAACTCGACCTTGTAGTAAATCTTGAACCGTGGCAGCAGGGGAAATTTTACGAGCGTGTCGGACTTGAAACCGAATATGCGGATATTATGGGGGTTAAGATACCGTCTATTACCATTCCCGTAAATCCCGGAAGAAACCTTGCGGTCGTTCTTGAAATTGCGGCTATGAATAACCGCCAGAAAAAGATGGGATATGATACGGCGGTTGAGTTCAACAAACGCCTTATGGCGCAGATGCAGGACGATTCCGACAGATAATAAAAAGGTTGACAAAAAGACAAATATTTCTTATAATAAATAAGAATGACATATTTTTTACATAAAGTGAGGAAAACATAATGTATTATATCGGTGTAGACCTTGGCGGTACAAATATTGCCATCGGCATTGTAGATGAAAATGGCAAGATTCTTAAAAAAGCCTCTGTTCCCACAAGAGCAGAAAGAGAAGCTGATGAAATTATCCGCGATATGGCAGACCTTGCAAAGAAACTTTGCGATGAATGCGGAATCTCGGTTTCTGATGTGGAATATGCGGGTGTTGCAACTCCCGGTACTGCTGACAGTGCAACAGGAGTTGTTGTTTATGCAAATAACCTTCCTTTCCTTCGTTATCCTCTTGCTGAAAAGCTTCAGGAATTCCTTGGTGTAAAGAAAGTTCTTATCGAAAATGACGCCAATGCGGCTGCAAAGGGCGAGGTAGCCTGCGGCGCATCCAAGGGACATAAAAACTCAGTTATGATAACCCTCGGAACAGGTCTTGGCGGCGGTATAGTTATTGACAATAAGATATACTCCGGATTTAACTTCTCGGGTGCGGAACTCGGACATACCGTTCTTGAATTTAACGGAAAACCTTGTTCCTGCGGAAGACGCGGCTGTTGGGAAGCATATAGCTCTGCTACAGGTCTTATCAAAATGACAAAAGAAAAAATGCTTGAATGCCGTGATTCTGTTATGTGGGAAATGTGTGACGGAAATATTGATAATGCCGGCGGAAGAACTGCTTTTGATGCTATGAGAAAAGGCGACAAAGCAGGATCTGAGGTCGTTGATATGTATATCGCATATCTCGGAGCCGGTATTGTAAATATGATAAACATCTTCCAGCCCGAAGTCCTTGTTATCGGCGGCGGTGTCTGCAACGAAAAGGAATACCTCACAAAACCCTTGCAGGCAATCATTGACCGCGAACAGTATTCGAGAAACAATCCCGAAGAACTTAAAACAAAGATCCGCATAGCAGAACTCGGAAATGATGCGGGTATTATCGGCGCCGCAATGCTCGGTGTTTGATTTTTGACAAAAATTACATTTTCAAAAGGGACTTTTTGTCCCTTTTGATTTGTTTTTACAGAAAATACGGAAAATGAATAATTTTCTATTGAAATTTGCAAAAAAATGTAGTATAATCAATTCAAACCGTTTAAATTGGCTTTTTTTGAATTTTTCAGAGCACGAATTATTCATTTACATATGCTATGATTCAAACGGAACAGGAGAATATTATGGAAAGAATATTTGTTAAAGAAATTTTTGATGCCCCCGAAAAATTCGGCGGTAAGACAATAACTGTTGCAGGTTGGGTTAAAAATATCCGTGCAAGTAACGCTTTCGGTTTTATAGAACTTGGCGACGGAAGCTGTTTTAAGCCCTTGCAGGTTGTATTTGAAGAATCGAAAATCGAAAATTACAAAGAAATCGCAAAGCAGAATATAAGCGCCGCTTTGTCTGTTACGGGAACATTGGAGCTTACTCCCGACGCCCCCCAGCCTTTTGAACTTAAGGCGGACTCGGTTGTTGTTGAAGGTCCTTCCGCTCCCGAGTATCCTTTGCAGAAGAAGCGTCATACTATGGAATATCTCCGTACAATCGCGCATCTTCGTCCCCGTGCAAATACATTCCATGCCGCTTTCCGTGTAAGATCGGCTGCGGCTCAGGCTATTCACGAATTCTTTGCACAGAGAGGCTTTGTTTATGTAAACACACCTATCATCACCGCAAGCGATGCTGAAGGTGCGGGCGAAATGTTCAGAGTAACAACTCTTGACCCTGCAAATCCTCCCAGAAATGATGACGGAAGCGTTGATTTTTCAAAGGACTTTTTCGGAAAATCAACAAACCTTACAGTATCCGGTCAGCTTGAAGCGGAATGTTTTGCAATGGCTTTCGGAAAGGTTTATACCTTCGGTCCTACATTCCGTGCGGAAAATTCAAACACTCAGCGCCACGCCGCGGAATTCTGGATGATCGAGCCGGAAATTGCTTTTGCGGATCTTAAGGATGATATGAAGCTTTCCACAGATATGGTGAAGTATGTTATAAAATATGTTCTCCGTGAATGTGCGCAGGAAATGGAATTTTTCAACAAGTTTGTTGATAATACCCTTATCAAGCGCCTTACAGATCTTGTCGATGCTGATTTCGGTCATGTAACCTATACAGAAGCTATCGACCTTCTCATAAAGAGCGGAAACAAATTTGACTATCCCGTTTCATGGGGTATAGACCTTCAGACAGAACACGAAAGATATCTTACAGAAAAGATCTTCGGAAAACCTGTTTTTGTAACAGATTATCCCAAGGAAATAAAGGCATTCTATATGCGTATGAATGATGACGGCAAGACCGTTGCGGCTATGGATATGCTTGTTCCCGGAGTTGGAGAGCTTATCGGCGGTTCTCAGAGAGAAGAAAGACTTGATCTTCTTGAGGCAAGAATGAAAGAACTTTCTATGAATCCCGAGGATTATTACTGGTATCTTGAACTGAGAAAGTACGGCGGTGCAAAACACGCAGGCTTCGGACTCGGTTTCGAAAGACTTATTATGTATCTCACAGGCATTTCAAATATCAGGGATGTGGAAGCATTCCCGAGAACAGTAGGCAGCGCAGAATTCTGATTTTCCTGCCCTATATAAAGGAGTTTTACCCATGAATTACACAAGTATGTCAAAACAAGAGCTTTTAAACGAAAAACAGGTTCTTTGTGAATTGTATAACAACATTCTTTCCGAAAAGCTTTCGCTTGACATGTCAAGAGGAAAGCCCGAAAAGCGTCAGCTTGATATTTCCGAAAAGATTTTGACCGTTCTTTCCGAAAACAAGGATTGTTTTTCTGAAAACGGTACAGATTGCAGAAACTACGGAATTCTTGACGGTATTGATGAGGCAAAGAAATTGTTTGCAGACATTCTTGATGTTTCTTCCGAAAATGTTTTTGTCGGAGGCAATTCAAGCCTTAATATGATGTTTGATACACTTATGCGCTTTATGGTATTTGGTGTATCAAAAGAAGCAAAGCCCTGGTCGGAAAATAAAAAGAATATTTTCCTTTGCCCTGTGCCCGGTTATGACAGACATTTTGCTGTTTGTGAAACTCTCGGAATCGAGATGGTAAATGTTCCTATGACAAAAGAGGGCCCCGATATGGATATTGTTGAGGAGCTTGTCAAAAACCCCGATGTAAGAGGTATCTGGTGCGTTCCCAAATATTCAAACCCCGAGGGCGTTACCTATTCTGATGAAACAGTAAAGCGTATGGCGGCATTAAAGCCGGCATCTTCGGATTTCCGTATTATGTGGGATAACGCATATTGCGTTCATCATCTTTATGATGAGGAAACTCCTCTTCTCAATATTATTGACGAATGTGAAAAAGCGGGAAATCCCGATATGGTATATGTATATACCTCAACATCAAAGATTTCTTTTCCCGGAGCAGGTGTTGCTGTTATGGCATCGTCAAAGGCAAATATCGATTACACAAAGAGCATTATGAATTTCCAGACCATAGGCTACGATAAGCTTAATATGCTCCGCCATGTAAAATATTTCGGAGATGCAAAAGGTGTTAAGGAATATATGAAAAAACACGCAGATATTCTCCGTCCTAAGTTCGAAATGGTTGTTGAAACTCTCGAAAAGGAACTTTCAGACAAAGGCATTGCTTCGTGGATAAAGCCACAGGGCGGATATTTTGTAAGCCTTAATGTGCTTGAAGGTACTGCAAAACGCACAGTTTCGCTCTGCAAGGATGCGGGCGTTGTGCTTACGGGGGCGGGCGCAACCTTCCCTTACGGCAAAGACCCCGAAGACAGGAATATCCGTATTGCTCCTTCTTTTCCGACAGTTGAAGACCTTAAGTCAGCTATGAGAGTTCTTTGTGTATGCACAAGACTTTCGGCTGTTGAAAAGCTTCTTGAATCGGCAAAATAATATATAAAAAATATGCCCTCAAAGCGAAAGCTTTGAGGGCGTTTTAATTGTTTTTACTATTATATTTTTCCTTTACTGAAATAAAATCTGTGATTTTTGGCATATACGGAAATTACCATACCGACCGCAAGATAAAGCCCGATAACAGACGATCCGCCGTAACTCAAGAAGGGGAGGGTGATACCGACAACGGGAAGCATACCAAGACACATCCCGATATTTTCTATCGTTTGGTACATAAGCATTCCTGCAACGCCGGCACAAATAAGTGCCCCCGACATTTTGTCTGAGGAAAGTGCGTTCATAAAAATACGGACTACAAGACCGAATAGAAGCAGTATTACAGCAAGCGAGCCGATAAGTCCGCCTTCTTCGCTTATTACCGCAAATATCATATCGGTATGTTTCGCAGGTAAAAGGCTGGGATTCTGGGTTAAAAAGCCTTGTCTGTAGCCAAGACCTGTAACTCCGCCAGATGCGATTGCGGTTTTGCTTTGTATTGCCTGATAGCCTTTGTCAAGAGGGTCAAGCTCGGGGTTAAAACCAACCAGAAGACGCTTTTTCTGGTACTCTTGAAGATTTGAAAATATCAAAGGAGCTCCGGCAAGACCGCATAGCCCTGCACCTGCAAAATACCACATACTTAGCCTTGCGGCAAAAAGCATAACTACGGTTATTGCCATATAAACGGTTGCCTGTCCAAGATCTTTTTCAAGGAGAACAAGTCCTATTATAAGACCCGAATGAAGTGCAAGGCCGAGTAATGTCTTTATATGGTTTACTCTGTGCTTTACAGTGTCAAGATGGGCCGCGAAGGTGATTATATAAAGAATTTTTCCGATTTCCGCCGGCTGTATTCCGACAGGCCCGAGTCTTATCCAGTTGTGGTTTGTATCACCTCCGCCGTCGGCACCTGTGCCGAAGATGGCGGTGAATGTCAGCATTAAGACATTTAATATCAGTATAATTCTGTAGTTTTTTGTCAGCGTATCGTAGTCTATGTATGAAAGGGCAAACATTATTATGAAACCTACGACCGTCATGCCTATCTGCATTATATCAAATCGGTTTGTACCCTTTGTAAGTGTTGCACTGTGAACGGCAAGAATTCCGATCACAGAAAGAACAGCGACAATTATTACGGTTACATAATCTATATGGGTAAGGTGCTCTTTGAATTCCGAAAGAAACACACCGACGGTTTCTCCAAAGATGCGTTTTTCTTTTGAAGCATTGTTGCGGGATTCATCCTTGCTTTCAAGCCATTTGGGCTGTTTTGGTGTCATTCCGCTTGCTCTTTTCAAGCTGTCGGCTTCAATGGGCGTGTATATTTTTCTCGAAGCGGTATATTTTTTCGGCTTCATTTGCGAGGGCCGCACCCCGGAGCCTTCTTTCACCGTGTATTTAATCTTGTAGATTTCGGAAGAAAGCCCTTTTTGCTCGGGCGAGTGCCGTGCAGTTCTTTTTGAGTTTTTACGATTCATACGGTAAAGCTTTACCTCCTTTTCGTAATATAAACAGTATAACACAAAGACTTTACAAAGTAAATATAAAAATCGGTTGCAAGATGAGGTATTTTGTGTTAAAATATAAAAAACGGAATTTGGAGATAAAATTTAATGGATCAGGAAAATAAAATCACACTGTCATCGGTGATAAAAAAGATATTCAAGGCGATATGTATATGCATCATTCTTACTGTATACATCATAATTTTCGTAAGATTTTTTACAAGCTGTGATTCGGAAATAGTAGATACTCTGCTTAAAACTCCTGAGATCGAAGCCGCCTACGAAAATTCGCCGGATACATTTGAAATACATTCATACGAGCTTACCGACTGGTATAAAAGCAAGCCGGCTGCAGACGATGAAAGCGGAAATGCAGGAAAGCTTCTTTCAATAGACAAAGAATCGCTTTATCACATTCCTCAAACAAAAAATCTTCAGTTTGCACTCAAATTCAATCTTGATATTCTTGAAAACAGACAAGCGGAATATTCGGAAAATAACCTTCCTTTCAGAATGTATCTTGAGGATGAGGCGGGAAATATTTATGAAAGCTATTCTGCCGCAGTATACGACGAAAAATATTCATTCGGTTATATAAGAATAAATTTTGATAATATTTCTCTTGTAAAGGAAGACGGCTCGCTTGATGAGGACGGAGATCCTGCCCGCAAAAATTACGAACTCTATCTTCATATGATGGATGAGGAAGGCAACTACAAAGAAGAAGTTTATGATCAGTTCAGTATATACACAGGCAAAAAATATTACGGAAATATAAGATATAAATAATCGGAGATAAAAATGTTAACACAAAAAGCAGAAATAAAACTTGCGATTCTTGCAGTATACTACGCCTTTGCTGTGGAAGTTGATGCTGCGTATGCACAGGAATCGATCCTTTCGACAGGCGAGATCGACACATTCGACTGTCAGGAATGTGAAAGAGAGCTTGTGGAAGAAGGCTTCCTCAAAAAGAACATATCCGACGGAAAGCTTTGCTACGGGATAACCGAAATGGGAAGCTATACTTATGAGCAAGGGAAAGGAATAATGCGAGAGAGTGTTTTGAACAGCTTTGTTGCAAAGGCACTCCGGCATTTTGAATATATTTGTTCGCGCAAAAAATATTCGGCTCATATAAAAGAAGCGGACGGCGGATATTATGTCATCTGTTCATTAAAAAACGATAAACAGACACTTATGGAAACAAAACTTTTTTTCTCGGACAGAAACGAAGCATATAAAGCATATATAAACTGTCAGGAAAAACCCGAAATAATAAACAGCGGAGTTTTAACGCTGATGTCAGGAAAACTAAACGACCTTTATTGATATCACATATTTCCCCGTGTTATTTCGGAGAAAATTTTACCAAAACAATTAAACAAACCGATTGCCGCATCCTTCAGGGAGGCGGCAGTTTTTTTCAGAGAAAGGGTTATGATGTCGGGAAAAAATGCGGAATTTACATTTTCGCATACCGAAAGATATTTTTGTACGGACTGCAAAAAAACTTTATCCGGTTTGTAGCTTTTTCCCATTATTATGAAGCTTCCGTCTTCGGATAAAGAGAATTTTTCTTCAATAAAACCGCTTTGATAGCTTGTAATCACAGCTGCAAAAAATATAAATACAATCGCCATAACGACTGATGTTATAAAAACGAAAATGTTTTTCTTAAAAAACAAGTTTTTGCTTCCTTTCTTTGTTAATCAATACCTCCTGCAGTTTTTGCAAAGCTTTTTGCAAAAACTGACATAGACAGTTTCGCTTCTTCAAGAGTGTTCGCACAATTTCCTGCTTCAAGTATGAAATAACCGCTTGAAAGCTGCTGGTTAAAGCTTGCTTTTCGAAGATTTAAAGGACGCATAAGGTTTTCATTTTCCTCAAATACGCCTTTTTGTATTTCTGCGGCGGTTCGAAGGTTTTTTGCCCATTCCTTGTGCTTTGCTCCCGCTTCATCTGTGCCGACAACAATCATAAGCTGTGCAAGCGTTTTGCCATTTGTATCACAGACAAGCTTTGCGTATCCTCCCTCACCGTCGGGTACGGCATCACGGTGTACATCTATTACATATTTTATTGACGGATATTTCGAAAGATATTCAGCGACTTTTGAATAAGAATTGGAATAGGCCTTTATATATGAATCTTTATCAAACATTTCCTCGCAGTGAATTACGGATATACCGTGTTTTTCAAGCTCTGAAGCAAGGGTTTTTCCGACGGCAACAACATTTTTAGATGTGTCATGTGTGCGGTAGTTTGAAAAAGCACTGTCCTCATACCCCTCTGTTCCGTGAGTATGTATTATAAGAACCTCGGGGGCAATTTGGGAAAATACCGGAAGACTGTCATCATATGATGAAGTGAGCGAGATTTTTTGTATGGGAAAGTTTTGCGACATAAGAGAATTAAAATCTATATTGTATTTTGTTTCGTTTGAGATAGCAGTGATGCCTTTTGATGAAATGCTGATTTCTGATGTTTGCAGTATGGGAAGTTCGTTGCCGAAAGCACTTTTTTCACAAGCGGGTATATCCGCAAAAATTGTTGAAGTGCTTTTGTTAAATGTGACGCTTTCGGGGATAAAGGGCATTTTTGTTTCTTCTCTGTCTTCGGAAACGAAAAGAATGATATTTTCAAGAAAATTTTCAAAAGGTTCGGGAATAGGTATGAATATAAACAGAAGTCCCAAAACCGCGCATAAGGAAATGAAAAGAGCACATCCATTTATGGGAAAAGCTTTCTTGTGTTTTGCACAAAGAGGTGCTTCATCCGAAAAACAGTCCTTTATTTCTACGGCTGTGATCGTTTTTACAAAGGGAGCGGAAGGCTCATTTTGAGCGGCGGGATTGCTTGAAACAGTTATTTTTTTATAGCCCATCTTTTGTTCCTTTTTAACCTTTTAAAAGTTTTCTCTAAATATTTATGAAGGAAAGACTGCCGATATACCGATTACAAAAAATCGCGCATTTCCGAATAGTCGATATCTTTATGAATGGCTTTGTTTAGAGAGTAACCTATAAGTCTGCCTATACTTTTTATCTGAGCGCCGCATTCTTTTTTAGACACAAAACAATCGGTTCCTGCAATTTCAGTTATTTTTTCTTTTAAATTTTCTTTACAGCATCCGGTTCCGATGAGTACATCCGATATAAGAGTTGAGGCATTTACAACCGTCGGAACGCCTATTGAAATGACGGGAACACCTATCGTTTCTTCGGAAATTTCTTTTCGTACATTTCCGACACCTGAACCGGGACATATTCCTGTGTCGCATATCTGTACAGTTGTTGCAAGTTTTGAAAGCCTTCTTGAAGAGAGCGCGTCTATTGCTATAACACACGAAGGCTTTATATCATCGGCAACTCCTTTTATTATTTCAGCCGCTTCTACTCCTGTTTTTCCGAAAACATCGGGAGTGATTGCCGCAGTTTCGGAAAAACCGAATTTTTCAAAAAGTTCCGGCGAGGCTTCTTTTATGTGCCGTGTAACAATAAGGCTTGAAACACTTTCTTTCCCGACAGAATCTGCGCAAATATCCGGGTTTCCCAGACCTGCTATAAGGAATCCTCCGTCCTTGTCTTTGAATTTGTCTAAGAAAGAGGAGATTACGGTTGAAAAAACAGTGCAAATGTTTTCGAAAGTTTGTGTGTCATATATTTCGGTACTTCCCACATCAAGAGTGATATAACGCCCCGCCTTTTTGCCGATTTGTTTTTCGCCCTCGGCATTTTTGACCGTCATAGTAAAAATATTTACTCCGTCTACGGTTTCCCGCTTACTTTCCACACCTGAAATGTCGGATGTTTTAGTTCTCAAAATTTCGTCCGATTCGTCTGCAAGATCGGTTTTTAAATCAAAAAAATCAATTTCTTTCATAATCTTCATCACTTTCTTAAATAAAATATCAAAAAAAATCAAAAAAATTTCCGCAAACTATTGAATTATTCAAAAAGTTGTGGTAATATATGTTGGTATATGAAAATACGACCATATATTGCGTGACTATGCTCATGCGTCAAAATGTCGTATGGTATTTTTTACAGGGAGGTGGACATAGTGCCGAATATCAAGTCTGCAAAGAAGCGTGTTAAGGTCACAAAGACAAAGACTTTAAAGAACCGTATGTTCAAGACAATGTTCAAAACAACATTAAAGAAGTTCGAAGCTGCAATCGCTGAAGGTAACAAGGCAGAAGCTGAAGTTGCATACCGCAACGCTGTCAGCGTTCTTGACAAAGCTGCAAGCAAGGGTATCATCCATGCTAACGCTGCTGCAAGAAAGAAGAGCCGTTTCACTCAGAAGCTCAACACTCTTTAATCTTACTAAGAAAACTTTAGTCTTTGCACAAGTGTGCAATGTGGTTTAACCAATTCGAATTGGGAGATATTTTCCGTACAAGCTATGGAAAATATCTCTTTTTACTTTTTATGTTTGCTAAAAACGGAAAATCCTCATTGTCTTTTGTAAGCTTTAAAAGAAGTATCGCTTTATCTACGGATGTGATATAATTGCTCTCGTTTTTTAAATATGCTGCCGAACGCGCCTCTGAAAGACAGGTTAAAAGTTGATCGACATTTTGCTGCTGCAAAACCGTATATAAATAAGGTGTCTTTTTGTCTACCTTATCGCATAATGAATTTATTGCGTTTTCACATTCTTTGTCATAAACGCTTTTCGGTAAGTTTTCTGTATCTTTTATAAAATCATCGTACAAATTTAAAAAATAAAACGAATTAAAAAACACAAAAGTGCAAACGATCAAAAGAACAACAAGGGCTATTATAAAACTTTTCATATATTTTTATCCTTTAATATAATGGTGGTTTTGCCGGATGCGTTAGCGGAAAAAAGAAGAATATCTTCGTGTTTGTGCGGAGAAGTTTGTTTTTTGAGCCATGCATCATTTTTTTGAAGATAAGAAAGAGCTTTTTCATCCACCTTGCCGTCAATGATAATTGAAATGTCGGGTTCGCTTTCATCAACTTGCAATGACAGATCTTCGTTTGTTGCCTGCCTGTAAGCGGCTTTAGGAATGACGCTGAATTTACCGTTCGGCTCAAGGAGCATATATTCAGCCTCGCTTACCGAAGTAAGTCCGGCAATTCGAAGCTCTACAAGCATTTCTTCAAGAGTGATACGGTTGTCAACAAGAGCTTTTTGATTTATAACACCCTTATCTATTATAAAAGTGGGGGAGCTTTCAAGAAATTTCTGTGCGGCAGACGATTTTAATGAGATAAAGGAAAGAATTACTTCAAGACAGATGATTACCGCAAGGGGAGAAAGGCAATAAATCAGAGGAATGTTTCTGTCGGATAAAGGGAGAGCCGCAAGCTCCGAAAGAATCATCGCGGTGATAAATTCTGAAACCTGCATCTGACCGAGCTGTCGCTTTCCCATCATTTTCATAGACAGCAGTATGACAGCATACATAATAAAGGTTCTGAAAAGTATAGTGATCATTTTTTTACCTCTTTTTTCGGAATAAATCTATTATTTCACGCAGCTTTTTGTTTTATTCCCGGACTTTTTAGAACATAAAAATGATAAAATTATATTTTTTGAAAAAAATCAAAAAAATCTGAAAAAAACTATTGACAAATGGAAAACTTTGTGGTATTCTAATAAAGCCGTCGCGAGAAGCGGGGCGATCGGACTTTGAAAATTGAACAACGAAAGACGAGAAAAGAAAAATAAACTCGTTAATTCCTAAGAATTGTAGATAGAGATCTACAACCCAAGGAAAACAGTAAAAGAGCAAAAGCTCGAACGAT
>SVSD01000010.1 GCA_015064485.1 Oscillospiraceae bacterium | reverse complement strand
TCGCATAAGGTTTCTTATGTACCTGCCGTGTACTTTTCGTGTACTTCGGCAAAAAAAGAAACCCGAAAACCCTTGTAAAATAAGGGTTTTCGGGGTAGTGACTACTATTCCCACTCAATCGTTCCGACAGGTTTGGGAGTAAGGTCGAGAAGAACTCTGTTTATACCCTCAACTTCGGATGTGATGCGGTTTGTGATCTTATGGAGAACATCGTAAGGGATCTCTTCGATAGTCGCTGTCATTGCATCTGTTGTATTGACAGCACGGATGATTGCAGGCCATCCTTCATATCTCTTATCGTTTCTTACACCAACGCTCTTAAAATCCGGAACTGCGATAAAGTACTGCCAAACAGTAGCAGAAAGACCGCAGATATCAAACTCCTCACGAAGAATAGCGTCTGCTTCACGAAGGGCGTTAAGTCTGTCTCTTGTAATTGCACCAAGGCATCTTACACCAAGACCGGGTCCCGGGAAAGGCTGACGGTCAACCATAGATGCAGGAAGACCGAGTGCTTTACCAACAACTCTTACTTCGTCTTTATAGAGAAGCTTCAAAGGTTCAACAAGTTCAAACTGCATGTCTTCGGGAAGTCCGCCTACATTATGATGAGCCTTTACGCCGTCACTTTCAAGTATATCGGGATAAATTGTGCCCTGTGCAAGGAAAGAGATACCTTCAAGCTTACTTGCTTCTTCATCAAAAACTTTGATAAATTCTCCGCCGATAATCTTACGCTTCTTTTCGGGTTCTGCCACATCTTTAAGAAGATCAAGAAATCTGTCTGTTGCATCAACATAAACAAGGTTTGCATCAAGCTGATTGCGGAAAACTTCGATAACCTGTTCGCTTTCGCCTTTTCGCATAAGACCATGATTTACATGAACACATACAAGCTGTTTTCCTACAGCCTTTATAAGGAGTGCTGCTACAACAGAGGAGTCAACACCGCCGGAAAGCGCGAGAAGCACTTTTTTATCTTTTACCTGCTGTCTTATTTCTTCAACCTGCTCAGCAATAAAAGCTTCTGCAAGTTCTTTTGTTACTATTCTTTCCATAGATTCGGGACGAACGATATTCATATAGCTTTACCTCCGTTAAATTGCAAAAATCAGTTTGTATAGTTGTCAAAGTAGCCCTGAACAAGAACAACGGGAGTGCCTTTATCACCCGAACCGCTTGTAAGATCACAAAGAGAACCGATAAGGTCGGTAAGCTGTCTGGGAGTTGTTCCCTGAGACGCCATATTACCTGTAAGGTCGCCGTCTTTTGCACGAATACTTGCAGCTATTGCTTCTTTGAGTGCATCTCCAGAAAGGTCCTTAAAATCGTTATCCGCAAGATACTTGAGCTTAAGTTCATTGGGAGTACCGACAAGACCGCTTGTAAACGCAGGAGAAACAACCGGGTCTGCGAGTTCCCAAATCTTACCCTGAGGATCTTTGAACGCTCCGTCACCGTAAACCATAACTTCGACATTCTTTCCTGTCGCTTCAAGGATTCTCTTCTGAATGTCAAGCACAAGATCATTACATTCTCTGGGGAAAAGTTTGATCTTATCTTCTGTAGATTTATTAGAACCGAGAAGACCGTATTTTTCATTGCAGCCGCTACCGTTAACGGGTGTGTTGAGAATATCATCAAGTCCTAAGACAACCTTTGCGCCTTCAGCCTTCAGAATTCTCTTTGTACGGGCTCTTGTGTGTATATCACAAGTAAGAATATGATCAGCATAGTTTAATATTGCTCTTGGGTTATTCGCAAAAACGATTTCAACTTCAGCTCCGCTTTCCTTTACAAGGTTTCCGTAATACTCTACATAATCGACACCTGTAAATTCATGCTTCTTGTAGCCGAAAAGTTCTCTGTAGCGTTCAAGAGCGAGCACATCGGAATATGGGTTTACACCCGCTTCGTCAAGCATATCGAGAGTTACAAGATGATTGCCGACTTCATCGGAAGGATAGCTGAGCATAAGAACTATCTTCTTTGCTCCCTTTGCGATTCCGCGAAGACAAATTGCAAAACGGTTACGGGAAAGAATGGGGAAAATAACTCCGACTGTTCCGCCGCCGAGCTTTGCTTTTACATCCTGTGCGATATCGTCAACAGAAGCATAATTACCCTGAGCTCTTGCAACAATAGATTCGGTGATAGATATTACATCCTTATCTCTGATTTCGAAATTTTCGTATTCTGCCGCTTCAAGCACACTTTCCGCAACGATCTTTGCAAGATCATCGCCTTCGCGGATGATGGGGCAGCGAATACCTCTGGAAACCGTACCGACTCTTCTTTCATTGTTTGCCATAAGTAAACCTCACTTTTATATATAGATTCATTTAACCAAGAATTGCGGAATCAAACATTCCGACAAAATATTTTACCACTTTTTTTCTCAGATTTCAATAGAATTCATTCAAAAAAATTGTTTTTTTCTTATTTTTTTACAATCTTACGCTTTCGCGGAGTTCATCCATTTTTTTATCAAGTTCTGCTGTTAAATAAGCACATCTTTTAAGCTCGTTTTCCATTTCTTCGGTAAACACTATGTCTTTTTTATATTTAAGCTGATGTTCGAGGGAAGCCCATGAATCCATCGCAAGTGTTCTAAGCTGTATCTCGACATTCATAATACGCTTTTCATTCACAAGAAAAATAGGAACTGCAACTATCAGATGAAGACTGCGGTAACCGTTATCCTTTGGATTTTTTATATAATCCTTTATTTCAACAAGCTCTATATCATCCTGAGAAAGGAGTGCATCGGCAAGAGTATAAACATCCTGAGTAAAAGAGCATATTACCCTTACACCTGCTATATCGTTGATATTTTTCTCCATAGACGCCACAGACATTTGAAGATTGCGGCAGGAAAGTTTTTTAAGTATACTTTCGGGGGATTTTATCCGGGTTTTTATACTGCTTATGGGATTTCGGTCGTGCTGCAAGGAAAACTGTTCGTTAAGTACATTAAATTTTGTTTCTATTTCCATCATAGCACATTTGTAATATGCCATAAGCTTTTCGAAATTCTTAATCTTATCCCGCCAGCTAAGATGCTCATTTTCCTCGTCAAGCATTGAAAAAAACTGTTCAAGAGAGATATTTTGAACATTACAAGTTTTAATTTCGTTCATTTCAAACACCCTTCCCTGTTATTCAACAAAATTTTATCACGAATGTTTTTTCATGTCAATGTTTTTTCAAAAACATTCAGTTTTCCTTCACAAAAAAACCAGAGAAGCATTAAACTGAAGCTTCTCCGGCATAATTTATTATATTTTTTCCTTAAACATTGATTTTATAGATTTTGCGTACTGTAAAGGCGACATACCTGTTTTCTGACGGAACTGTCTTGAAAAATAATGAGGACCCGAATAACCGAGAAGTTCTGCTATCTGCGTAATATTATAGTTCTCATCTCGGATATATTTTTTTGCCATCTCGATTTTCATATTTATAAAATATTCGGTTACTCCGCATGAGGCGTTTATGCGGAATATTTCTCTCAAAGTCGAAACGCTTATATTTGCGAAAGCGGCAATCTCATTTAAAGAAAGCGAACGGTGGAGATTTTTTGCCATATATCCGTTTATTTCATCAAAAACAGCATCGGTTATATGAGTTTTAAACGAAGACATCTGAACAATATCTTCATTTCTCAGAAGTAATAGCAACAATTCGGAAATATATTGCCGTATAAGCTGTTCGGAGCCTACCGGACTATTCTTCTTCCTTACAAGTTTTTCGGTGTAAGGGTCTCCGAGAGGTCCTTCAAAAGTATTTACACTTTCACGGATTATCTTGGAAATAAGTTTTTTCTGCACATTTCCGATCTCCATGATTTTACCTTCAAAAAACTTCATTATTGAAGATGAACTTGAAAAAGAAACAATAACAGAATTTGAAGCAGAATCCGAACGGATATTATGCCACTCCCCCGGCTTGTGAAAAATCATATTGCCGTGTGTGAGCACCATTTCGTTATCTTCAGCCGTTACAATTACTTCTCCCTTATCAACATAAACAAATTCCCAAAAATCGTGGCTTTCTCCTTCAAAAGCAAACCCCTTTGCGTATTCAAAATAATGTACGGTATACACTTTGTCGATAACAACGGTATCCAAAAGTTCGGTACCTATATAATTTGCCATTAACACACCGCCTTTTTCTTGTTTGATGAAATTATAATATATTCCATTGGAAAAATCAATACACCTTGGTACTAAAATGTAATTCAAATATCAATATGTGCAAATAATAATAAGAAATTTTTCTGTATAATGGTTATCAGGAAGGTGAATAGATATGAAAATCATTGTATGTGAAGATTATGACGAAGTTTCCTTGCGTGCTTCAGAAATCATTTCAAAGGGCATAAAAGAAAAAAAAGATATAAAGCTCGGACTTGCAACAGGTTCAACTCCCCAAGGAGTATATCAAAACCTTATAAAAATGTTTAAAAGAGGAGAGCTTGATTTTTCATCTGTTTCCGCTTATAATCTTGATGAATACTACCCTATCCGAAAAGATGATAATCAAAGTTATGCTTATTTTATGAAAGACAAGCTTTTTTCTCATATAAATATAAAACCAGAAAATATTCATATTCCCTCAGGAGAAGCAAAAGAACCCGCCAAAGAATGTGAGAAGTATGATAGTGCTCTTGAATGTGCAGGCGGAGTTGATATTCAGATTCTCGGTCTTGGAATAAACGGACATATAGGCTTTAACGAGCCTGCGGATGAACTTATTGCAAACACTCATCTTACCCCTCTTACAGAAAGTACGATAAATGCGAACTCCAGGTTTTTTGAAAGCATCGATGATGTACCGAAATTCGCAATAACTATGGGTGTTGGAAGTATCCTTAGCGCCAAAAGCATTCTTCTTCTGGTTACAGGGAAAAACAAACATAAAGCTTTGATGGCAACATTAAAAGGAACGCTTTCAACAAGCACGCCTGCATCTGTTTTAGCTCTGCACAAAAATGTTACTGTTATCTGCGACAAGGAGGCATATTACGGAGATGCTGTTTAAAAATGCAGTAGTTCTTAATGAAGATTTCAAATTTAAAAAACTCGATATTAGAACATCCGGTGATATAATAACCGAAATCGGCGAGAATCTTTTTTCGGAAAACGATTTTGTAATTGATGCTGCCGATAAAATTATTGTCCCCGGACTTGTTGATATTCATACTCACGGATGTATTGGATATGACAGTTCTCAAGTAAAATCTCTTGAAACTACAGATAAAATGTCAAAATTTTACGCATCCTGCGGAACAACAACATATTTTCCGACAATAGAATCAAACAGCAAAGAAAACACAATCAGCGCTGTCGAAAATTTATCTTACGCAATTAAAAAAGGTGTAAGCGGTGCAAATATCGGCGGTATACATATGGAGGGGCCGTATTTCAGCCGGAAATATAAAGGCGCACAAAACGAAAGTTGTCTTCGTCTTCCCGATGTTGATGAATTCAGAAGGTTATTTGAAAAATCTGATAAAAACATCAAACTTATAAGCCTTGCCCCCGAGCTTGAAGGTGCATTTGACTTTATTAAAACCGTTTCTCAAATGTGCAGCGTTGCAATAGGTCATACAGACGCAGATTATACCGAAGCGAAAAATGCAATTGATTGCGGAGCAAGTGTTCTTACGCACTCTTTTAACGGAATGCGCCCCTTGCATCACAGAAGCCCCAACGCCATAGGCGCGGCCCTTGAAAGCGACATTTTCTGCGAATTCATATGTGACGGTTTTCATATTTCAAAAACCGTCGTCAAACTCATGTACAATTTAATCACAGATAACCGTATGGTGCTTATCAGCGATTCATTGCGAGCAGCAGGTATGAATGACGGAGTGTATGAGCTTGCAGGTCTTCCCGTGATTGTAAAAGACGGCAAGGCATATCTTGAAGACGGCACAATAGCCGGAAGTACCATAACTTTATATGAATGTGTAAAAAATCTTATAAGATGGGGAATTTCTCCCGAAAGTGCTTTTAAAATGGCCTCTTATAATCCAAGTAAAGCAGTAAAGACAGATGCATTATTCGGAAGCATTTCTGTCGGCAAAAGAGCGGATATTCTTTTATTGAATAACGATTACTCAATAAAAGATGTTTATATCCGAGGCAAAATGTTTGAAAAATGAGGTAATTTATGTATTTCGGAATGGATATAGGCGGAACTTGTATAAAATACGGAATTGTGGATACAAATCTTCAAATCGTAGAAAAAGCAAAAGAGCCGACAGAAAAAACAAGTGAAAATGCTTTACTGGAACAGCTTTGCAACATCGCATACAAGATGTCCAAAAAATATAATTTTGAATATATCGGCATATGTGCACCGGGCTATGTGAATGACAAAGACGGAATAATTTCAGGTTCAAGCAACACACCTTTTAAAAACACCGGTGTAAAAGAATATATAGAAAAAAAGACAGGGAAAAAGGTTTTTCTCTCAAATGATGCTAACTGTGCGGCTTACGGAGAATATCTTTTCGGCGACAGATCCGTATCAAACAGCATAATGCTTACGCTCGGTACAGGTGTTGGCGGCGGAATAATACTTAACAGAAAACTTTATGTCGGCTCAGAATACCGTGCAGGAGAGCTTGGTCATATGGTTATTGTAAATGACGGAGAAAAATGCGGCTGCGGAAAATTTGGTTGTCTCGAGCAATACGCTTCCGCTACTGCACTTGTCAGAATGACAAAAGAACAGATAGAAAACGGCAGCGGCATTATGTCGGAAGAACTCAAAGGAAAATGCACAAGCGTAGACGGAACAACAGTTTTCAATTACTACAAAAAAGGCTGTTCCGATGCGGAAGAAGTTTTAAATCAATATACAAGATTTCTTGTTTGCGGAATTGAAAACTACATTGATATTTTTAATCCTGATGAAATAGTTCTTTCGGGTGGAATAACAAATGACAGCGATATCCTGATGACTTTTATTAATAAAACTTTTAGCGGCAGATGCAAGATCCGCATTTCCAAGTTAAAAAATGATGCCGGGCTTTTCGGCGCGGCCCTGCTTGGATATCAACATAAATAAAATACAACAAAAGCTCCTGCGGTATTATAAATAATCCGCAGGAGTTTTTTTAGAAAATAGTTATAAAATATATTTTTATCTAACTCACAACATAATTATTTTATCATTAATTTAAGCGATTGTCAACATTTTATTGTGCATTATCACCCATTTCTACAATTTACACAATTTAATTTTATAAACTTTGTACATATTAACACTTGTTTTTTATAAATTTCTATGTTAGAATATAGACAAGAAAGGAGAAAGCCAATGGAAAAGTAAAAAACACCAAAGAGCAATAAATTGAAGCATAGCATATCACACGGCGGTGTTAAACGCAGCAGATATAAAATAAACAAATGCTTCAAAACCAAAAAGCTCTAAGGTTTTAAAAAAGCACCCGGCGAATGAAAAATTGCAGGATAAAGTGCAAAAGCGCTTTAAGAATTGTAATGACAGGATGCCCGGTAGTTTTAAGAAAGTGAGGATCACAAAAGATGCTAGATATCAAGAGTGAACAGATATAACCCTTAACCTTGTGTAAAGAAACAGGTTAAGGGTTATATCTATTATATCCCTTTTTTCACGCCGTCGGCGTGTTTTTTTATTTTCGTGCAAAGCATCTTTGAACAACAAAAAATACGCTCCCTTTTGTAAAGGGAGCTGTCAAACACAACAAGACTGAGGGATTGTTTCTCTATTTTTATTTGTGCATTATTTTATTTAACTATTACAATACCTGCGGGTATGATTCGCAAACCCGCCTCTCTTTACGCATGGAAAACTTTACAGATTAAAAAATGCTGTAAAAATTTACAGCATTTTTTGTTTAGTAATTCATTCTCTTTTTATTTCGTCTTATTTTCATAAGAATAACAAGAATAACAAGTCCGAGACCTATAATAATTGCAACAGGTGTAATTGCTTTACTCTGCCATGAATCCTCGTTTATTCCTATAAGAATATCGCTCCAGCGCTGAACAAGATCTTCGTTTGTTTCGGGCGAAAGATCTATAAAGCTTTCGGTGTTTGAAAGAACTTCAGCTGACGGATAGGAAATTTCTTTTTGCCAATCCTCCATAGATTCCATAACCAATTCTCTTGCCTTAGAATGAGGAGTTGAATAGCAAATATATTCGCAGTTGGCAAGCGCTACCTCAGTTTCGCATACGAAATTTATAAAAGCTTCCGCCGCCTCCTTGTTTCTCGAACCTTTGGGAATACAAAGCGAATCTATAAAAAGGTTAAACTTTTCCTTCGGGTGAGAAAATGCGAGATTTGAGTTTCCGTCGATCATTGTTATGGCGTCCCCGGCATAATACGGTGCAACATAAGCTTCTTCAAGCTGCATTTTATCAAAGATCTGATCCATTACATAAGTTTGAATAACACTTCTCTGTTCACGCAAAAGCACAGTTGCCTCTTCTATTTCCTCGGGGTTTTCGCTGTTCATAGAGTATCCGAGTTTTGAAAGTGCAATAGCAAAAGCATCCTTGGAATTCGAAAACATCAGAACTTGTCCTTTATATTTTTCATTCCATAAAATATCCCATGTCTTTGCGTCTTCGGGATCGACATGCTTTTTGTTATAAATAATTCCGACAGTACCCCATGTGTACGGAACGGAATATTCGCCGTTGGGGTCAAAATCCGTAAATCTATACTCATCGGAAATATACTTAATATTGGGAATATTTTCGAAATTTATCTTTTCGAGCATATTCTCGTTTATCATCTTGTCGATCATATAATCCGACGGAATAACTATATCGTATACACAAAAATCATCAGTCTGGTCACCGTTTTTGAATTTTGCATACATATCTTCGTTTGTGGCATAGTTGGTATAGTTAACCTTGATGCCCGAAATTTTTTCAAAAGCGGCGATTACATCAAGACTGCCTTCCGAGCCGTTTGAAATATACTCACCCCAGTTATATATATTAAGGGTAATCTTCTGATCTCTGAATTTTTCATAATATGAGATATCATCAACCACAACATCAAAATATGCGTCTGAAGTGTCCTCAACTTCTTCAAATTCTGTCTGGCAGGATGTAAAAAGAAGCAAGGACAGCATTAAAAATGTGAGAAAAAGTGCTGTTATTTTTTTCATCTGTCTGTTCCCTTTCATCATCTGTTATGCCTTTTTAGCTTTTTTCTTTGATTTTTTGCAAGAAGCTCCATCACCGTTCATATTGGATACAAAGAGGATAACAAGAACCACAACAAACATAAGTGTTGAAAGGGCATTAAGCTTGGGAGTCATCGGCTTCTTTGTAATAGTATAAATTATAAGCGGCAATGTCTGCGATGACGGACCGGATGTGAAATAACTGATCACAAAGTCATCTATCGAATAAGTCAGCGCCATAAGAAAACCTGAAATTACACCGGGCATTATTTCCGGAAGGATAACTTTAAAAAACGCCTGTACTTCGTTACATCCAAGGTCAAGCGCCGCCTCGTATATATGGCGGTTTATCTGACCGAGTTTCGGCAACACGCTTAAAACTACCGCAGGAACACAAAATGTAATATGCGCAATTATCATTGTGAAAAATCCGCGTGTAATATGAAGCGATGAGAAAAGTATCATAAGCGAGATACCCATAACTATTTCAGGGCTTATCAAAGGAAGCGAGTTTACATTTTTAACAAGAGAGCGGGTATTCTTTCTCATATTGTGTATGCCTATTGCCGCTGCAGTTCCGAGAATAGTAGCAAATAGAGAGGCAATAAAAGCGATTATAAGGGTATTTCCCAAAGCACCGAGTATGGCTTTATCCTGAAAAAGCTCTCCGTACCACTTAAAGGAAAAACCGCTCCAAACCCTTCCTCTGCCCTCATTAAACGAAAATGCAATGAGAACAAAGATGGGAAGATACATAAACAAAAGAACAAGCGCGACATAGCATCCGGAGAAAAACTTTTTCATTTTAATGTTTCCTCCATTTCTTCGTTATCAAACTGGTTAAATATTCCCATACAAATGAAAACAACAACCATTAAAAGCAATGATATTGCAGAACCGTAATGCGGGTTATAGCCGCCCGAAACAAAATTCTGATCAATAAGGTCGCCTATAAGATAATTCTTTGCACCGCCGAGCATCTGAGATATTACAAATGTACTTACAGCGGGAACAAATGTCATCGTAACACCGGATGTGATACCCGGGAAAGAGAGCGGAATAATTACCTTTCTGAATACATGGTATGTATTGCAGCCAAGGTCTTGTGCCGCTTCGATAAGTCTTCTGTCTATCTTTACCATAATCGTATAAAGGGGCAATATCATATAAGGTATATAGTTATATACCATTCCGAGAACTACCGCCGCCTGGGTATTCATAATATGGACAGGTCCAAGATTAAAAAGACCAAGAAAGCTATTTAAAAGTCCCGAATTTGTTTCAAGTATGCTCATCCACGCATAAGTTCTCAAAAGAAAACTCATCCACATCGGAAGCATAACAAGGGTCATCATCGTGTTCTGATAATTAAGGCGCATATTTGACATAATATATGCAAGAGGATATGCAATAACAAGGCTAATTACCGTTGCAAGAGCTGCAAGCCAAACAGACTTTACAAGGACCGGCAGATATTTTGCCGCGTGTTGTATGTTATCAAAAGTAAAGTTTCCGTCCCTTGTTGTAAATGCAAATACTACAATAAGTGCGAGAGGAATGATGGTAAACAAAACCATCCATGTAAGATAAGGAAGCGCAAGCCAGCGGAGTTTTTTATTGTTCATTTTCTTCCCCCTCATCCACAAGCGATTTCATCACATTCTTTGTATTGCTTTTATGCATAATATGAATATCATTGGGAGTAAAAGTAAGACCGACAAAGGTGCCGGGGGCTGTATACTGAGTCGAATGTATAAGCCAGGTCTTTCCGTAACTTGCGACAGAAATCTCAAAATGAACGCCCTTGAACACAACATTTTCAACAGTTCCGTCTATTGTATCATCGCCGGGTTCTGTAATCCGGATATCCTCAGGACGGATGACAACTTCAATAGGCTCCATCTTTGCGAATCCTTTATCAACACATACAAATTTCTGTCCTGCAAATTCAACAAGATAGTCTTCATGCATGATACCGTCAATAATATTACTTTCGCCGATAAACTTCGCAACAAAAGCATTTTCCGGTTCGTTATATATATCTTCGGGAGATCCGATCTGGTTTATAACACCGCCGTTCATAACAACGACTCTGTCGGACATACTGAGAGCTTCTTCCTGATCGTGGGTAACATATATAAATGTAATACCGGTCTGCTGCTGTATTTTTTTAAGTTCTATCTGCATTTCTTTTCTGAGCTGAAGGTCAAGAGCGCCTAAAGGTTCATCAAGCAAAAGCATACGGGGTTTATTTATAAGAGCGCGGGCAATTGCAACACGCTGCTGCTGTCCGCCGGAAAGAAGATCAACATTTCTTGACGCATAACCTTCAAGGTTTACAAGTTCAAGCATTTCGTGAACTCTGTTTCTTATTTCCTTTTCGGGAGTCTTTTTGAGCTTAAGTCCGAAAGCTATATTTTCAAAAACATTTAAATGCGGAAAAAGTGCATATTTCTGAAAAACAGTATTTACATGTCTTTTATACGGCGGAATATCGTTTATTAATTTACCGTCAAAGAAAACATTGCCCGATGTAGGCTTTGCAAATCCGCCGATTATTCTTAAAGTCGTTGTTTTACCGCAACCGGAAGGCCCGAGAAGAGTTATAAACTCTTTATCCTTAATATCGAGATTTATTTTTTTAAGAACCATTTCATCATCGTATACTACGACGATGTCTTCGAGCTTAACAATCACGCTGTTTTCCAAATTTCTACCTCCGTGAATCAAACATATACAGAATTTGCAGTTGCAAATATGCTTTGCATAAGTCAAGCAGAAAAAACACCAAATATGACGATTTCCGTAAAAGGCAAGCTTATACAAAAAGCGACATAAAAAGTGTTTTTCCGTTAACAATACAAATATATAAGATATAAACAGTTTTGTCAATAGTTTTTACGAAAAAAATTCGAAAAATTCAAATTTAACGGTGATTATCCGCAATTAATCTTGATTAATTCAAAAAAATATCCGTTTTAGTCTTAAATTCTCTAAAATACTCAAAAATGCTCTTTTTTTCTCAAAACAGAAAAATGCAAAAACAGAGCCGTTTCATTTATGAAACAGCTCTGTTTTTATAAAGGCATTTTAATCATTAAACAAAGAATTACCGTTACAGTCTATCGCAACATAAACAGGAAAATCTTTAAAGGAAAGTTTTTTTACCGATTCACATCCAAGCTCCTCAAATGCAACAACCTCGCAATCGGTAATTTTCATTGCAGCAAGAGCACCCGCTCCGCCTATTGAGCAAAAATAAACCGCATTATTCCGCACTATAGCATCGCAAACTTCTTTAGAACGCTTTCCCTTGCCTATCATTGCAGCAAGTCCCATATCAAGCAGTTTAGGTGCATATACATCCATTCTTGAAGATGTTGTAGGTCCGCACGAACCGATGGGCATACCGGGTCTTGCAGGCGTAGGTCCCGCATAATAAATACAAGCGCCCTTTATATCAAACGGCAACCGATCTCCGGATTCAATAAGAGAAAAAATTCTTTTATGAGCGGCATCTCTTGCCGTGTATACTATTCCGGAAAGGAAAACCTCATCTCCTGCGCAAAGTTTTTTTGAATAGTATGCAATCTCGTCTACATTTAAATTGTAAACCACGAAGTTATTCCTCCGTATCCTTTGAAAGCATATTTGCTACATTATCATAAAAACCGCCTGCGGCATCTTTGATTTTCTCAAACGCCGACAAGAGTTCGTTTCTGCGCTTTTGCAAATACCTGATCTTACGGACATTGTCAGCAAGGGTTTTTTCGCTTTCTTTTATCATTTCATCAGCTTTTTCCTGCGCCTGAATTTTGGATTTATAGATTAATGAAGACGCTTCGATCTGCGCTTCGGAAATGATTTTTTCCGCCTGCGATTTAGATCTTTCAAGAATTCCGCCCGCTTCAAGTTTATCGGATTCATACTGCTTTGCGATTTCAGCATATCTTGAATTCATTTCGGAGACCGTTTCAAGTTTTGAAGAAAGTTCGCTGTTTTTTTGCTGTAATGATCCGATTATATCTCTTTGAGTTGAAACATCATCTTTCAAAAGAGCATTTTCGTTTTTTGAGTTCTCAAGCTCTTCAGAAATTTTTGCAATCCGTTCCTTTAATTCTTCAAGCTCTTTCCGTTCCTCTTCAAGGCGGGATATTTCCTCTTTGAGCTCGTCATTTTTTTGAGAAAGAAGAGAATTTTCCTGCTGCAAAGAATTTCTTTCATATTCCGCAGCTTCCCTTTCCATTTTTGTTTTTCTGTTTATTTCGTCGATATAAGCCACAACTTCGGATTTTTTAAATCCCGAAATAGCTGTGGAAAAAAGTGCATTATTTTTAGACACGAACATTTCCATCCTTGCATTTTTCTGTTTTTAACTATATAATTATAACATAAAATTTGAAAAAATAAAGGGTTTTTGTCAAAAATTAATTTTTTGTCTATCTTTCATTTGTATTTCACAGTAATTTCACATTAGCATTATAAAATTGATATATCCGGAGGTGATATTTTGAGCCACATACTTATCGTAGATGATGAAGCCAATATCAGGGAAATAATAAAAAAATATGCAGTTTTTGAAGGGCATGAAGTTTCGGAAGCATCCGGCGGTCTTGAAGCTGTAAGTATTTGCAGAGAAAAGCAATTCGATATTATAATTCTTGATATTATGATGCCCGATCTTGACGGTTTTTCGGTATGCAAAGAAATCAGAAAATCCTGCAACACTCCTGTAATAATGCTCTCAGCAAGAGGCGAAGAATACGACAAAATTCACGGTTTTGAAGTAGGTGTTGACGATTATGTTGTAAAGCCCTTCTCGCCGAAAGAACTGATGCTCCGCGTCGCTGCTATCATCAAAAGAGCCTCAAAAAGCGAAAGTGATTATGTTCAGATTGAATCTCTGCGAATTGATTTTACAGCGAGAATGGTTACAATAGATGGGAAAAACATCGATATGACACCAAAAGAATACGACCTTCTTTTCTATCTCGTAAAAAACAGAGGCATTGCTCTTACAAGAGAAAAACTGATAAGCAATGTGTGGGGATATGACTTTTTCGGAGACGACAGAACTCTTGATACCCACATAAAGCTTTTGCGTAAAAATTTAGGACGATACAGTTCATATATTGTAACTCTGAGAGGAGTAGGATACCGTTTTGAAGCGCAACAAAAATAAAAAAGGAACACAAAAGCTGCATTCACATATTTTTTGTATTTTTATGGTGTTTGCCCTTATGCTTATAGCTTCCCTTTGGGTTTTTCAGACAGTTCTTCTCGAAACCTTTTACAAACAGATAAAAACACAATCGTTGAAAGATGCCGCAAATCTTATGACTAAATCAATAGCAGAGCTTGATCTTGTGGATATGGAAAGTATTCAGAATATTGTAAACGAAGCGGCGATTAAAAACGAAATATCTTTAAAAGTCCTTGACTGTACTACTGCCACAGGCTCGTTTGAACCTGTTTTCTCGGTAATTGCGGATCAGGATAATATACTTGATATTTTAAGCGGTTTCGAGCTGTACAGAATATACGAGGTAACCGCCGAAAACAACGGAGAATTCTTACAGCCCTATCAAAGAGGGGCGTATACAATGTTTACAAGACCTTCCGAGCAAGAAAAACCCGATGGAGAGGACTCTTTTTCACAGTGGGATCATAATATCGTTCCCGAATTCGTTCCGAAAAGAGGCTTTAAACACGGTTCCCCTCATTTTCTCAAGCTTGGAATTACCCAAGAGATGCTTCTTGCAAAAATCGTTAAAAGAAGCGACGGAAAAGAATTCCTTTTGCTTTTTGACAGCGTTATCACTCCTATGGGTTCAACCGTAAAAACCCTCAATATACAGCTTATCTTCCAGTCTGTTATTATATTGATAATCGCCGCATGCTCTGCAAAGATACTTGCAAAAAAGATCGCTGACCCGATAACACAGATAAACACCTCGGCAAAAAAACTTGCAGCGGGAAATTATGATGTCGAGTTTGAAGGCGACGGGTATCTTGAAGTATCCCAGCTTGCACAAACCTTAAATTACACAGCAAAAGAACTCAAAGAATCCGATTCTTTAAAAAGAGAATTGATTTCAAATACTTCCCACGATCTCAGAACTCCTCTTACTATGATAATAGGATATGCCGAGGTTATGAGAGATCTGCCGGGAGAAAACACACCCGAAAATGTTCAGGTAATCATCGATGAAGCACAAAGACTCACAACCCTTGTAAACGATATGCTTGATCTTTCAAAACTCCAGTCGGGAACAACCGAGCTTCAGCTTTCGGAATTTAATATTACAACCGCTACACAGCTTATTATCGAAAGAATGAAAAAACTGACAGAAAAAGACGGTTTTACTTTCAATTTCGAACACGATGCAAGTGTTTTCGTAAATGCTGACGAAACCAAGATAAGCCAGGTAATATATAACTTTTTATCTAATGCCGTAAACTATTCAAACGAAAACAAAGAAATAAACATTAAACAGAAATTGATTGGAAATAATGTCAGAATCGAAGTTATAGACCACGGCGAAGGAATCCCGAAAGACAAGCTTCCGAATATTTGGGACAGATATTATAAAATCGACAAAAAACACAAGCGCACCGATGTCGGAAGCGGAATAGGCCTTTCTATCGTCAAGTCGATACTTGAGCTTCACAACGCAAAATACGGTGTATCAACCCATCCGTCAAAGGGCAGTACATTCTGGTTTGAGATGCCTGTATCGGATATAATCAAATAACTCCTATCGGCTTTACTGCAATGTAAAGCCGATATTTGTTGTTTTTTCAAAAAAATGCAGAAAAAATCATAAATCCGTTTGACATATCGGATGTTTTCGTATATAATGTATATAATTGGATATTGATGTGTAATATCGTCGTTGAAAGGAGCAAGTTTATGCCGCCCAAACCTCGAATTCTTGTTGTCGGAAGTACAAATATTGATTTTGTTACAATGGTAGAAAGAATCCCCGCATGCGGCGAAACAATAATCTCGGAAGGTTCATACGGCTTTGTTCCGGGTGGAAAAGGAGCAAACAGCGCAGTCGCAGCCGCAAGGCTCGGTGCAGATGTTATCCTTTGCACAAGAACAGGTTCTGACACTTACGGAAAATCACTCAAAAAGCTTTATTCCGACGAAGGAATAGACACTCGCTTCGTTATACATGATAAACAGGCAAATACGGGGCTTTCTTCAATAATAGTTGAAAGAAACGGCAATAATCGTATAACGGTTTTTCCGGGAGCAAACAAAAACCTCTCCTCCGACGATGTAGAAGAGGCTTTTACAACATATCCCGATGCCCTGCTTTTACAGTTCGAAGCGCCGTATGAAGCGGTAGATGCCGCAATAAAGCTTGCAAACGCTTCTGATGTTCCGGTATTTGTTGATGCGGGTCCTGCAAATCAAGAAATAAACATAAACACATTGGGTAAACTTGAGATATTCTCTCCGAATGAAAAAGAAGCTTTTGAATATACGGGTATTTCCCCTACCAATGCTGAAAACTATATAAGAATATGTCTTGACCTTTATTCAAGACTTGATGTGAAATATATCGTTTTGAAGCTTGGAGAAAAGGGATGTTATCTTTACGACGGCCATCTCGGAGAGGCTTTTCCGTCTTATCATGTAAACGCAGTTGATACGACTGCCGCAGGCGATTCTTTTACAGCTGCTCTTACTTACGAGTATCTGCGTTCGGGAAATATACGAAGTGCCTGTATGTATGCAAACGCCGTAGGCGCGCTTACAGTTACAAAAAACGGTGCTATCCCCTCTTTGCCAAAAGAAAAAGAAGTTATAGAATTTATAAAAAACAACTGATTTTCCGCCTTCCGGCGACAGAAAGGAAAAAAATTATGCCAAAGTACAAAAGAATTTTATTAAAACTTTCGGGAGAAGCGCTTTCAAAAGGTGCTGACGGAATTCTGAATTTTGACTTCATTGCGGAAGTTGCTGAAAAAATCAAGGTTTGCGCAGATGACGGTGCTCAGATAGCAATCGTTATCGGCGGAGGAAATATATGGAGAGGAAAAACCGGTACTCAGATATCAAGATCCCGTTCCGATCATATAGGTATGCTTGCAACAGTTATTAACTCCCTTGCGATGGCAACCGGGCTTGAAAATGCAGGTCTTAAAACAGTTACAATGACTGCCATTCCCATGCAGCAGATCGCCGAACCTTATGTTCGTGACAAAGCTGTTGAACATCTTGAAAACGGCAAGATCGTAATTGTTGCCTGCGGCACAGGCAGCCCCTTCTTCTCTACAGATACTGCAGCAGTTTTAAGAGCGGTTGAACTTGATTGTGATGCGGCACTTTTTGCAAAGAATATCGATGGCGTATATACAGCGGATCCCAAAAAAGATCCCAATGCCAAAAAGCTTGACAGCATAAGCTACGACGATATTCTCAAGAATGACCTTGCAGTCGTTGACAGCACAGCCGCCGCTATGGGCAGAGAAAACAAACTCCCCGTTTTGCTCTTCGGTCTTGATAAGCCCGAAAACATTATAAAAGCAATAAACGGCGAAAAGCTCGGTACTATTGTTAATGCATAAAAAATATATATAAATCATAAATAACAAGGAGAAACATTATGGTACTCAACACTAAAGATTTCGAAGAAAAAATGAAAAAAAGCATTTCCGCTTACGAATCCGAACTTGCTACAATCAGTGCAGGCAGAGCAAACCCTCAGGTTCTCGACAAGGTAACTGTTGAATGTTACGGTGCGGAAACTCCCATAAACCAGGTTGCTATGGTAAAGGTTACCGATGCAAGAACTATAGTCATCCAGCCCTACGACGCTTCCCTTTTGAAGGGTATCGAAAAGGCAATTCTTGTTGCAGACCTCGGTCTTGTTCCCCAGAACGACGGTAAGGTTATCCGCATAACATTCCCCCAGCCTACAGAAGAACGCAGACGCGAACTCACAAAGCAGATCTCCAAAATGGCTGAAAACGCAAAAGTTGCTCTTCGCAACATCCGCAGAGATGCAAACGATAAAGCCAAGGATATGACAAAGAAAAAGGAAATGACAGAAGACGAACAGAAGATTTCCGAAAAGAATGTTCAGGAGCTTACAGAAAAGTATACAAAAGAAATTGATTCAATAACCGATAAGAAAAACAAGGAAGTTATGGCTATATAATTATGGGATTTTTTAAAAAGCATAAGCTTTCACACAGCGTTCCCGATGTCGTTCCGGGCCATGTGGCATTTATTATGGATGGCAACGGCCGCTGGGCAAAAAAAAGAGGGCTTCCCCGTACAGCAGGACACAGCAAAGGTGTAAAAACTTTTGAAGAAGTTATTGAATTATGCTTTAATACAGGTGTCGATACCGTTACTGTGTACGCGTTTTCGACCGAAAACTGGAAACGCCCGAAAACAGAAGTTGATTTCATATTAAAACTTCTTGATGAATATCTTACAATATCGACAGAAAAATGCTTGAAAAAAGGCATTCGTATGCGAATTATCGGCGACAGATCCATTTTTCCCGAAAAAATGATTGAAAAAATGAATGATTCGGAGCAAAGAACCGCACATTTGAGATACAATCTTAATGTTGCAGTAAATTACGGTTCAAGAGCTGAAATATGCACAGCCGTAAACAAATTGATTGCTGAAGGAAAAACACAGGTTACCGAAGAAGATATTTCCGCTCATCTCTATACCGCCGAAGTCGGAGATCCCGACCTTATTGTAAGAACAGGCGGCGAATTACGGTTGTCAAACTTTCTTATGTGGCAGGCAGCGTACAGTGAGTTTTATTTTACAGAAACTTTCTGGCCTGATTTCGGCAAAAAGGATCTTTATAAAGCCTTTGAAAAATACGCTTCCACCCACAGACGGTTCGGCGGTCTTTAATACGAAAGGATTTCGATATGAAGCAACGCATAATTACTGCTATCATATTGCTTGCTGTTTTTGTTCCCGTACTTGTCTTTTCACATACTATAATTTTCCCGATCGTAGCATCTGTTATGTCGGTTATGGCAGTATATGAAATGCTTTCGTGTACAGGACAAATCAAACACTATGTATTATCTGTACCTGCGCTTATTTATGCACTTTCAGGTCCGTTGATTGCAAACACAAGATTTGCAAATTCGTACGGAATTCTATTTGCAATTACGATAATATTTCTGTTTTATCTGCTTTATGTCCATGTATTTCTTACTGACAAGATCAAGACAAAAGATATTGCGCTTGTGTTTATGTCGGCTTTGTACATCACAACCTCAATTACCTGTATTGTTCTTTTGAGAAATGCTGAATTCGGTCAATATATTTATCTCTTTATCTTTATCGGAGCTTGTGTTACGGATACATTTGCTTATTTCGGTGGTTGTCTTTTCGGCAAACACAAACTGTGTCCAAAAGTAAGCCCGAAAAAGACGATCGAGGGGGCAATAAGCGGAATTATATTCTGTACCCTTGCTTTCGTTATATACGCAATGCTCGTTTCAAAACTCGAAAATGTACAGCCTCACTATGTAACAATTGCAATAATTGGCGCGTTTATTTCTGTAATTTCTCAGTTCGGTGACCTTGCAGCATCAGCGATAAAAAGAGATTTCGGAGTCAAGGATTACGGTAATATTTTTCCAGGACACGGCGGTATACTTGACAGATTTGACAGCATCCTTGCGGTTGCGCCTTTCGTTTTTATTCTTACAGGCAACCCGCAGTTTATAAATATTTTCAAATAAAAAACACTTGAGAGAAATCTGCGGATTTCTCTCAAACACTATAAAGCAAAATTCTACGGAGGAAGACAATGGATACAAAAAAACTGTGTATACTCGGTTCAACCGGCTCTATCGGCACTCAGGCACTTGAAGTTGCAAGTCATCTTGACATAGAAGTAGATGCTTTGTGCGCACACTCAAACACAAAGCTTCTTGAAAAACAGATCCGTAAATACTCACCAAAGCTTTGCGCTGTAACTAACGAAGATGCAGCAAAAGAACTTAAAGTTTTAGTTGCTGATACAGATTGCCGCATTATATCGGGTAAAGACGCTTCGTCCGAAGTTGTAACTTTATCCTGCGCTGATACCGTGCTTAATTCGATTATCGGTTTTGCGGGTCTTACCCCTACAATCGCAGCGATCAAAGAAAAAAAGAATCTTGCCATCGCAAACAAAGAAACTCTTGTTGCAGCCGGAAGTATCGTTATGGAGGAAGTAAACCGAAACGGAATCCGTCTTCTCCCTGTTGACAGCGAGCATTGTGCGATACATCAGTGTATCGGCAAAAACGATCATTCTGAAATTTCAAAGCTTATACTTACAGCCTCGGGCGGTCCTTTTTTCGGTAAGGATAAAGAATTTGTAAAAAACGCGTCCCCCGAAGCGGCGCTTAAACATCCCAACTGGAGTATGGGTCAAAAAATCACAATCGACAGCGCATCGCTTGTAAATAAAGGTCTTGAACTTATTGAAGCCATGTGGCTTTTTGATATGCCTGTTGATAAAATCGATATTGTTGTTCACCGCGAAAGTGTAATTCATTCGATGGTACAGTATAACGATAACTCTGTAATGGCTCAGCTTGCTGTTCCCGATATGAGGCTTTGTATCCAGTATGCATTGACAGGTACTGCGAAAAAAGGAGGACTTACTCCCGAGCTTGACTTCGCAAAAATTGCTTCATTGTCGTTTTACAATGTGGATCACGAGGTTTTCCCCGGTATCAGCCTTGCGAAGCGTTCTGTTAAGCTCGGCGGAACTTCTCCTTGCATCTTCAATTCCGCAAATGAGGCTTGTGTTGACCTTTTCCTAAACAAAAAAATCAAATTCGGTGAGATTTATGAGCTTATCTCGTATGCGCTTGACGATCTGAAACCAAAAGCTTGTCCCACCCTTACCGATATTCTAGAAGCTGACGCTGCAGCCCGCGAATATGTGTATACAAAAGCAGGAAAATAATCAAAATATATTAAAACTTTTTAACCGTGGAAGGTGCAAAAAATGATAATTACTGTTTTGATTTCAATAATTCTGTTTGGCATTATAATTTTTATCCACGAGCTTGGTCATTTTCTTATGGCAAGGCGATTTAATGTAACCGTCGATGAATTTTCTATAGGTATGGGTCCTAAACTTGTTTCAAAACGAGCATCATCCGGTACTGTATACTCTCTCCGTCTTTTGCCTATAGGCGGATATGTAAATCTTGCAGGTGAAGACGATTATTCGAACGACCCCAACGCCATAAATAATAAGCCTAAATTCCAACGATTTCTGATACTTGTATCAGGCGCTCTTATGAATATACTTTTAGGGCTTCTTATGATGCTTTTATGTGTGTCATTTTCCCAAAATCTATATTCAAACACTATCGAGAGCTTTCTTGTATTAACCCCGGATAACACTCAGGCAACCGAATATAACGGCCTTCAAATCGGCGATACGATTATTAAGATCAACGACAATCACATTAATGTGAGATACGATTATGTTTTTGCCGCAATGCGTGCCAAAGGAAACGAAAACACCATAACTGTTTTGAGAAACGGAAAAAGAACCGTTATTGAAAACTTTTCCTTTCCCACAACTGTTCAAAACGGTATGGAAATCGGCAATCCGTCTTTCTTTATACCTGCAGTAAAAAGCAAAAACATTTTGACCGTACTCCACGATACTGTGTTCCAGACCTTTTCTGTTGTCAAAATGGTGATATATTCTGTATTTGATATTATATCCGGTAATTTCTCGCCTCAGGCGGTATCCGGTCCTGTCGGAGTTGTTTCCGAAATACACGAGACTGCAAGAATAGGCCTTTTGCCTTTACTGTTTCTGATGTCGATGATAACGATAAACATCGGTGTTTTCAATCTTCTCCCCTTTCCCGCTCTTGACGGCGGAAGAATTTTCTTCCTGCTTATAGAGCTTATTATGGGACGACCGATGAACAGAAAAGTGGAAACTTATATCAACATTACAGGACTTGCGGTTTTATTTACCATTATGATATTAATAACCTTTAAAGATATATTTTCTTTATTCGGATAACGGAGATATTTTATGGACTTGATAGAAAAAACAATAGATTCAACCCTTATGTTTGAAGGAAAAATCCTTCATGTATATAAGGACACAATAAAGCTTCCGAACGAAAAAGAAGCTTTTCGTGAATATATAAAGCATATTGGTGCTGTATGTGTTATCCCCGTCACAAACGAAGGGAATGTTATACTTGTTAAACAGTACCGATATGCAGTTGAAAGAGAACTTCTTGAAATTCCCGCCGGAAAGCTTGACTCAGCCGACGAAGATCCCCTTGATGCGGCAATTCGTGAATTAAAAGAAGAAACGGGAGCTACAGCAGAAAAGATAATATCTCTCGGCCTGTATCTCGGTTCGCCTGCAATTCTTAGCGAAAAAATCCATATGTATCTTGCAACGGAACTGACTATCGGTGAAACCTGCCCGGACGAGGATGAATTTCTTGAAATATGCGAAATACCTCTTGAAACGGCAGTAAAAATGGTTATCAATGGCGAGATCCCCGACGGAAAAACGCAAACCGCAATACTGAGAGCCGCAGCAATTCTCGGTGTTTTAAAATAAAAGGAGCTACGAAATGATAGAAAGAAGAAAATCCCGCACAGTTAAAATAGGTAATATTACAGTCGGCGGCACTTCCCCTATTGCTGTCCAGTCGATGACATTCACAAAAACAAGCGACAAGGAAAAAACACTTGAGCAGATTTTATCCCTCGAAAAAGCGGGTTGTGATATCGTAAGATTTTCTGTACCCGACGAAGAATCTGCCAAAAGTATCTCATATTTGAAAGAACACACTCACATTCCCCTTGTGGCAGATATACATTTCAATTACCGTCTTGCGCTTCTTGCGGCAGAATACGGAATTGACAAAATCAGAATAAACCCCGGAAATATCGGTGATGAAGACAGAGTAAAAGCTGTTGTTGACGAATGTAAAAAAAGAAACATTCCGATAAGAATCGGCGTAAACGGCGGTTCTCTTGAAAAACATATTCTTGCAAAATACGGAAGTCCTACTCCCGAAGCTTTATTTGAAAGTGCGATGCATCATGTAAAGATGCTTGAAAAATATGATTTTCACAATATAATCGTGTCAATAAAATCCTCGGATGTAGCAAACACAGTAAAAGCAAACAGAATTTTCGCTTCCGAAACGGACTATCCGATACATCTCGGAGTTACAGAAGCGGGAACTACACGGCTTGGTATCATAAAATCCTCCGCCGGAATCGGTGCTATGCTTCTTGACGGTATCGGCGATACTTTAAGGGTTTCGCTTACAGACCGCGTTGAAAACGAAGTTGCCGCAGGAAATGATCTTTTGAAAGTACTCGGCCTTACAAGCGGCGTAAATATTGTTTCCTGCCCTACTTGTGCACGAACAAACATTGATGTTATCGGAATTGCGAACAAGCTTCACGAAGTTCTTGACAATTGCGAAAAAGACATAAAAGTTGCTGTTATGGGCTGTGCTGTAAACGGTCCCGGCGAAGCAAAAGATGCTGATATCGGAATTGCAGGCGGATGCGGCGACGCACTTTTATTTAAAAAAGGTGAAGTTATAGGAAAAATAGACGAAAACGAAGTAATAGAAGTTTTATTAAAAGAAATTGAAAAAATGTAAGGTGTAAAATGGCAAAATCGTTTACAGAAAAGTTCGACAGATACGAACCCGGTTTTCTTGAAAAAAACGCTGTAAATAAAATAACAGATTATAAAATCACACTTGATCGGCAAACAAGAAGAATTATTTGCTATGTTGACTTTTCGGATTACATAATTTTTGACACAATTATCGGTATCGAGGAAGGGATAAAAGAAGCATATGATTTAAATCTTATGCGTATATGCCCGAGATTTCCGAAAAGCAGCTTTTCACTTTCAGTATTCCCCGATATTTTGTGTGAACTGAAAAGAAGAACTCCTCTCGGCAACGGTTTCTTTGAAAAAGCGAAGATCTCAGAAGGACTTCATATAGTAAATTATGATAACGGAAGCGAACTTGTCACCGACGAAAATGAACTTATCGCAAATCTTTCGGAACAGGAAAATGATGTCCTTTTGATTGAACTTCACAACGGCGGTAAAGCTCTGTTATGTGCAGGCGGCTGTGACAGGCTGATATCGGATATAATCGGCGATTGGTTTGGTGTGACAAAGAATATAGTGTTCGGTGGAAAAAGCAAAATTGAGGCTTCTGAGCTCCCGGAATACATCCCCGAGCCGCAACTCGATAAAATTATACTTTCACATAAAGAAGCTCCGCCCGTTCCTGTGCAAAACGGATCTCAGTACGGAGGTTTCGGCGGAGGAAAATTTAAAAAGCAACCTCTTCCCGATCCTGTTATAACCTCAAACTCCATTTTCACAGATGAAGTATTTGCAAATCTTGATTTGGACAACAACACTGCCTTTTCGGGACATATGAAATTTGACATATCCGAGCGCGAGGATATGTTCGGCAGTTTTCCCGAATTTGAAATTATACCGATAAGAAATGTAAGTTTTGATACAAAGACCTTTACAATATGCGGAAAGGTTTTCGACTTTGATAAAAAGCTTACACGCGCAGGTGATAAATATATTGCAAATTTCTTTATAACTGATAATGACTCGTCGCTTGTTGCAAAATTTCTGTATAATGCCGACGATGACAGTAAGTATTCTTTCTTAAAAGAAGGACCTGCTGTCATTTTGTACGGAAGCACTTCCCCGGACAGATACGACGGAACTCTTTGTATAAAGCCTCTTGCGATGTCAAAAATCAAAATCGTAAAGCGAAAGGATAACGCTCCCGAAAAAAGAGTAGAGCTTCATCTTCACACAAAAATGTCTCAGATGGATGCAACGATCGAGCCTGAGGATGTTATAAAGCAAGCTCTTGCCTGGGGACAGGATGCTGTTGCAATTACCGATCACGGAAATTTGCAGGCATATCCCCAAGTAATGAAAGCCGCAAGAAAAGCGGGAGGAATTAAGGTTTTATACGGTGTTGAAGCGTATTTCGTTGACGACACAGCACGGGCTATCTACGGCGATGAAAATGTAAACTTTACAGAAGACAGCTTTGTTGTTTTCGATATAGAAACAACAGGTCTTTCGCCGCAGACATGTGAAATTACGGAAATCGGCGCTGTAAGATTCAAAAAAGGAGAAATTATCGAAACCTACTCGACTTTTGTAAATCCGCAAACCTCAATTCCCGATGAAGTCGTAAAACTTACCGGTATCTCCGATGATATGGTAAAGGATGCTGAAACAATAGACAAGGTTCTGCCCAGATTTCTTGAATTTGTCGGAAACGATACCCTTGTCGCACACAACGCCTCATTTGATATCAGCTTTATAAGAACTGCGGCAGAAAGATGTTCAATTCCTTTCTCGCCCACTTTTATTGACACTGTTTCAATGTCAAGACAGGTAAATCCCGAACTTCGAAATCACAAGCTCGATACCTTGGCAACATATTTTGAACTCGGCGATTTTGACCATCACAGAGCTTTCGAAGATGCCCATATGCTTGCACTCATCTTTAAGGCTATGGGTGAAAAATTAAAGGGCGAGGGTATTATTAACACCGACCAGCTCAGTCATCTTATGAGCCAAAGTTCGGATCCCAAAAAGATGAAGAGTTACCACCAGATAATTTTAGTTAAAAACCTTGTGGGACTTAAGAATCTTTATAAACTTGTTTCGGAATCATACTTAAATTATTATTACAGAACTCCCCGAATACCTAAAAATCTTCTTTCTCAATACAGAGAAGGGCTTATAATCGGATCTGCCTGTGAGGCCGGAGAGCTATATCGCGCAATTCTTGAAAACCGTCCCTGGAACGATTTAAAATCAATTGCTGACTTTTATGACTATCTTGAAATACAGCCTCTTGGAAATAATCAGTTCCTTATTGATAACGGAAGTGTTGCAGACAAGAATGCTTTGATTGAGATAAATAAACAAATAATAAAGCTTGGTGACGAACTCGGAAAACCCGTTGTTGCAACGGGAGATGTGCATTTCCAAAATCCCGAAGATGAAATCTACAGAAAAATCCTTCTTGCAGGTCAGAAATTTTCTGATGCGGATAAGCATATTCCTTTATATATGCGTACTACCGAGGAAATGCTTAAAGAATTCGATTATCTCGACAAAGATAAAGCATACGAGGTAGTTGTTACAAATACAAGAAAGATTGCCGATATGGTAGAGGAGATCCTTCCTATCCCCGACGGTAACTATCCGCCTTCTATGGAAGGTACCGAGGAAGAACTTACAAAAATGTGTTACGATCTTGCCCACGAATGGTACGGAGATCCCCTTCCCGAAATAGTTGAATCAAGACTTGAAAAGGAACTTACCTCCATCATCAAAAACGGCTTTGCGGTTTTGTATATCATTGCACAAAGACTTGTAAAATACAGTGAAGACAAGGGGTATCTTGTAGGTTCCCGCGGTTCTGTCGGCTCTTCTTTTGTTGCAACGATGGCGGGAATTACAGAAGTAAATCCCCTTCCCCCTCATTACAGATGCACAAAATGCAAATATTCGGAATTTTTGAATGACGGTTCCGTAGGCTCCGGTTTTGATGTTCCCGACAAGGATTGCCCAAGGTGCGGAGCGCCTAATATGATACACGACGGTCACGACATACCTTTTGAAACATTTCTTGGCTTTTACGGTGATAAGTCCCCTGATATAGACCTTAATTTCTCGGGCGATGTTCAGGGCGAATGTCATAAATATACCGAAGTTCTATTCGGAGCTGAAAATGTCTTCAGAGCAGGAACTCTCGGTACACTTGCAGAAAAAACCGCATTCGGTTATGTAAAGAAATACGCCGAAGAACATCAAAGTATCCTCAATAATGCAGAACTTTCAAGACTTTCAAAAGGATGCGAAGGTGTAAAGCGAACAACAGGTCAGCACCCCGGCGGTATTATCGTTATTCCGAAAGAATATACGGTTTACGATTTTACCCCTGTTCAGCACCCGGCAGATGACCCGAATTCAAGCATTATAACCACACATTTTGCCTTCGAATATCTGCACGACACTATTCTTAAACTTGATATGCTCGGTCATGATGTTCCGACAAAATACAGAATGCTCGAACGGTATACGGGAAGAAATATTCTTGATACTCCCCTTACAGATGAAGGCGTTATGGAGCTTTTTGCATCAACAAAATCGCTCGGAGTAACTCCCGAGGATATCGGAAGTCAGGTAGGCACATTCGGTCTGCCCGAATTCGGAACAAAATTTGTAAGACAGATGATAGTCGATTCAAAACCCAAGACTTTTTCCGACCTTCTTCAGATCTCGGGACTTTCTCACGGTACTGATGTATGGCTCGGCAATGCACAGGAGCTTATCAAGGACGGTATATGCGACATTTCTCAGGTTATCGGGACCCGCGATAACATTATGGTCTATCTTATCTATCACGGCCTTGAAAAAGGTCTTGCATTTAAGATAATGGAAGATGTTCGAAAAGGACGAGGCTTAAAACCGGAATACGAAGAAGCGATGATCGCAAACAACATTCCGGATTGGTATATCGGCTCCTGTAAGAAAATTAAATATATGTTCCCGAAAGCTCATGCCGCGGCTTATGTTATTTCCGCACTAAGGCTTGGATGGTTCAAGGTACATATGCCGCTTGAATTTTATGCAGCTTTCTTATCTGTTGCCCCCGGCGGTTTTGATGCGGAAATCGTAAGTAAAGGCAAGTCGGAAGTTGAACGCACAATTAAAAACATTGAGGATATGGGCACTTCCGCAAAACAGAAAGATCACGAAACTTTATCTACAATGCAGCTTGTAAACGAAGCTCTTGCAAGAAAAATAAAGTTTTTACCTGTTGATCTTAAAAAATCCGCTGCAAAAGCTTTTTTGCCGGAAAACGGAGCAATAAGAATGCCGTTTTCTTCCCTTCCCGGACTTGGAGAAACTGCGGCCTTAAATCTTGAAAAGACAATGAAGGAAAACAATATCATCTCTCAGGAAGAGCTTCGCCAAAAGGGCGGAATCACAAAAGCTGTCATTGAAATCCTTTCAAGAAACGGCGTACTTGACTCTTTGCCGGAAACCAATCAGATTACTTTCTTTTAAAACAAAAAACTGCAGCCTTACGGTTGCAGTTTTTTATTATTTTAAAGAATATCAACAGGGAAAAGAATTTTAAGCTGGTTGATTTTTGAACGGTAAGCCGCCTGCTGTTTATCGGACATAAGCTTTTGCTTTATCTGATCTGCGATTTCGGAAAATTCGATGGGCTTTGCTTCATTCTTTGCGTTGAGCTTTATAAGATGGAAGCCAAACTGTGTCTTAACAGGACCTCTTATCTCGCCCACTGCCATTTCAAAACAAGCACTGTCAAATTCGGGAACCATCTGACCTCTGCCGAATTCACCGAGATTTCCGCCCTGTTCGGAGGAAGGACAAGAACTGTGTGCTCTTGCGGCATCTTCAAAAGAGATTTCACCAGCATTTATTTTTGCAAGTATTTCGTTTGCTTCTTCTTCGGTTGCAACAAGAATATGACTTGCGTTTACAGTTTCACCCGACATAAGTTCACTCTTGTTTTCTTCAAAAAACGCCTTGGCTTCTTCGTCTGTAACCTTAACAGATTCAACAGCCTTTGCAATTGCAAAATTTGCAAGCATTTCTTCTTTCATTCTCTGAAATTCTGCTTTAAATTTCGGGTCATATTCATAAAGATTCTTTGCGGCATCGGCGAGGAAAAGCTTTTTATTGATCAGCTGTTCAAGCACCATCTTTCTTCCCTCGGGATTATTATAGCGCTCGCCGCCGGGCCCCATAGAAATTATAAAAGCGTCAAGGTCGGCAGAAGTTATAGGCTGACCGTTTACTTTTGCAAGTATTTGTAACTGATCCATTGTGTTCTCCTAAAATTATATTTGCTATTATTGTACCAAATTTTACTGTGCTTTTCAAGGGTTTTATAAAACAAACAGAAATTTTTAATATAAAAATCAAAGAGACAGCTTTTGCCATCTCTTTTATTTTTTAATCGAGTATAAGTTGATCAAGTCCCTCAAGTGTATAGAAGAAATCTTTATTTGACAAGTTGCTTTCTCTTACAGACACAAAAACAAGGTTTTTAAGTTCGGAAAGCTTTGAGTAATCAGCATCAATGCTGTTTCCGACCACCTCGAAAATATGAAGAGAAAGTTTTGTTTTATGAAGAAACTCAAAATCCTTGTAATCAACACCGTGACTTATAAACGATTTAAGATTTATAAAAGCATCAAAATGCGTACAGAACTCTTCTATCGGCTCGGTCAAAACAATTTTTTTGTAAAGATTTTCGGGCACAGCAGGTTGAGTTGCATAAGCCTCAAGGTAACCTGAAAAACCGATCGTAAGATGTATTTTGTCTTCTATCTTCTCAAATTCTACACTTTCAACATCTTCAAGAAGCTGTTTTTTCACCATTCCGTCGGCTGTTCCGTAAACCTTTGAAAGGTCGTAAGACTTTATCGTAAGCGGTTTACCTTGTACTTTATCTCCGAGATAGTCAAGATATGACCAATCCTCGATAAACGAGTTGGTGTCAAGAATAAGGCGATCAAACTTTTCCGAATCAAAAGTTGTAAGGGAAGAAATATCTGTCAATCCGTTTTGTTCGAGATTGAGATACTCAAGATTTACAAGACTTGCAAGAGGCGAAACATCCTCGATGCTGTTTCTTGCAAGATCTAACCTTTTCAGATTTGTAAAACCCGAAAAAGGCTTCGCATCAGAAATGCCGTTTGATACCAGCGAAAGAGAAGAAAGATTTGTAAGTCCGAGAAGTGCCGAAACATCAAACTCTCTGCCGTCGGCAAACGATATCTCATTTAAAGCAAGAGTTTCAACAGATGAAAGTTCAGAAAACGCCCCAAGATCCTCTATTACCGCGCCTTCGATATTTACTTTCTTCAATTTTGGAAGCTTGCTTAAAACCGAATAATCTGCCGTTTCATAATTGTAAAGTATTTCAAAAGACTCAAGTTCTTTACAGTTTTCAAGAAAGTCATAATTATCAAAAGGTACATATGTTGTTGTGAATCTTTTAAGCGATGTCAAAAAACTCATATCCCTCATATCAGAAAGTGTCATATCCGAAATATCGGCATATCTGAAATATGACGAGGTGTCAAGTCCAAGCTTATTTGCCTCTTCATAACCTCTGAAGACTATAGAAAACCTGTTTGTTTCGGTATATGTGATTATATTCACTTCAGCAATCGCCGCAAGTTCTTCTTCTGTCACGAGAGCTGCATCTTTTGCAAAAATCTCACTGAATATCCGTGCCATTTCAGAGCTTTGAAACTCTACCCCGTCAATTTTTTGAAGGGATGTCGGACATCCGGTAAATGTAAGAAGTATTGTTGCAAGAATAAAAAAACTAAATACTGATAAAACTTTTTTATTTGCTTTCATTATTCTGTAACAGTATCGTCTTCTGCCGCTTCTGTTTCATATTCAGCTTCTTTTTCTGTTTCAGCTTCAGCTTCTGCTTCATTTTCTGTTTCGGTTTCTGTTTCAACATTCACATCGGGTATTTCGGGAATATCTGCACTCTCGGGCATGCTTCCGGAAACCACAATATAAATGATAGCCGCAAGAACTATTACAATAAGTGCCACATTGATATAAAAACCTTTTTCATTTTTTCTGTTAGACATAATTTTTTCCTCCGATTTTTTTAAATTGTATAAAGACAAGTTCTTTATTACATATGGATTATTATACCACAGTAAAGCTACAATTTCAAGAAAAATATGACAAATTGCAAACCTAAAAATAATTTTCGTTTTTGTCGTATAATATAAAATATTGACATAAACTTGATTTTTATGATATACTTACTATTGAAAAAACTTGTTCGGAGGGCTTATGGTTTTCAGCGGTATACCGTTTTTGTTTTTCTTTTTACCCATATCCTTAATACTTTACTATGCCGTCCCTTTTTGTGCTAAAAATTATGTACTTTTACTTGCAAGTCTTATATTTTATGCATGGGGAGAGCCTGTATATATTCTCCTTATGATAGCTTCTACCCTTGTAAGCTACATAAACGGATTGTTTGTAATCAAATATCCGGATAAAAAGAAATTTTTTATGATATGTTCGATTGTTATAAATCTGTTACTTTTGGGATTTTTCAAATATGCAAATCTTTTTATCAACACTTCTTCATTTTTATTCGGAAGAACCTTCGCATCTCTTGATATCGTTCTCCCTATCGGTATAAGTTTTTATACCTTTCAGACAATGAGCTATAATATTGATGTATACAGAGGAGAAGTGCCTCCCGAAAAGAATTTCTTTATTCTTATGACATATATATCAATGTTTCCCCAGCTTATCGCAGGTCCTATTGTAAGATACAAAACTGTCCGCGGTGAAATGCATAAAAGACAAATTAATATCGAAAAGATAACCGACGGCGTTATGATATTTTTACACGGTCTTTTCAAAAAAGTAATTATAGCAAACACACTCGGTGAGCTTTTTAACGAAATATCCTCGGTTTCTCCCTCGGAACACAGCCTGCTTACTTTATGGCTTGGGATCATTGCTTTTTATTTCCACATCTATTTCGATTTCAGCGGATATTCCGATATGGCAATAGGTATGGGAAAAATGCTCGGTTTTACTTTCCTTGAGAACTTCAACTATCCCATGATTGCAAAATCTGTTTCGGATTTCTGGAGAAGATGGCATATGTCGCTGACAACATGGTTCAAAGATTATGTATATATTCCTCTTGGCGGTTCAAGATGCTCAAAACCAAAGCACATAAGAAATCTTCTTATCGTCTGGATTCTCACAGGTTTCTGGCACGGTGCAAGTTGGAATTTTGTTGTTTGGGGATTATATTTCGGAGTACTTTTGATATTAGAAAAATTTGTACTTGACAAATATCTTTCCAAAATCCCCTCAATTTTCAGACATATCTACACTTCAGTAATAGTAACAGTTGGCTGGGCGATATTCTCGCTTGAAGATTTTTCTGTTATGATTCAATATATCAGAAGAATGTTTATAAATACAAATCTTGTTGATAAGACCTTTTTGTTTTATGCCTTGCCGTATATCCCCTTTTTGCTTGTTTCCACACTATTTGCCATACCGTTATACCCCAGGTTCAAAAAGGCTGTATACGGACTCGAAAACCGAGCTGTGAAAGTTTTAGTAAATTGCGGACTGTCAGCAGTTTACTGTTTGCTTATTATACTTTGTATCGCACTTCTTGTCGGAAACGCATACAATCCGTTTCTGTATTTCAGATTCTGACAGGGGGAATAAATTATGAAACTTACAAAATATATCGTATCTGTTTTTCTTTGCATCACACTCCTTTCAGGACTTTTCTTATTCTTTGTATCCGAGAAAAAGGAGTTTTCAGAAAACGAAAACAGACTTCTTGAAAAACTGCCTGAATTTTCATTTGATGCCCTTGAAAGCGGAAATTACCTTTTGAAGCTTGAAGAATATATGAAAGATCATCTCCCCGCAAGAGATACTCTTATGAAAATTAAAACAAAAGCACAGATCATAGCAGGCTTTAAAAAGATAAACGGAGTATATATCGGCGACGGAAGATTGATGCAAAAAGTTGAAATGCCCGACGGCGCAATTTTTATCGAAAGCACAAACCGCCTTTTTTCAAAAATTGATGAGGATATTACGACTGCGGTAATTCTTGTTCCGACTGCATCTGAGATATACAAGGAGGCACTTCCCGATTTCTCGCCGTGCATCGACGAAAAGCGAGTCATTGATGATATCCTGGCCGAAATTGACTGCGATATAAAGCCGGATCTTATCACAGCATTTAATAATGCCAAAGACGGCGGCAATCTTTTTTATAAGACCGATCACCACTGGACCGCATACGGAGGAACTACTGCATACAGACTGTATCTTGAATTGTGCGGAAAAGACATTTCAGATAAAGCCTTTGATATAACGACAGTAAGCGAAAATTTCAAGGGAACGCTCTATTCAAAGGTTTTGGACGATTCTTTGAATGACACAATTGAAAGATATGATGTTTCGGGAACAAGCTTTAAATGCGAAAGCGGAAATTCTCCGGATACTTTAAAAGAATCCGACTACTTCGCATCCGAATATCTGTCTAAAAAAGACAAATATGCATACTTCGGAAACGAAAATCAGCCTTTGATCGTGCTCGAAAACGACAAATGTGAAAATGATGATGAAATCGTAATTATAAAAGACAGCTTCGCAAATTGCATCGCACCTCTTTTTACTTCTGACTATAAAAAAGTCCATATCATCGACACAAGATATATGAAAAAACCAAAAGTCAGCGAATATATAAATTTCCTTCCGAAAGTTTCCGATGTTTTGATCCTTTACGGACTTGATTCTCTAAACAGCAACTCGGGAATTTCAAGAATTTCATAATAAAACAAAAAAACAAGACCGATGGGAGTGTGTTCCTAAGGACAGTAAAAAAATAAGCGGTGTAACCCAAAGCGGTTGCACCGCTTATGTCCGTTTTATGCACTCTTTTCACGGATTTCATTCATAAGTGCAAGTATTTCCTTTTCGTCAGGTATGCTTATAATTCCAACGGCAGTAAATGAAATATCAATCTTTACTTTCTTTTCGCCATCAATTATTTCGGGATTATGCACATCAATTCTTTTAATGAGAGTATTTACAATTTCCGGAGTTAATTTTTTTAGTTCAGTACATTTACGGATTGTATTCAAAAATATTTTCAAATCCACTTTTTCTTGTTCTGCAATTAAAATTTCCGTTTCAGCCTTTTCAATAAAGGTGGCTAACTCGTTTTGCTCTTTCTCATATATGGCAGAAAACTTTTCAAATCTTTCATCCGTTATCTTTGATAACACCTTGTCCTCATATAATGCTGTAATTATTTTATCTATTTCTTCAATTCGCTTTTTGGATTGTTCAACCTTCAACTTGGTTTGCTTTAGTGCATTTGCTTTTGCCAATGCGTGATTTTTTTGAAACAGATACAAAAACACAGGTTCAAATTGACTTACATATTCAGCAACACCTCGCAAGCTTTGAAGAACTAAATCTTCCAATACAACATTGCGAATAAAATGAATGGTGCAACTTCCACGATTTTCTTTGTACTGCGAACACCTGAAAAATTCGGCGTTTTCAGGAATGCTTTTTGAAGCACAAAAATATAATTTTGAACCACAGTCAGCACAATATGCAAGTCCTGAAAATAGGCTCCTTCTTCCTGTTGCAGTATTTCTTCTGCGGTTTTCCCGCAATTCCTGAACACGATTGAATGTATCTTCGTCAACAATAGCTTCCTGCGTGTTGGGAATTACCTGCCAATCTTCAGGGTTGTTGTCTATTTTCTTATGTATCTTATAGCTTAAAATAGTGCTTCTGAAATTTACTGTACATCCCGTATATTCCAAATTTGATAAAATGTTCTTTACTGTTTCCGTTACCCATCTGTAAGGATCTGTTGCATTTTTATTTGCAAAAGCTCTACCTACGGATTTGAAATATGCGGTTGGTGTTAGTATTTTTTCTTTTTCAAGCCTTTTAGCTATCTTTGTCGGTCCTAAGCCTTCAAGACAAAGCTTGAAAATATATCTAACTACATCAGCGACATTTTCATCCACTAACCATTGCTTTGGATTATCAGGCGATTTCATATATCCATACGGTGCAATAGGTGATATTCTTTCACCCTTTTCTGACTTGGATTTCCATACGGCACGAACCTTCTTACTTGTTTGTGCAGCATACCATTCATTGAAGATATTATGGAACGGCATCATTTCTGTCGCACTATTACCATTTGCAGAATCGTAATTTTCTTGAATGGATATAAACCTTATACCAAGTGTAGGATACTTGATTTCTAAAAATTCACCAACCTGCAAATAGTTTCTTCCAAAACGGGATAAGTCTTTTACAACAACAATACCGACCTTGCCTTGTTCTATCAAAGAGTCCATTTCCTTAAATCCCGGTCTTTCAAATGTTGTGCCCGAAACACCGTCATCAACAAAAAATCGTGGATTTGGTAAATTATGTTGTTTTGCATAAGCCATAAGTATTTCTTTCTGATTTGAAATACTATTTGATTCTCCGTCTATACCGTCATCTTGAGATAATCTACAATATAGGGCGGCAATCAATTCTTTATTTTCGGTTTGTTTTAACATCTTAATCCTCCTTCATAAACTAAACCGAGCATTGCATAAGGTTGAAGCCATTATACAATGCTCGACATTTTTCATCAATTCTGTGATAGTATTATTTTCATAAATTGTTGCATCAGCGTTTGCTTTCCCGATATATCAAAATTTGTAGAAACCTCGTATTCCGTGTTGCCGATTTTAGTTGTAAAATTAAGTTCGTCAAGCGGATATTTTTTCTCTTGATTTACTTTCTTGTTAATATCAAGGTAGTCTTTGAGGTTTTCAAGACTTTCGCTTTCATCAAGCTTTGGTCTATCAACAAATATTACCGGGATGGGAGCGATAGATATTTTCTTTGTCATAAAATCACCTTACCTTTCGTAGTCGTTACGATTTTTCTGCTTCTTTTTGTAATGTGCCTCACAAAGCTTTACAATAGCATCCTCAATTTGGGAACTCGTATATTCCTTTGGAAAGAACTTTCGCACACGCTCTGTCGGGATTTTTATTCGTTCCTTTTGATTTGCCTTTTCTTCTTCCATAATTTCATTGATTTTGTCATCAGTAAGAAGTCCCTGCTGACTTAACTTTTTCATTCTCACCGCCTGAGATAATGATGGAGTGCAATCGTTAAGCTCAATAGCTTCAAGCAAATCGTTTTGCTCAATATCGTTAAGATAGGAAAGCTCTACCGCAGGGGTAAAAGAAATTCTGCCTTCGTCAACATACTCCAACAGCTTCGGCAAAAGGTGTGTCAAGCGTATGTACCTTTGAACAGTCTTATAGCTTTCGCCGGATTGTTCGCCAATTTCTGCTGTTGCTCTGTTACCATCAGACTTTGGGACAAGTTGTCCCGAAGTTAAATCTGTACGCTTGCCTTGATGTTGCAAAGCCTCTGCTTTCATTTTGTAAGCAAAGGCTTTTTCGCTTGGTAAAATGTTTTCTCGGTGCAGATTGCTATCTACTACCAAAACAGATGCAGCATCTCTATCCATTTCAAATATCAAGGCAGGAACTTGTGTAAGCCCTGCCTTTTTGCTTGCGTGTAATCTTCGGTGTCCCGAAATTACTTCGTATTCATCATTTTCAAGTGGTCGCACTATCAATGGGGAAAGTACGCCATTTTCCTTAATGCTTTCTTGTAAACTCAGCATATCGTCATCGTCCTTTACATAATACGGGTGGTTTTCAAATGGTTTTAATTTAGTAACATCTAAATATGTCATGTTTTTCATCGTTCTAACTCCTTTACTTTAACTTTGTTTTCTTCTATCCGTTCAGATTCGATTGCTTTTTGGATTATAGGTACAGATTCAAGTGCCGCCTTTGCAGTTTTAAGATTTTCTCGCAAGGGTGTAATTTTCTTTGTGATTTCTCTGCACTCGGATTTGTATAACTCCTTTTCTTCATCGGTTTTAGCTCGTCTGCGTTTGTTATCCGTTTTAGAGCGTTCATCCTCAAGCTCTTCAATTTGCTTTTGAGTATTGACAATAAAAAGTTCAAGCTCCGGCACGGTTTCAATTTTGTTCTCGTGCAAGAGCCTGAATTGCTTTTGATATTGATTGAATTTTGATATTTGCTCTCTCATAAACGGAGAAAGCGGCGGTCTGTAATTAGGCCTCGGGGTTGATGGTTTCAAAAGCTCAAGAATTAAATAAAATATTGCCTCCAAAACATCCATTTTTCGTATACGTCTTAATTCTCGTTCGAGGTTTGAAAGAGGTTTTGTTTTAGGTCGAGCAGCAGCAACTCTTGGGCTTGAACCAAAAGAGCTTACGAAAAAGTTATTTGCTTTTGTTCTTTCGGCAAGTCTTGTTTTTGTATAATCTTCTCCTAAACTATCAATGCGGACAGGTCTTTCCCAACCGTTAGCGATAACCGATGGATGCTCTGTATAAATATCTCTGTTAAATGTATAGCCTTTATGTTTTAATATTCTGCAAAACTCATCCAAATTTGCTGATTGTAAAATCGCCTCATCAACATCTCGCTTTAACATATCCCTATGGGTAAGACCACCCTTTTTGTGAACCCAATACAGCTTTTTGTTTTTGCTGTAAAACTTCGCATTTTCGATTACGGATTTTTCATACTCCTTACATACTGCATCGGATATTTCCCGAAGGTGTATATGATCTTTAATATGGTTTTCAAATTTCAAACCCGTTTTGAACGAAACTGAATTGATAACGATGTGATTGTGGAGATTATCTGTATTCAAATGCGTTGTAACAACAATCTCATAATCCTTACCCCACATACGCTTTGCGGTTTCAAGTCCAATTTCGTGAGCTTCTTCGGGTGTAACTTCGCCCGTTTTGAAGCTTTGGTATCCGTGATATGCTACATTGCCGCCCATTTTTCCATAACGGCGTTTTGTTACCATCATTTGCTCATAGGCTCGTACCGATGGACAGTTAATACCTGTAACAAACAGCTCTTTATCTGTTTTATCATCATTTGCTACATATTTAAGAGCCGCCGCCAAATCATCATCAAGATATTTTGGATTGGTTGTCTTATCGGGATTGTCTGCATATCTGACTACATCCCGAAGAGAGCCTTTCACAGGCCAAAATCCTGTTGTCGCCATCAATCATCACTCCCATCATCCTCCTCAAGAAATGCTTTGCTTTTGTCAGGGAAAAGCAGTTCGGTTTGAATTTCATCAAGTAGATTCAACACATCTTCCTGAAGCTTGTCGGCACCTTGTATTTTAAGTTGCTCATATAAAGCACCTAATTTCTCGGAAAATGTATAAAAGGTTTCCGGCAAAAGAGCCTTGGGGGAATACCCCAAAGCTCTCTTTCTGATATATTCCGAAATAGGCAAACCACATTTCTTGGCTTTGTTTGTGATTTGTGTTTTTTCTTTTTCGTCAACACGAAAATGAATTTCCTTGTTGCATTCTTTTTTCATAAAATCATTCCTTCCATAATTAAAATTTCACGGGGTATTAGGGGTGTCCCCTAAAGACTAAAAGCAGGATTTCCGCAAGGAAGTCCGCTTGATTACGGAGCTTGTGGGACACAAGTTCCCTGCTTGTTACAGTCCCGGACAGACTTTAGTCTGCCTGAACCGGTTCAGGTTTCCTATAACCTTCAAGTTCTTCGGGTGCATACCATATTTCACATATTTTGTACGGAACTCGGTCTATTCTACATTTTCTTAAATTGAATATACAGAAATATATGGGTGCATTTTTCTCTAATTTCATAGGGTTAAAATGCTTTGCAACCTTTTCGTCAATAGTCAGCCATAATCTGTATTCATCAACTGTTACGATAAGCAAAATATACGCCTTTGTCTGCTCATCCCAAAGGACATCTGTAACCCATCCAAGCTCTTGCCCTGTAAAATATGGTTCTCCGTAACTTAAACCATTGTAAGTAAGCACTCTGTAACGATTACCGTCCATTGCTTCTGCGATTGTTAGATTTTCCTGTAAATTTTTGATTTTTCCCATAATAGTAAGTCCTCCTCAATAAAAAACTTTCTGCCTACAACTTTTAATTTTTGTAGGTGTTTTAACATAGAAAAAGGCAACACATTTTAAAATCTCGGTTAAGAGAATTTATGTGTTGCCCTTTTTACATATATTTTGTTGGTATGTTTTCAAATACGCCATTAAAAAAGTGCATTATTCGCCACCACCAAAGCTACCCAAGAAATCTAAAGCCTGATCTTCATTTTCTTCTGAGTTATGCTCCTTCGGTGTAGGCGGTTGAATTTGACCTAAAAGCTGAAATAGCTGTAAAGGTGCAAGTGTCTTTAATTCTTCTCTTACAGCAGAAACGATTTTTTCTACAAGCTCTGCTTCTGCTTGTGTCTTTTCTGTGTGCTCTGCATATTCGTTAATAAGGGATATGACAAATCTGTTCACAGATTTATATGTTCTTTTATCAAGACTTTTAATAAATTCCCAAGCTTTTCTGTCAGCATCCTTATCAACATTAAAGCGAAGATATGTTTTCTTTACATTCACTTATTGCCACCGCCTTTTCTCATATTAAGCTCGGCAAGATACTCATAGCCTTTTGCTGTTGCGTGAATATCTTCATTGATAAAAACACGGCTTTTATCGTATATGCCAAAATTCTTAATAAGACAACCGCCGCCACCTACAATATACAGCTTCATTGTTTCGGGGTTATATTCATGGGAGCGAAGCTTTTCAAATATTTTCTCAGCGTATTTCATAGCTTCCTCTTGCATAACAGAGAGATATTTTTCTGAAATATCTGCCGTTCCAAAACGCAGAACATCTGTAATAGTGCTTTCCGCAATCGTTGTATGGTATGCCGACATTATCTTTTCCCTTATTTGGATTGCACATTGATTCGTGCCAAACTTTTCGGTAAAACAGTTTTTGACATCCGGCTTTTCGTTGTTAATGTTCATGATGTTTATTGTACCGTTGCCAATATCGGCAAGCATGTTTGTTCCTTTGAACATATACAGCTTGTCTGCAACAGCAGAAAAGCCTTGCGGAAATATATCCACACCGACTATGTTCAAGTGGTAATCACGATTTTTGTAACGAAAATCTACAGACTTCTTTTGTGATAAATATTCCTTGAATTGCTTTGCCTGACTTCCAAACCAAGTGAGAGGCACTCCTGCGGCAATATGAACATTGGCATTTGTGATACCTTGTGTAGATAATTCCTCTGCAATAGCTGCAAGGGTTAAAATGTAATACTCATTATCAAGAAATTTATCGGCAACAAATTCCTTGTGTCCCTGCCCGATAAGGTAGCATTTGTTTTCATAAATAAGCAGCTTATCTCCCATTATCTGTTCGGCGTTGGTCTCAAAGGTGCCGCTTGGAAAAATCTTTGAAGCTGTTTTGATGTTTCCGTAACCGTGGTCAACGCCAACGATTATAAAATTTTCTCTTCTTCTCATTACGTTTATTCCTCCTTAAATTTTTGTTTTGTTGCAAAATTTCCTTACATAACTTTTTGTCGATGGGCAGCACCGCTTCCTTAAAATAGTTGCAGTAAATTCCATAGCAAGATATTTCCTGCACACAGCGACATCGTTCTCCATCGTCAAGGAGCAGGCAGTAGCCTTTATCGTAGTTGCAACATTCTCTACGAGCAAGGCTTCTGCATTTTCTTGCCTGCACCAAATTGATTTTAAGCATTTTTCTCACCTCATTTCCGTAAAATTTGATAACAAAAAAGCCCTCACATAAAATTTGTGGGGGCAGTTATCAAATAATGAGGTATTGAATTATTTTGTAGTTTGTGATATACTAATTTAAAAATATATACTCGGAGGTGTGTATGAAAAGCAAAAAGTATTTAATTTATGAAATATCTGCTCTTGATATTTTATCTTCTGCAAAACAAACAGAAGATGATTATACATTTTATTTTGATACCACTGAGCCGTCAAAGGAATATATGGTAAAGGAAACCGTGCAGGATGACTGCCCTATATTTTATCAGGCAATGTGTATTTTAGATGGCGATGGATTTCACACATCTGCTATTGAAGAAAAATTGAAGGATGTATTTGTATATATAGATTTTTCAGGCGTGTTTGACAGAAAGCCTGTCGGTAAGGTTTTGGAATGGCAGCAAAAAGCAGAATATATGTTTAAGCCAAGCGGAATAACCTTTAACTTTGGCAAAGAGGATATACGCTTTATTGCTTTTGAGCGTTCTGCATCTATGAGTCGAGAAAATCGCCTTTCGTTTGTGCGAGCAGATATGTATGAGGAATTAAAAGAGCGAATGATGCTCGGTATGGAAATTGGTAAATGTCAGCTGAGCAAGCTTTATGCATACAATGCACTTTTGTTTACAAGCGGTAGAAGGTATGACGATGAAAATCTTTTAGATGACAAGAAGATAATTGTTATAGACAACCCCAAAAGTATTGTGCCTGATGTAAATATTGTAACTGTTTCTGATGATGGCACTAATAACTCTATGCGAAAATATAATCGTGTAGAGAAAATAGCGGATATTTCTGTAACAGAATTTGACGGCGAAGGTTTAATTTCAAAAAGATTATCACAAAAAATTGATAATATACATAATTCATATCAAATCCGTATGCCTTATATAAAGGGCGTTGTTCACGAGGTTGATTTTGCAGACCTCTTTAGAGAGCTTGGTGTTAAGAAAATAATTGATATATTCGGAAACGGTTATAACCCTGATGATGTAGATATTATTATTAACAAAAGTATGTTTAAAGGTTATGGTTGGATGCTTGATAATAACCTTACTTGGAGTGAGTATTTAGCAAGATGCAGAAAATATAACCACGCTCTGTATATTTCGGGAAACGACAAGGCAGAAGCACAGAATGTTATTGAGCTTAATTATCAGTTTTTAAATACCCTTGCTATGACAAAGGAGGAATTTCGACCGGAGGATTTACCTCTTGGTTGGAAACAAAGCCCTGCGTCAGATAGCAGAGCTTGGATTACAAAGACAACTGAAACAGAATATTACAAATTGGTCGGCGATGCAGAGGCTCGCAAGGAATATTTTCTTGAAGCATTAAATGATGACGAGCTTGAAATCACCGATAAGAAAAAGGTATATGCAAGGATTATTGAGAAAAATCCGTTGTTTATTTATGAGCCTATATTTACAAAGGAGCTTTCTGATAGTGCGAAGAATATTTTAAATAAATATTCAGTGGGCAAGCTGTTGGTTTCAGGAGATAATAGATACCTTGTAGATGACCTTATGCGACTTTTGGGATATATTATCAAATGCTCCGAGGGAGAAAGTGAAGCATACAAAGCTCTTGAGAAAGAATTTTTAACAGATAACTATATGTATGCACCGAAGGCTACTTATGAACAAAGTGAGCTTTATACCTTGCTTCGTAGTCCTCATATTGCCCGAAACGAAGAAGCAATTGCAAGACCGCTTAAAAATATTGGCATATACAGAGAAAAATATTTATCGCATCTTCATTATGTTGTAATGGTAGATTCCCGTTCTTTAATTCCTGAGCGCTTGGGTGGTGCTGATTTTGACGGAGATATGGTGAAAACTGTTGCAGATAAGCTCTTGAATACTTGCGTTATGAGAAGCAGCGCAGAGCTTCCACTCCTTAAAGTACCAACCGCAGAGCCTTTAATATCCGATAGTAATGATTGGTACGAAAGATTTTTAACTGTGAAAAGCACTTTTTCCTCTCGTGTAGGACAGATAAGTAATAACGCATTAAGCCGTGGAATAATTGCTTATGATGAAAGTCTTTCGGAAGCTGAGCGAGAGAAATATTTAAAAGAGGTTGAAACACTTGCTATTTTAACAGGACTTGAGATAGACTCTGCAAAGAGTGGAATTAAGCCTGATTTGTCTGAATATATCGAGCAAAGCAAGATAACAAGAAGTCTGTTTTTAAAATATAAGAAAGTCTTGGATAGCGATAGATTTTCCGCTTGGTACGATGATAGCAAGACTACAAAGCTAAAGAAATATTTTGATAAAACAGATTGGAATATGGTTACATCAAATCTTGAGAAATTACCATACTATGCAGCTCATTTGGAAAAGCATACAGAAAAAACAGTTGCAAATCCTGTAAGTGATAAAGAATTGTTTGTGTTCGCAAGAGATCCTGATTGGAAAAACAAATTAAATCCCGAAATGCTGAATAAGGTGGCGTCTATCATTGCAGATTATGAGCAGGCAATAAAGAGAGTTCGTCAGATAAGAAATACATCTGCTGATTTTAAGCGCAAAACAGATGTTTATCGCATTTTGTTTGCACGTGGTCAGGAAAAGGAAATTTCGGTTGATGAGCTCTATGCGGCATTCGATGAGATGCCTCCAAGATATCTTGCAAATGCAAGAAGATATTTAACCGAGAATATGTGGCAATTTGCACCGCCTGATGAAAGAGAAAAGGTTATATCTACACTTTTTACAAGCTACAAGGTGGATAAGTTTATAGAAGTATTCTGTGATTTCAGCGAGGGTGGTTACAGAATTTTAGGAGATATTGTTTGCGATATAGATGATATGCATAGAGTAATAAGCTTAAAGAAAAATCTGCTCAATCAAAAGAACGATACAAAACAGATGAAAGCTATGCTTATGGGAGCAGGCTCTGCCGGAGATTACAAGAGCATCATTAAACGAAACTGCATAAATGTATTTCAACCCTTTGGAAAAAACGCCGAAAAAATAGATTTTTACGATGCGGTAAAATATGCGGTTGCGCTTGGCAAAAGAGCTTTTGTGCTTGAGGTTTTTCCTAATGCTGTGCTCGATTTAGCGATTGACAGAAGAAATTCCACAGAAAACCCAAAGAAAAAGAGGTGGCTTAAAAGATGACAAATGAATGGTTAGAATTTAAAGCATACATTGACAAGCCCACCTACTTCTCTACGGGCAAAAGAGATTATTCTTATTTTGGCAGATTCTCAATTAACGCATTTAAAAATCTTGAAGGGCTTGGCAGAATACTTGCAATATTAGCACGAGGTTATTTATTCCACGATAAAGACGGAACTGTTTTAACAAGTGATGCTTATTCACGAATTGAATATACCAAAAATGCACTTTGTGCTTGGTGCAGTCTGCCTGATAAAAATGACACGGCAGTGAATTTTAAGCACCTTGCAGACACTTTCCCCGAACTTGTAACCGATACGGGCGAAGGTTGGTTTTATATGCACATTAAAGGTATAGCAGATTTTATAAAAAAGAATCCAAAGCTTGTTAGCAAAACAACAACAGATACAATGTCTGCAATCTCTAAAAACTTTCAAAAAATGTGGAAAAACAAAGTAAAGCAAATGCAGGTGCCGCCCCTTGCCCTTAATACAAAAGGTGCATGGGTATTGAGATTTGATGATATTATTGCAGATGCGTTAGAGCTTGGAGCCCTGCGAACAGAAGAATATCTATTGCCCAAGTGTTTTGCAGAAAAGCTCCTTGATACAGATTTGAATGGTGTCCCTTTTGATGTGCTATCGGATGTTATTTGCTATTACCTTGCAAACAAAACTGACAATACCGATTGGGTGCGACTTCCTGTTGCAAGCTTTGACTGTTACTACCAAAACACAAGCTTCAGCAAAAAATGGCTCTCCGCTATACCTGAAACAATATTGCAAAAAGAAAATTCATTGGGTGTTTGCAGGGTAAAATTGAGTATATAAAATTAGTAAAATACCTCTAAAACATTGAAAAAATTGATGTTTGTGGTATAATTAATAGTAAAATCAAAGAAATGAATTGTTGCGAAAAATTAGATTTAGAATTATAAAGAAAAGGACTTGCATTAAATGGAATCACCACACAAACCAAAATTAAAAATGACCAAGATTGTAGCAATGCACTATGTAAAACTTGTGTTTCGTTCATTGCTTTTTGTCTTGGCAACAGCGGTTTATATATACAACAAAATACATAACACAGGAAGTCCATTTGGTGGCTTTGAGAATGATGCTATTATATTATCTTTTGTTTGGATAATATTCGTTATTGAAATGTATTTAAGATTCTTTCCTGCAAAACTTGAAAGTATGGGATGTCAAAAACAGTTTGCAAAAAACTATGTTCCTATTGAGAGTGATGATAGTATTATCAAATCAAGCGAAAGGTCATATATAACAGTAGCAATATGTTGGTTTATATTAAATGGCATATTAGGCGCTCTGTATTTAACAGGTGTATTTGATAGAGGATTGATGCTTCTAATAGCACTCTTCTATTCTGTGTGTGATATTATTTGTATCTTGTTTTTCTGTCCCTTCCAGACGTGGATTATGAAGAACAAATGCTGTAGCACATGCAGAATATATAACTGGGACTATGCAATGATGTTTACACCTCTTTTGTTTGTAAGAAACATCTATTCGTGGACGCTTTTTGCAATGGCTTTGATATTGCTGATAAAGTGGGAATATGTTGCACATAAATACCCTGAAAGATTTTCAGAGCATTGCAATGGTTCGTTGTCTTGCGTACATTGCAAGGAAAGACTTTGCCATCACAAATTACAGTTACAAGCATTTTTATTAAAAGGTAAATTCAATCTTAAAGGCAATTTCCTATATAAGAAGTGGAAAGAAATGAGAAAATGAAAATTAAACTTAAAAAAGAGCAAATACAAGGAGGATAAGAAAATGACAGAATATGAAAAACCACAGCAGATTCAACTGTCTGATCATTTCACATACGGAAAACTTATCCGCTTTTGTTTGCCCCCGATTGCTATGACTGTGTTGACACAACTATACAGTGTAGCAGATGGATATTTCATTTCCAATTTCATTGGTAAAACAGCATTTGCCGCTATCAATCTCATTATGCCATATATTTGTATTATAGCTTGCGTAGCACCTATGCTCGGTGCTGGCGGTAGCGCATTGGTGGCGAAATCAATGGGTGAAGGCGATGACGAAACAGCAAATCGCTATTTTACAATGGCGATATTGCTGAATGCAATTTTGGGAGTCTTATTGACTACTCTTGGACTTGTATTTCTTCGCCCGATCGGAGTATGGATGGGTGCTACAGATGAGATGATGCCGTATATTGTCACTTATGGCGGCCTTTTTCTGTTGTTTCTTACTTCACATATTATGCAGAATATTTTTCAAATTTTTCTATCCACAGCAGAAAAACCAAAATTAGGATTGATACTGACAGTTATTGCAGGATTTGTAGACTTGGTACTAAATATCATTTTGATTGTGGGTTTTCGAATGGGTGTTGTGGGCGCGGCTTTGTCTACGGGAATTGCTCAGTGTATCGGAACTTTTGTTCCGCTTGTTTACTTCTTACGCCCCAACAGTAGTCGTCTGCGTCTGGTCAAAACAAAAATAGAATGGAAACCAATGCTAAAAGCTTGTAGCAACGGCGCTTCAGAATTTGTCAGCAATATTTCTACGTCAGTGGTAGGAGCGGTATATAATCTCCAACTTTTACGTTTCGCCGGAGAGAATGGCGTAGCGGCATACGGCGTGCTGATGTATGTACAATTTATATTCGTGGGTGTTTTCATCGGATATAACATTGGTTCAGCTCCTATCATCAGCTATCATTTTGGAGCGCAAAACAAAACTGAATTAAAAAGTCTGCTGCGAAAAAGCCTGGTGCTGATGACAGTAACCGGCTGTGCTATGATGATTATAGCTATTGCTCTTTCCGACCTTTTATCAATGCTATATGTGGGATATGATCCGGCATTGCAGGAAATGACCAGATACGCTTTTGTAGTGTTGGCGACATCATTTTTGCTTGCAGGAATCAATATTTTTGCTTCATCGTATTTCACCGCACTTAATGACGGCAAAACTTCAGCAATTGTATCGTTTTTGCGCACTTTTGTATTTCAAGTTTTGACAGTGCTGATTCTTCCTGTGTTCTGGAAATTAGATGGTATATGGTGGGCAATCACAGTTGCTGAAGTCATGACCTTCGTTGTGGTTACGATATATTTAACAAATAATAAAAATCAACAGGATATTAAGAGATAAATCAGAATTTGTTGAACTGCAATTTTTTTATAAGGAGTATAAAGAATGTTATTAGATTTATTTTTGACATTTGCCAAAATAGGTTTTTTCACCTTTGGCGGTGGTTATGCGATGATTTCTATGATAGAAAACATCTGTGTAGAAAGAAAACAATGGATTACACACGATGAAATGATGAATGTAACTGTGATTGCAGAGTCAACTCCCGGTCCTATTGCAATTAACTGTGCTACATTTGTTGGCTATAAAAAAGCAGGGTTTCTTGGAGCAATAATTGCAACATTAGGTATCATTGTTCCTTCATTTATAGTAATCTACATTATCTCTATGTTTTTGGATAACTTTCTTGAAATTACAATTATTGCAAATGCATTCAAAGGAATTAAAATCGCTGTTGGTATTTTGATTTTAGATGCAGGAATTACTATGGTGAAGAAGATGCAAAAGAAAGCTTTTCCGCAAACAATCATGATATGCTCCCTTATTGCAATGCTTGCTATCAACATCTTTGCATGGAACTTTTCGTCTATAGCACTAATGCTGATTGCTGCTGTAGTGAGTTTATCAATCTATGTTGCAAAAGGTGCACCTGAACAGAAAGGTGGTGCGAAGAAATGATCTATCTTGATTTACTTTTAGGATTTCTTCGTGTCGGATTATTTGCATTTGGTGGTGCATACGGTGCTATCCCTTTGATTCGTGATGTGGTATTGTCTTATGGTTGGCTGACAGATGAAGCACTAACATATATGATAGCAGTAAGCGAAAGTACACCGGGACCAATTATGGTCAATTTGGCAACCTATGTAGGCAGCAGTCAAGCAGGCTTTTTAGGTGCTGTAATTGCAACTTTTGCAGTTGTTCTTCCGTCATTCGTTATCATTCTTCTTGTGATGATTGCACTGAAAAATCTGTTGAAGAATAGATATACGCAAGCAATACTCCGTGGTGTGAAACCTTGCATCATCGGAATTATTATGGCAACAGGTGTGTTTATGGTACTAAACAACACCATTGGTTTGAATAAGAATTTTGATTGTGATATTAAAGCTATTATTTTAACCATTGTTCTTGCTACTTTAATGTTTGTATCTAAACCTATATTGAAAAAGAAGATTTCTCCGATTATGTTTATTGTTGTAGCAGCATTTTGCGGAATAGTAGTATATGGTTTATAGTTGAATACTTAATTAAGTAAAACAAGAAAGGTAATAAGCAAAAAAATAAATTAAAAAGAGGAGATTTTTATTATGAAAATTGCAGTAACTTATGAAAATGGGAATGTATTTGGACACTTTGGACACGCAGAACAATTTAAGATTTATGAAATTGAAAATGGTGCTGTTGTTGCTTCTGAGGTAGTTGACACAAACGGAAGTGGACACGGTGCATTGGCTCAGTTTTTATGTGATATGGGTGTTAATGCCTTAATTTGTGGTGGTGTTGGTATGGGTGCAAGAATTGCTCTTGATGAAGCAGGAATTAAACTTATGCCCGGAGTTTCAGGCAGTGCAGATGATGCAGTGCAGAGCTATATTTCGGGAACTCTTAACTTCAATCCTGATGCACAATGTAATCATCACCACGAGTCAGGTCACGAATGCGAACCTCATGAGTGTGGCGGCCATTGTGGAGAAGATAAACACGGTTGTGGTGGTAATCACTAAACGAAAAATCAGAATTTGGCAAGACAATTTCAAGTTTTAAAACAACACTTTTCACTTTGTTTGTTGTTCTGTTTTTACAAAAAAGATTGTATAATGAAATCACCAAATAACAAAGGAGATTTTAAAATGAACACAGACAAAATTTATGCAGAATCAATTGCAAAGGAGTATGCGCCTAAAAACACCTCAAAAGTTATGGCACTGAGAAAACTCGACAGAAAGGCTAAACTCCCGGCAGAAATATTTGCCTACACTTTTGGTATTATTTCATCGCTTATATTTGGTGTGGGTATGTGCCTTGGTATGCAGGTTATTGGACCACAAACCTGTATAGGCTGCCCTCACGCAAAAACTTGTCAAAGTCGTAATTGTGGTTGTTCGTGTTCGACTGAAAAAAACGATAAATAGCTTAAAGGGTGCGAATAAGTTGTTTCGCACCCTTATGTTTTTTTGGTTAATTATTAACTTTTCTTCTAAAAATCGCCTTAAACAGTGTTCTTACTAAAGGCTGAATGAAGAATAACTGTGTAAAGAATGCAAATGGGAAATTAAAGCATACGAGCTTTAAGAAATTTGCAAATAATGTTACTATGTTAAATCCTGCATAGTAAGGATAGTACAAAAATGCTGCAATAAAGCTCATAGCAGGACACATAAGACCAACTGTTGCACAAATGATTGCTGTTTCAAACAATACAGGGTGTGTTGTTTTCATGTCAAACACTTTTGCTGCAAGCTTAAATGAACAAGGGCTACCCATAAGCATTTCAAGTGAATATGCAAGGATAAATTCTAAGATAACAA
>SVSD01000009.1 GCA_015064485.1 Oscillospiraceae bacterium | reverse complement strand
TGCCAATCATATGTCTTTGTGGGATCCTGTTTTTATGGGAGCTTGTCTGAAAAAAAGACAAGTGCGGTTTATGGCAAAGGCAGAAATTTTCAAAGTGCCTTTTGTCGGAATGCTTGTAAAAGCTCTCGGTGCATTTCCCGTTAAAAGAGGCAGTTCTGATATCGGAGCTATCCGCAACACAATAGAACTTCTCAAAAACGGAGAGTGTGTAGGTATTTTCCCGCAGGGAACAAGACACCCGGGAGTCGATCCGAGAGAAACCGAAGTCAAAGGCGGAGCCGGTATGTGTGCATACAGAGGCAAATGTGATGTTTTGCCGGTTGCCATTGTCAATAAGCACAGAAAAATGGTTTTCTTTTCGCGTAATTATGTTGTAATAGGAAAGCCTATAAAATACGAAGAACTCGGCATCAACGAGGGCAGCAAGGAAGAGTTTGAATACGCATCCAAGGTTATTTTCGACAGAATTTGCGACCTTTGCGATGAATACAGGGAGAAATTGCTTTGATGGATACAGGAAGTACTAAAGTCGTTCTTGCAGCAAATTCAGGCTTTTGCTTCGGAGTGCGCAGAGCGGTTGAAATAGTTGATAAACTTATTGCCGACGGCAACAAGCATATTTTTACAATAGGGGAACTTATACATAACCCAACATATCTTGAACGCCTTGAAAAAAGAGGAGTTTCGATTTGTGAAGAGGGGGATATTCTGAATGTTGCAAAAGAGTATCCTGATGCGGTTTTTGTAGTAAGAGCCCACGGTCTTCGAAAAGAAATATCGGATATGCTTGTTTCAAACAATGTAAAATTTGTTGATGCGACATGTCCGTTTGTAAAGAAGATACATAAAATTGTTTCAGAAAACTCCTCCGAGAATACAGATACTGTTATAATCGGAGATAAGAAACATCCGGAAGTGGAAGGCATAAAGAGCTATGCAAAAGGCAGAGTTTTTATATGCTCTGATGAAAATGAGCTTTCACTTTCGTGTGAAAAAATGGGTATTGAAGCTGAAAACAGCCCGATTATGGTCAGTCAGACCACATTTAATTTAAAAAAATATGAAAATTGTCAAAAAATATTAAAAAAACTATATACAAATCCGAAAATATTTGGTACAATATGTAGTGTTACTGAAAACCGCCAGATCGAAGCGGCAAAACTTGCATCGGAATCGGATGTTATGTTGGTGCTTGGAGCCAAAAAGAGTTCGAATTCCAAAAAGCTTTATGAAATTTGTTCTGAGCTTTGCAAGAATACATATTTCGCAGAAACAGCGGAAGATGTTCCTTTTGATGAGATAGGCAAAATTTTCAGTGATGATTTTTGCGGAAGATTTACCGCAGGGATAACAGCAGGCGCTTCCACGCCTGATGATATAATAGAGGAGGTAAAAATCAGAATGGCAAATGAAATCGTAATCAATTCTGATGCAACAACAGAAAACGAAAACCCTGTGATCAAGGACACTATGACTTTTGAGGAAATGCTCAATGCGTCATACAAAACTATCAGAGCAGGAGAAAGGGTACAGGGAGTTATAACTTCGGTTACACCTACTGAAGTACATGTCGATCTCGGCATCAAGCAGACAGGTATCATTCCTTATTCGGAGATCAGCTTCGATCCTAACTTTAAGGTTGAAGAAAACTTTAAAGTTGGCGATAAAATAGATGTAGTAGTTGTTAAGTTCAATGATGCAGAAGGCATTGTTTCGCTTTCCAAGAAGCGTATGGATGTTGACAAAAACTGGAACGAACTTAAAGAAGCATACGACAACGCAACAGTTCTCGAAGGTAAGATCGTTGAAGCTGTTCGCGGCGGTGTTATTTTCCAGGCAGGTCCCAACAGAGTATTTGTTCCTGCATCCCACACAACTCTTCCCAGAAGCGAAAACGCTCCTTCCGAAGAAGATCTCAAGAAGCTTGTCGGCGAAGCTGGTAAGATCAAGATCATCGACATCAACGAACAGAGAAGAAGAGCTGTCGGCTCTATGAGAACTGTTATCCGTGAAGAAAGAAAAGCTCTTCAGGCTAAGTTCTGGGAATCTGTTGAAGTTGGCAAGACATACTCAGGTGTTGTTAAGTCTTTGACAGCATACGGTGCATTTGTTGATCTCGGCGGAGTTGACGGTATGGTTCATATCACAGAGCTCTCCTGGAAGCATATCAAGCATCCTTCCGATGTTGTTAAGATCGGCGATACAATTGATGTATTCGTTAAGGCACTTGATGTTGAAAAGAAGAGAATTTCTCTCGGCTACAAGACAGAAGATACAAATCCCTGGAACATTTTCAAGGGCAAGTATGCTGTTGAAGATGTAGCTGAAGTTAAGATCGTAAACCTTATGCCTTTCGGCGCATTTGCTGAAATCGTTCCCGGCGTAGACGGTCTTATCCACATTTCTCAGATCTGCGAACAGAAGATTCAGAAGCCTGCGGATGTTCTTTCTGTTGGTGAAACTGTAAGCGCAAAGATCACTGCTATCGACGAAGAAAACAAGAAAGTAAGCCTTTCCATCAAGGCACTTCTCGTTCCCGAAGAAGCAGCTGAAGAAACAGCACAGGAAACTGTTGAAGAAGCAGTTGCAGACGCTGAATAATTCATTTGATGAATCTCGGGCTGTCGCAGTATATGCGGCAGCCCGCTTTGATTGTTTGGAGATAATATGGCTCTTTTAATACCAGATCTTATTTGTGATACTGTTTATGACATTCCGCTGTCATTTTTTGAGGAAAAACAAATCAAGCTGCTTTTTTTGGATATCGACAATACTCTTGTTACATATGACGATCCGTATCCTGTAGAAAAAAATCATATATGGTTTGATTCTTTGAAGGAAAATGGAATAGATGTTGTTTTTGTTTCAAACAATAACGACAAAAGAGTAAGCAAATATGCATCTAAAACCGACTTTAAATATTATGCCGATGCAAAAAAACCCTTTTGCAGAGTTCATAAAAGAGTTATGAAGGAAAAGGGCTTGAAACCTTTTGAATGTGCATCCGTCGGCGATCAGATTTTTACAGATGTTCTTGCGGCGCACTTTGCCGGATGCACAGGAGTCCTCGTTTCGCCGATAAAGGATCTGACAGGGCTTTTTACCCGATTTAAAAGAATATGGGAAAAACCGTTTATAAGCGCTTATAAAAAGAGAAAGGGTGGAAAAGACAGTGAAAAATAAAGCATTGTTCGGCCCCGGAGGAAATTGTGACAGCTTTTATGAGGCGGGTTTTAAAAGTTCTGTAGATGCACCTGCTTTTGTAAACTCTTTCGGTCTTGACGCATATGAATATGAAGCGGGAAACGGTGTTACGGCATCCGTCGATACATTCAAAAAGCTCGGAGAAACCGCAAAACGAGAAGATATAAAGCTTTCAATACACGCACCGTATTATATTTCACTTTCTTCTGTCGATCCCGAAAAGAGAAAGGGAAGTTCAAAATATATTTTGTCCTCGGCAATAGCTCTTGATGCTATGGGCGGGGATATTATGGTGATTCACGCAGGAAGTACGGCAAAGCTTGATAGATCGGTGGCTCTCGATTATGCAAAAGAGGCGCTTTTTCATTCTTTAAGAGTACTTTCCGACAACGAACTTTACGGATATAAGCTTGGTATCGAAACTATGGGCAAGGTCAATCAGCTCGGCACTCTTGATGAAGTTCTTGAAATGTGTAAGGTAGATTCGACAATCGTACCTGTTGTTGACTTCGGTCATATGAATGCAAGGGACGGGGGCTCGGTTTTTAAAAACGCGGATGATTATAAAAGAGTATTTGAGAAAATATCATCTTCCTGCGGCGCTTTTGTAGCAGAAGAGCTTCATTGCCATTTTTCAAAAATAGAATATACGGGCGGCGGTGAAAAGCGACATCTGACATTTGAAGATAGTGTGTTTGGCCCCGAATTTGAGCCGCTTATGAAGGCGATATATGATCTCGGCGTTCATCCGACGATAATATGTGAATCGGCAGGCACTCAGGCTAAAGACGCTCTTTCGATGAAAAACGAATATCTTAAACTTTTATAAACGGAGAAAACAATGAATTATCTTGACTTGAGAATTGAAAAGGTTAAAAATGCGGTTTTGGCGGCGGCTGATGCTGTTTTGATAACCGACGATATCACAAGAAAATATGTATTTAATTTCAATTCTACGGCAGGTTACGGTATTGTTTCAAAAAACCGTTGCGAGCTGTATCTTGATTTCAGATATTATGAAATTGCGTGCATTGCACAAAGAAACGGTGAAATTTCAAAGGATGTCGTTATAAAAGAGGCTGTCGTTTCAAGAGAAAGTGTACTTAAAGAGTTTATAGAGCGGGAAAAGATATCAAACCTTTTATACGAAAATACAAGGATGACTTGCTCGCAGTTTGATGCACTTGAAAAGTCACTCTGCGGTATTTGTAAGCTTCAGGCAGCGCAGGAGCTTTTTGATGATCTGAGAACTGTCAAGGACGAATATGAACTTCAAAGAATGATAGAAGCTCAAAGAATAACCGATATGTCGTTTGATCACATCGTTTCTTTCATCAAAAAGGGAATGACCGAAAGAGAAATTGCCTTGGAACTCGAATTTTTTATGAAGAAAAACGGATCGCAAGGGATGTCGTTTGATATAATTTGTGTTTCCGGAACAAAATCGTCTTTGCCTCACGGCACACCTGATGAAACTGTTGTAAAGGAAGGTTTTCTGACACTCGATTTTGGTGCGAAATTTGAAGGTTATTGTTCGGATATGACAAGAACTGTTTGTATCGGAAAACCCGACAGCGAAATGCTTCATATATACGACACAGTTCTATCTGCCCAGAATGCGGCTTTTGAAAAGATCAAAGGTGATGTTGCGGGATGCGATGTTGATAAAGCGGCAAGAGATCTTATCGACCTCGCGGGATTTGAAGGGTGTTTTGGTCATAGTTTGGGTCATGGACTCGGACTTGAAATACACGAATCGGCGGTTTTCAGTAAAAATTATAAAAAAGAAATTCCGCAAGGTGCGGTTTTAAGTGTAGAACCCGGCATATATATTGAAGGTAAATGCGGTGTGAGGATCGAAGATGTAGTATTTTTGACTGAAAATGGTTGTAAAAACTTGACAAACAGCACAAAAGATATTATAATAATACAGTAGTTGAAAAATTTTTACACATACGGTAAAAAGCTTTCGTAAAAAAATGCGACAATGCGTTTGGAAAATAATTTTTTGGAGGAAACATAAATGATTTCTGCAGGCGATTTTAGAAATGGTGTAACATTTGAAGAAGACGGTCAGGTTCTTCAGGTTGTTGAATTCCAGCATGTAAAACCCGGTAAGGGCGCGGCTTTCGTTCGTACAAAGCTCCGCAATGTTATCACAGGCGGTGTAATCGAAAAGTCTTACAACCCTACAGCAAAGGTTCAGCAGGCTTATGTTGAAAGAAAAGATATGCAGTATCTTTACAACGACGGCGACCTTTACTACTTTATGGATAACGAAACATTCGAACAGCTCCCCATCGGTGCTGATAAGCTTTCCGACAACTTTAAGTTTGTTAAGGAAAATATTACTTGTAAGATAGTTTCCTACAAGGGTAATGTATTTGCTGTTGAACCCCCCATCTTTGTTGAACTCGAAGTTACAGAAACAGAACCCGGCTTCAAGGGTGATACAGCAACCGGTGCATCCAAGCCCGCTACACTTGAAACAGGTGCTGAAGTTAAGGTCCCGCTCTTTATCAATATCGGCGATGTTCTTAAGATAGATACAAGAACAAGCGAATATCTTGAAAGAGTTACAAACAAATAATTGTATTTAATAAAAGAAAGTGAGGCGTAGTTTATGACAACATCTGAAAAGGTTGCACACCTTAAAGGCGTTATGGAAGGAATGGAATACGACACAACGACAAAGGAAGGCAAGCTCCTTTCTCTTATCGTTGACATTCTCGACGATCTTACAATAGAAGTAGCTGAAATCGAAGACGATATCGACACTCTCTATGATTTCGCAGATGAGCTTGATGAAGACCTCGGCTATGTTGAAGCTGATCTTTACGGCGATGACTGTGATGATGACTTCGAAGATGAATACGACGAAGACGAAGATATGCCCGAGTGTTGCATCGGATGTAATGACGATTGCTCTACTTGCGGTGATGATGAATAATCGTTTATAATTTTAAAAGGCGTGTTTACAACACGCCTTTTTCTTTTTCCTTCAACAGATTGAAAGTATTTTTTCTGCGGCACCTTTTGCACCTGAAGAATTTTTAAATCCGTTTGAAATGTTTTTTGCATTATTTTTGAAAGTATCATCAGAAATCAGTTTTTCTGTTGCTTTTAAGATAGATTCTGGGTCGGTTTTCTCAAGCATCATACCGGCTGAAAACTGTCTGACTCTTTCTGCTACTGATTTTTGTTCTGTTGTTTGGGGAAGCATAAGAAGCGGAACTGAGAAATATAATCCTTCACTTGCGCTGTTCATACCGCAGTGGGACAAAAATACATCCGCCTTTTTCAGAACTGCAATCTGGTCGACATAAGAATGTATTTCAATATTGTCCGGTGTTGGCATAAATTCATCTTTTGACACAATATTTCCGATAGAAATCACAACCTGATAATCTGTGTTTTCAAAAGCCGAAATGCAGTTTTTATATAAAGGGAGCATATCGTTATTTACTGTACCCATAGAAATATAAATAAGCTTGTCGCATTTCTTTTCAAAAACTTCAGAAGTTTTCCTTATAGACGGACCTACAAACGAAAAGTTTTCTGGAAATGTTTCTGAAAAAGGCTGGAAATCACGGGAAGTGTAAACGATTGTATCAGCTTTTTCGTCGCTTCCTATAAGATCAAGAACATTCTTTATATCATATCCTTTTTCCTGCAAACGCTTAATATCTTTTGAGATTTTAGGCATCGAAAAAAGCATTTTTATAATATCCTTAGGACTTTGCTTCATAATTTTCGCGGAATATTTATTAAAGGCAAAGGTTGTTGTAGAGCATATATAGGGGATGCCAAGCTTTATTGCAACAGTTTTACCCCAAACAGCCATAGAATCATATACAATGCAATCCGGTTTTATCCGTTTCATATCGCTGCAGACTTTTTCATCAAGCAAAAGGGTAGTATCAACCAATATTTTTGTTGAAAAAGCAAGGTCTTTTCCGATTCGTGCGGAATCCTTTGGGGTAAGCTTTTGTTCCATATCAAAGTCGTCGCAGGAAACAAATTTTGCCCCCGCAGATTCTATTTTATCCTTAAACAAATTATAGGAATAGTATATGACCTCGTTTCCGCAAGAAACAAGTTCTTTTACAACTTCAAGCGTTGGATTTGTATGACCGTGTGCGGGTATACAAAAGAAAACAATCTTTTTCATAATACAGCACCTTTCTATTCTTCTATGACAGTAAAAATTTTTGATATATATTCCTTTTGCATATCTTTCGGCAAAATTGCAATACCTCGGTTTTTGTCACCGAGCACTAAAATTTCATCGCCCGGCAAAAGATTAAACATATCTCTTGCCTCTTTGGGAATTACAAACTGTCCCTTTTCGCCTATTTTCACCATCCAGGCATATCTATCTTTCTGTATATTCATAAAACTCACCTCTTCTGTATGATTAGTATGATTAATCATACAATACTAAACTAAAAAAGTCAATATAAAAAACAAAAATCCGAGAAAATTTCTCGGATTTTTTAGTTTTATATTATTTTGAAATAACCGGCACAACAGCATCTTCAACGGTTGTTTTCTTATATGCCGACCAAATGACCTTTCTCGGACATATACTTTCGCATTTTCCGCATCCGGTACATTTTGTATAATCGATTCTTGCGACATTATCTGTAACTGTAATTGCTCCTGCTTCGCAGTTCTTTTCGCAAAGCTTACAGCCGATACATCCCGCATCACAGTATGTGCGTGTTACAGCGCCTTTGTCCGCGGACATACAGCCGACCCAGAAGGGAGTGGTTTCGGGCACAAGCTTTATAAGATTTTTTGGACAGGCTTTAACACAAGCCCCGCATGCTCTGCATTTTTCGTAATCTATTGCCGCAACTCCGTTTATGACGCTGATAGCGTCAAACTTACAAGCGTCGGCACAGGTTCCGAGTCCTATGCAGCCGTTGGGGCAAAGCTTATCACCGCCCGACAGTCTGTTTGCTGCCACACAATCGGATACGCCGTCGTAAATATATTTCTTTTTTGCAAGGTCATTTGTACCTGAGCACATAACCTGCGCTCTCATACGGACTGTTTTTATGTCTTCGGAAAGTCCCATAATTTCGGAAATGCATTTAACATTCTCATCCGAGCAGCCGTTGCAGGCATTTACAGGCGCCTGTCCCGCAACTATTGCACAGGCAAGTGCAGAGCATCCGGCAAAACCGCATCCTCCGCAATTTGCTCCGGGAAGATATTCCGTAATCTTTTCTATGCGTTCATCGGTTTTCACATAAAAAATCTTTGAAGCAAAGGCAAGAATTATACCTATCACCGCAGAAATTGCGGCAAACCATAAAAACGCTTGAAGTATTTCAATCATCGTGTTTACCTTAACCTTTCTTTTGCGGTCTTATATTGTAATTCCCGAAAATCCTGCAAAGGACATAGCAAGAAGTCCGGCAGTTACAAGTGCGATAGGGAAGCCCTTAAATGATTTCGGCACATCTGCAAAAGCAACTTTTTCACGGACACCTGCAAATATGATAATTGCAAGGGTAAAGCCGATACCGGATGCAAAGCCGTATACGGCGGATATAAAAGGGTTGTAGTCGTTCTGCACGCAAAGAAGCGAAGCACCGAGAATTGCACAGTTTGTTGTAATTAAGGGAAGATAAATTCCCAAAGCAGAATAAAGAGATGGTACGGATTTTTTAAGAAACATTTCAATAAGCTGAACAAGCGATGCAATTATAAGAATAAATGCGATTGTCTGGAGGTATTCAAGATTGAATTTGACAAGTATGTATTCGTTTATAAGGCTTGTTATAAGCGATGAAAGAGTCATTACAAATGTAACGGCACATCCCATTCCGAGCGCATTTGACGGATTTTCGGAAAGACCGAGAAAAGGGCAACAGCCGAGAAACTTTGAAAAAATGTAGTTTTCAGCAAGTATTGCCGTTATCATTATAGAGAGAATAGCAAAGAAATTCATTATTTATTCTCCTCCTTTTTACTTGCTGAAAGAAATTTTGTCCTCAAGGCATTTACTGTTGCAATCAGAACGCCTAAGGTGATAAATGCACCCGCAGGCTGTACAAAGAACAAAATCGGTTTATAACCAAATCTTAAAAGAATATCTAGTCCGAAAACCGTTCCGTAACCGAGAAATTCTCTTACTATTCCGAGAAGTGTGAGCGCCAAGGTAAAACCAAGTCCCATAAATACACCGTCAAGTATAGACGGAAGAACTGCGTTTTTTGATGCAAATGCTTCGGCGCGGGCAAGTATTATACAATTTACAACAATAAGCGGAATAAAGAGCCCCAAAGATTTGTCAAGGGCGGGAAGATATGCCTTTATAAGAAGCTGGATTGCTGTAACGACGCCTGAAATTATAACTATGTAAGATGCGATTCTTACCTGGGATGGAATAAACTTTCTTAAAAGCGAAATGAGAAAATTGGAAAGGACAAGAACAAAAATTACAGTAATCCCCATTCCAAGCCCGTTTAGTGCAGTTGTAGTAACCGCAAGAGTGGGGCACATACCGAGAAGCTGAACAAAAGTAGGATTTTCGTCGATAAGACCTGCTCTTATCATTTTCTTTATATCGATCATTCGACAGAATCCTCCTTTTCTTCGGGAATAGTTTCAAGCTTGTTTGAAAGAAAATCGTTTATGATTCCCTTTGCGGTTATTATAGATTGGGAAACAGGCTTTGAGGTTTTTGTTGCCTGTGCAATAATATACTTTGAAGCATCGGTCGAAACGGTTTCATCCGCTGATTCGATAAATTGATCTGTAAAGGATCTGTCTTTTACTTTTGTACCTATACCGCTGGTTTCATCGTTTGTTGAGATGATCTCAACACCCTTTATAAAGCCGTCTGTGTCAAAAGCTACGATAAGGTCAACTTCACCCTTGAATCCTGTGGGGGAAAGCTCAACACAATAGCCTATATGTTCGTTTTCAGTGCCTTTTACAGAATAGACAGCATCAACAGTTCCTTTATGTTCATCTGGCAAAATCAGGCCTTCTGTCGGCTCGTATGCGATATCTTCCGAATAGAAAAGATTCGAAATTGCATTTTTAGTCGCTTTTTTGTTATTTTCATCAATAACAGGACTTGCAAAATAATTTACGGTTGCAACAAGAACTGCAATCACACAACATACAGCCATAAGGCGGAGTGTGATATTAAGTATGTAGAGGACAGATTCATTTCTTTTCATTCTTTTTTCCTCCTCCGAATACTTTAGGTCTTGTAAATTTATCGATATACCACGCAAGGCAGTTCATAACAAGTATTGCAAACGAAACTCCTTCGGGATAACCTCCGCAAAGACGGATAAACATAGTAATAAGTCCGCATCCGATACCGTAGATGATTCGTCCTTTTGAAGATACCGGGCTTGTCACATAATCGGTTGCCATAAAAAACGCTCCGATAATAAGACCGCCGGAAAGAAGATGGCATATGACCGACTGCACAGGGTCAGCACCGGTTATATACGATACAACAGCGACGGTTGCAAGGAAGGATACGGGGATGTGCCATGTAATTATTTTTCTCACAAAAAGATATACTCCGCCGATAATAAGAAGAAGAGCAGATACTTCGCCGATACAGCCTGCAGTATTGCCAAAGAGGAGATCAACTGTATCAAGAGCTGCAAAATTGCCTGCGTTGATATTTGCAAGAGGTGTTGCGCTTGCTACAATATCCGGATTTGTAATATCGGGAGTTGAAAAAAGAGGAAGCTTTGCAAAGGGTTTTGTGTATGTTGCCATTTCTGTAGGAAAGGCAAGAAAAAGAAAAACTCTTGCAGCGAGTGCGGGGTTTACTATATTTTTACCAAGTCCGCCGTAAAGCTGTTTTACGATAACTATTGCAAAAAATGAACCGAGAACAGGAATCCACAAGGGTACCGATACGGGTAAGGTGAATGCAAGAAGCATACCAGTAACTGCCGCTGAAAAATCGCCGACAGTTACACTTTTTTTGGCAAATATCCTGTAAATGAATTCGAAAAATACGGATGATGCCACAGAAACAAGTGTCAGAATAAGTGCCCGTCCTCCGAATATATGTATTGCCCATATGAGAGCGGGACAAAGAGCTATAATAACATCAAGCATTATAACTTTCGTCGAATCCTCGTGTCTCATATGGGGAGATGAACTGACCTTTAAGAAGTCCATAAATATACCTCACAAATTACTTTTGGTTTTTTGCCTTGATTTTATCTTTTGCTTCTCTTATATACTGAACTATCGGAACATTTCCGGGGCATATATATGCACAAGAACCGCATTCCATACAGCTCATAATGTTGTAATCAAGACATTTTTCAAATTCAGAAGCTTTTGAGAAAAGAGAAAGATATAAAGGCTCAAGATGCATCGGGCATACAGATACGCACTTTCCGCAATGAATACAGCAGGGCTCTGTGTTTTTTTCGTATTTTGATGAGAAAAACAAAAGTGCGGAAGTGCCTTTTGTAACAGTGCCTTCAAGATCCCATTGGGCTGTTCCCATCATAGGACCGCCGTTTATAACCTTTGAAAGAGTACCTTTAATTCCTCCGCAATATTTTACAACATCGCTGTAAGAGGTTCCAAGCGGTATTCTGAGGTTTTTGGAATTTGTGATACAATCTCCGTCTACGGTAACAATTCTTGAAACAAGGGGCATACCGTCGACTACAGCGTGGTATATTGCAGCACATGTTTCTGCGTTGAATATTACACATCCCACATCGGCGGGAAGCTTGCCTGTCGGAATTTCGATATGGTTGAGAGCATAGACTATCTGTCTTTCATCACCCTGGGGATATTTTGTTTTTAAAAGCTTGACTGATAACATATTGTCATCCCCGATAAGCTCTTCCAAAACCTTTGCCGCATTTTTCTTGTTGTCTTCGATTGCAAAGGTTGCCTTGTTTACTCCAAGAGCAATAAGAAGAATTTTTGCCCCGTTTATAACATCCATCGGGTGTTCAAGAAGGAGTCTGTGATTTGCTGTTATAAAAGGTTCACATTCCGCGCAGTTTATAATGATCTCCTGAGCTTTACCGACTGCTGACTGTATTTTTGCATAAGCCGGGAATGTAGCGCCGCCCATACCCGAAATACCTGCATTTTGCACGATATCAACAATCTCATCACAGGTAAGGTCGGTTACTTTCTTTTGCAGCGGTTTTATACTGTCGCAAATTTCATCAAGACCGTCGTTTTTTATAATTATATATTCTGTTTTTCCGATACCGTTATATGAATTCCGAAGTTCTATCTTTTCAACTGTTCCGGAAATGCTTGCGTGAACAGGGCAGGAAAGGGCGTTATCGTTTTTTGCAATGATCTGACCGATTTTTACTTTGTCGCCCGGTGCAACTATTGCCTTTACCGGAGCTCCGATGTGTTGCTGCAGGGGCAGTGCAACAAATTCGGGAGCCGGCATATTTTCAATGGGAATTTTGCGGGTCGACTTGCATCCGTCAATATGTATACCGCCTGAAAATGTAAATGCCATATCATATTTCCTTTCTTTGTCAGGACTGATTTTAATTTACACAAATTATTATATTTATTATACTACAAATTAGCATATAATTCAACTTTTTTATACACAAAAATGAGTTTTATGGAACAAAACCCATATATTTTGCAGTGACAAAACTTATGTATATACATTATAATGATAAAGAAAAGATATGTGGGAGTGTTTAATGTGGAATTTATATATATAAACAGCAAAAGCCTGAAGATCTCGATTACAGGCAAGGAAATGAAAGAGCGTTTTCTTGATGCAAACGAACTTGATTATTCGGATATAAAAACAAAAAGGTTTTTCTGGGAGCTGATGGATGAAGCGTATGAAAAAACAGGTTTCGAATCTACTAATGCAAAGCTTTTTGTGAAGATCTTTCCTGCCCGCGACGGCGGATGTGAAATGTTTATAACTAAAGTTGAACATCAAAAGAAGATTAAAAAAGAAAAAAAGGGTTTTATTTTTGCTACAACCGATGCGGATAAACTTTTTATGCTTTGTGACAGAATGAAGACCCGCGGATTTTTGGGAGAGTCCCAGCTTTATTGTGATGACACACAGTTTTATCTTGTCTGCGATTCAAAAATAAAAAAACCGTCATACATAAATCAAAAATATATACCCGAAGAGAAGGACTATCTTTTTGCTTGTGAATATGGTGATGTATTTAATCTTACAGAGGAAAGAGAAGCCTTTTTGAATGAGCATATGAAAATGGTCTGTAAAAAATGCGCTGTTGAAAAAATGACAAAAAACTGAAAAAGACTTTATTTTTTCTGTGTTTTGTCATATAATGTAAAATAACGGGGTGATATTATGACAGATACGGAAAAATGGGAAGAGCTTGAAAACGCTTGTAAAGATTGCAGCAAATGCTCTTTATGTAAAACAAAAACCAACACCGTTTTCGGTGTCGGTAATAAGAATACAAAGCTTATGTTTATAGGTGAAGCTCCCGGAGAGTCGGAGGATCTTTCGGGGATTCCTTTTGTGGGAGCTGCAGGCAAACTTTTTGATAAATATCTTTCGGCGGTGGGAATCGACCGCTCAGAGGTTTATATAGCAAATATTTTAAAATGCCGTCCTCCGAAAAACCGCGATCCTCTTCCCGAAGAAGAGGAGGCGTGTATTGACTTTTTACGCAGTCAAACCAAGCTTATTTCTCCGAGGCTTATCGTTTGTCTGGGAAGAGTGTCTGCAAGAAAGATAATTAAAGAGGATTTCAAGATCACAAAAGAGCATGGAATATGGTTTAAAAGAGGCACATTCGATATTTGTGCTATATATCATCCTTCCGCACTTTTAAGAGACACATCAAAAAGAGAGGATATGCTGAAAGATATGATGGAAATTAAAAAAGTTTATGACAGAGTGCTTAAAAACTGAATTATTTTTTGCACATTGGGTGTTCCAAGGCCTGTGCATAGATCATATCCTTTTGCTGTTTTATAATTTTCATTTCTCCCCATCACTATGTCGATAAATAAATCGTTATATTTACCTTTTTGGGCAAGTTCGTAGAAGAAACTTGCCTTTTTTGTCAGGATACTTTTGTCAAAATGTGCAACAGAAGCACAGATTCCCGTAATACAGGCGGCAGATACGCTTGTTCCTGATGCTGAAAGATGTCCTCCGTTTTCGGCACAATAAAAATATGCACCTTTATTTCCTCCCGAAAAGTATGTGATATCGGGACAGCATCTTTTACCGTTGTTGCCGTAAACAAAGCTTTTCTGATGGGAGGGCATTTTTGTATAATTGCTTATTCCGCAGCTTCCTTTTTTGTAATGCTCCTGTCCTATTTTTTTACCGTTTCTGTCAAAATATATGTCGGTAGCACCGACTGATAAAGTGTATTTTGAAGCGGATGGATAATATATACCGTTTCCGTTTCCCGAAGCGCATACATACAAAGCTTTTGAATGTTCGAAAAAATCCTCATATAATGTCTGACCTGCCGATTCCGTAATACCAAAGCTTAATAAAACGATATCACATTCGCTGTCTGCTTCCTTGATGACGGGAAAAATATCATTTATATCATCAGATCGTGCAAAATAGCAAATGATATCCGAATCATTTGAAAAGCTTCGCACCCACTGAAGATCAAGTGCCGCTTCGTTAATCCATTTTTCTTTTATGTGATGTGGGGCATAGGCGTATTTTTCGAAAAAACGGGTAGTAACATTTCCCGCATCCAAAGAAAACCTTTTGCAGAAAGTATAAAAGTCTGAAAGGATATTTCTATATTCATACGCACATATTATCCCTACAGTAATACCTTTTCCCGAAAGATTTGAAATGTTGTGGCATTTTTTTATCATAACCGGCGTAATACTGTCGCCGGCTTCCGATTTGTTAAAAGGCATAAGGGTTGCAATTCCGTATTTTTCGTTTGGTGAAATAAATATTCCTTCGTAATTATTCATAAGATCCTCCGTGCTTTTCTTGTACAATTAATTTTATGCACGAAAAAAAATAAAATCCCCGCAAACGGGGATTTTATATAAGTTTATTTGAAGATATTATATTTTTTCATAAAACTCTGAGGTTTTCCGCAAAATGTTTTTCCGTCGAGGTACGAAAGAATTCCGGAGTCGCTTGTAAACTTGAATTCTATACTGTAAGAGTAGAGATGCTGCATAAGCTCAGACTTTTCTTTCGAATGAACTTTGCCGTATTTTCCATCGCCTATAAGCGGGTGACCGTAATATGCAAGATGAGCCCTTATCTGATGAGTCCTTCCTGTTATAAGGTCTACAAGCACAAGACTGTTTCCGCCGTTTTCGCCTTTGACCGAATACTTAGTAATAACGGTTTTGATATCAGCATCATATTTCACCTTCATAACTCTTTTGGCTTCTTCTTTTGAGCGGAATATATAAACACGGTTTGTTTTTTTATCCTTGTAGAGAAAATCAGATACGGTTGCGTTTTTCTTTTCAAAAACACCGCAAGTTTCGCAGTAGTAAAGCTTTTTAAGCTCCCGGTCTTTTATCTTTTGATTCATAATACGCAAAGCTTCGGCATTTTTTGCCGCAATAATAAGCCCTGCGGTATTTCTGTCGAGGCGGTTGCATAAAGCGGGGCAAAAGCTGTTTTCGGTTTCGGGAAGATACTCTTTCTTCTTGTAAAGATATCCGAGCATCATATCTACAAGATAAATCTCATTACCGTTCTTTGAGGGCTTTTCACCTTCGGTATTCGGGTGCACTGTAACTCCAGCTTTTTTATCTATAATGAGTATGTTTTCATCTTCGTAAATGATATCGTCGGGGGAAAGATCAAGATTTTTTATTTCGTATTTTGCTCCGCTTTCAATATCCTTCAAAGGGAAAAATTCATCGCTTATAAAAAGCGTAAAAACATCCTTTTCATTGAGAATTGTGTTTGCTTCACATCTTTTGCCGTTAAGCTTTATATGCTTTGTACGCAAGAATTTATAAAGCAGGGATTTTGGCAGGTTAACAAGAGTTTTTGTCAGAAATTTGTCGGCTCTCTGACCTGCATCATTTTTTCCAACAATAAGCTGTCTCATATTTTTCTCCGTTATGCGGCAGGGATCGAAACAGGCTCTTCAACTCCATATATAGAGTTAAAGTGTTCATCGCTTATAAACTGTTTATCAATTGCGGATGTGAGAATATTGTTTAGATAGTCCATAGATTTTTGATTTTCGTTTCGGCGGGAGCCGTGGTTTTTCTGCATTTCTGCGGTATAATCTCTGTAGAGATAAATTGTAGGCTTATTATAACCGTCGGTATAATATAGCATAGTCGGAACAAATTCTACATTTTGTATAGAAAAACCATCTTCGTTTTCGGATATGTCAAAGGTTATGATACCGCCGAGCATATTTCTGGAGTACATCATTGTGGAAATAAGATTTCCGAGAGAGTATACACAAAGAGTTTTTTTGCCGTCGGGGCGGTCAAGCCATTCAACCGGCTGGATAACATGGGGGTGCATACCGAGAATAACATCAACGCCGTTTTCTGCCATCATTTTGGCAAGAGATTTCTGACTTTCGGAAGGTTTAAAATTGTCTTCATAACCCCAGTGCATTGATACGATAACAACATCTGCTATCTCTCTTGCTTCTTTTGTCTGACGGGAAACCTCGTCAAAATTGTCATAGGGAATGACAAGTTCGCTTGAAGAGGGGAGTTTCAATCCGTTTGTGCCGTAGGTATAAGAAAGAAGAGCGATTTTTACTCCGTCTTTTTCGATGACTCTTATAGTATTGTAATCTTCTTTGTCTTTGAAACCGCCGATCAGGGTTATCCCCTGAGAATTCCAGAAGTCAATATTTCTTTTAAGACCGCTTTCGCCTTTATCAAGCATATGGTTGTTTGCGATATTTACAATATCAAAACCTGTGTCAAGAACTGCGTCTGCAATCTCGTCCGGAGTGTTAAACATCGGATATCCCGAATACCCCCGGTCTTTTCCGGCACTTGGAGATTCTTGATTTACATAGGCGATATCAACCGATGATATGAGTTCTTTGATGTTTGAAAACATCGGTTTGAAATCAAATTCGGCATCAGTGTCTGTTGCAAGCTGAGCAGCATATTTATAAACATTTGAATGAACGATAATATCTCCTGCTGCTGCGAAGCTGATGTTTCTGAAAACTTTTTCGGGTTCGATAATTATTTCAGGCTCGGGTATTACTTCATGTTCGTTTTCAATAACTTCTTCGGTTATATTTTTGTTTTTATCCGAGATGTTTATAAATAAACCGGTTTTAAACATTGCAATGAGTGCAAAAACTATGATCAACGCAATCGGAAGGATCATAATGAGCGAAAAAATTAGATTTGATTTTTTGCTTTTGTTGTTCATACTGTTCTCCGTTGTCTTTGGTAAAAAACAAATTCCTACTTCCGCAGGAATTTGAATTCGTTATTTAAGTTCTCTCTGCAACCAGATTGTTCCGATTTCAAGAGCGTCCACAAGAGTGGATTTTTCTGATTCCTTTAAGATTTTTGCGGGGCTTAATTCAAGAGCCGGGTCTGTGCTTTGTATCTGAACCAAAACTCTTGAGGGTATATCCTCGTCGTTCTGCTTTTTGGAATCAAGGATTGTTAGTACCAAAATTGCTTTCTGCGAAGGGTCGCCGTAATAAATCTTGTTGCCGCAACGAGCCATAGGCTGACCTTTATATTGCAGTATGTTGTTGTCTGCCATTGTTGTTACCTCCGAATAAAATGTATGGAAGGATGGAAAAGCTCGTTTACTGCAAATAAGAATTGACAAGAGCGCGCATAAGTTCGTCTCTGTCTATTTTGCGTATAAGCGCACGGGCGTTATTGTAATTTGTGATATAAGTGGGATCCTCAGAAAGAATATATCCTACAATCTGATTGATAGGATCATATCCTTTTTCCTTAAGCGAATCATAAACGCTTAAAAGGATATTTCTCATTTCAAGTTCTTTTTCAAGCTTAGCTGTGGAAAAGGTAATTGTTTTATCTCTCTTTGGTAATTGCATATTATCACTCCATTCTCCATATTACTATTATATATAATAATATATTTGTAAAGTAATTGCAATAGATATTCATTAAAAAAATAAATTTTTTCATAAAAACAGCTGATTTTACATAAAAAATGGGGTGTTTATGCAGTTTTGCATAAACACCCGTTTAATTTGTCAGCTTCTCAAAGTCACGCCGAATTCTTTTTCAAGTCCTGCGAGAACCTTTTTTACAACCTTATCGCCGTCTTCGTCCGAAAGAGTCTTATCAGGAGAACGGAGTGTGAGGCTGTATGCCATACTCTTCTTGTCGCCGAGTTTTGCATCTGTATAGATATCAAATATTTCTACATTTTCAAGAAGATTTCCTGCATACTTTGTAATCGCGCGGCGCAAAGTGCCGGCTTCAAGAGATTTTTCACATACAAACGCAAGATCTCGTGTTGTTGCAGGGAATTTGGGAAGAGGCTTGTATTCTCTTGTTGTATCCTTGATGCCGATAAGATATTCTGTATCTATTTCAGCGGCAAAAACAGGAAGGTCAAAGCCGTAGTTATCAAGAACCTTGGGATGAAGCTGTCCGATAGTTGCAAATACTTTGCCGTCTTTTGTGAAAACAGCGCATCTTCCGGGATGATATGTTTCGTTGTTCTTTTCAGCGGAAACTTCGTATTTCTTAACGCCCGAGAAGTTTAACAGCTCTTCGACATAGCCTTTAAGTGTATAGAACATAGAAGTATCGTTTGAGCCGTAACAAGCAATAACTGTAGTTACAAATTCATCAGGAAGAACATCCTCGCCCTTGGGATAATATACTTTTGCCATTTCATAAAGACCGCATACGGGAACTCTCTTTCTGCGGTTGTTCGAAAGAGCTTCGAGAACGCCGGGAAGGGCGGTTGTTCTCATAATACTTGTGTCTTCACCGAGGGGGTTGGAAATTACTATTGAATTTCTCTTATCCTGTGCAAGTCTTATCTTGTCATAATACTTAGGGCTGATGAATGAATAAGTTCTGATTTCATAAAGTCCCTTTGAAACCAAAAGATTGTCGATTTCTGCCAAGTATTTCTGTCTGTCATCACGCTTGCCGACAAGAGATTCTGCTACAAATTTTGAAGACTCGATTGTGTTGTATCCGTAGATTCGTACAACTTCCTCGGCGATATCCTGCATACAGAGAAGATCTGCTCTGAAGGACGGAGGATAGAGTTTTCCGTTTTTATATTTGATGTCGAGAAGCTTGAATGTATCAAGCATAAACTGTTCGGGGATATTTGTACCGAGGAAACGGTTGATCTTTTCGGGATCAAAGTCGATTTCAGCCTGGGCAGCTTTCTTGCCGTATACATCAATTATTCCGTCTACAACTTCACCTGCACCGAGAAGCTCGATAAGCTCACAAGCTCTTTCGATTGCGGGAAGTGTGTTTTCTGCATCAAGACCTTTTTCGTATCTGCCGCTGGCTTCCGTACGAAGTCCGACACCTCTTGATGTGGTTCTTACGGAAGGACCGTAGAAGTTTGCACTTTCAAATACGATAGTCTTTGTATTTTCGTTGATTTCGCTGTTCTGACCGCCCATAACACCTGCGATTGCAACAGCTTTTTCAGCGTCGGAAATTACAAGCATTTTGTCATTAAGCTGTCTTTCAACATCGTCAAGTGTTGTGATCTTCTCGTCTTTTTCAGCTCTTCTTACGATGATCTTGCCGCCCTTTAAATATTCGTAGTCAAAGGCGTGCATAGGCTGTCCGTATTCAAGACAAACATAGTTTGTGATATCTACAATATTGTTGATAGGACGGATACCGCTGTTGCGAAGGCGTGTTCTGAGCCATTTGGGAGAAGGTTCGATTTTGATGTTCTTAACAACTCTTGCTGTGTATCTGGGGCAAAGGTCTGTATCCATAACTTCGACAGACACATAGTTTTCAATCTTATCTCCGTCGCCGCAGCCCTTGACTTTAGGCGCGTTGAGGGTAAGGGGAGTGTTGTAAGAAGCTGCAGCTTCTCTTGCGAGACCGATAACAGAAAGGCAGTCGGGTCTGTTGGGAGTGATTTCAAATTCTACAACCACATCATCAAGATCAAGAACTTCTTTAATGTCCTGACCGATTTCGCATTTTTCATCAAGAATGAAAATACCGTCTTCGATAGCATATGGGAAGTCGTTTTGAGTAAGACCGAGTTCGCTTAATGAGCAGAGCATACCGTTTGAAGGAAGTCCGCGCAATTTACCCTTTTTAATGTGAGTACCGTCGGGGAGGTATGAATCGTGTTTCGCAACGGGTACAAGATCGCCCACTGCAATATTCTGAGCGCCTGTAATTATTTGTACAGGTTCGCCTTCTCCGAGGTCCATCTGGCAAATCTGAAGATGATCCGAATCGGGATGTTTTTCAATTTCGAGAATTTTACCTACAACAACATTTTTGATTTTTTCGCTAAGGTCTTCAAAACCTTCAACTTTAGAACCTGTTGCGGTCATTCTGTCGGAAAAATCTTTGGGAGATGCATCGACTTTAACATAGTCGGAAAGCCATTTCATTGATAATACCATAGTTACACCTCCTTAAAACTGTGAAAGGAAACGAATGTCGTTTTCGTAAAGCAAACGCATATCGTCAATATTATATTTCTTCATAACTATTCTTTCGATACCCATACCGAATGCGAATCCCGAATATTCTTCGGGGTCGATATCACATCGTCTTAATACATCCGGATGTACCATGCCGGCACCGAGAATTTCGATCCAGCCTTCACCTTTACAGATGCGGCATCCTTTGCCTCCGCAGGCAAAGCAGGAAACATCGACTTCCGCGGAAGGTTCAGTAAACGGGAAGTGGTGTGGGCGGAATCTTATCTTTGTATCTTCACCGAACATATTGCGGGAAAAGAGCTCAAGTGTACCCTTAAGGTCGCCCATTGTGATACCTTTGTCGACAACAAGGCCTTCTACCTGATGGAACATAGGAGAATGGGTAGCATCGATTGCATCAGAACGGTAAACTCTTCCGGGAGAGATCATACGGATCGGAGGCTTTTTCTTTTCCATTGCGTGGATCTGAACGGAAGAAGTCTGTGTACGCAAAAGAGTATTTGCGTTGATATAAAATGTATCCTGAGTATCTCTTGCGGGATGTTCGGGGGGGATGTTGAGAGCTGTAAAGTTGTAGTAATCGTATTCAACTTCGGGACCGTCAACTATTTCAAATCCAAGGCCGATAAAAATATTTTCAATTTCAGTCTGTACGGCGCTTATAGGATGAGGTCTTCCCATAAGAGGCTGTTTGCCGGGAAGAGTAACATCAATAGTTTCGGCAATGAGCTTGTTTTCAAGCTCTACCTTTGCGGCATTTTCCTTTGCTTCGTTAAATGCAGTTTCAATTGAAGTTCTTACTTCGTTTGCAAGTTGTCCCATAATGGGGCGTTCTTCGGGGGAGAGTGCGCCCATTCCCTTCATAACGGAAACGAGTTCGCTCTTTTTGCCGAGATACTTAACCTTGAAATCTTCAAGATTTTTGGAAAGCTGATCGCCGGAAGATGTGATGGCGGAAAGCTCTTCCATCGCCTGAGCACGGAGTGCCTGAAGCTTTTCTTTCATGGTTATCTCCTTTGTTTTATAAAAAAATTAACTTGATTATTTTGTAATATAAATAAAAAAGCCCTATGGAAAAACCATAGGGACGACAAATGCCGCGGTACCACCCAAATTTGCATAAAAATGCACATCTTTTGACCTGAGTCTACCGTAACGGGGTATCCGTCGGAAGCTACTGTAATTTCACAACCGCCACTCCAAAGCGAACCGCCGATGATTTTTGTTAAACTTCTCGCACCTTCCGAAGTCTCTCTTGATAACACAAAACCTGGCACTCTTTTTCATCGTGTTTTCAAATATTTATACTACATACTAAAATATTATATCACACGATAAAAGTTTTTTCAAGTCTTTTTAAGCTTTTATTCCAAAATCTTTAATTTATCTTTTAAAAATTGTTATGCCGTCAAGTACGGCAGATACAAGATCATCGTTTTCATATTCAAGCTTAAGCGAAAAGAAGGGGGTATCTTTATTTATGAGATCGAGGAATATTTTGTCGCCTTCCCACAATACAAGGTCGTATAAGGCTTTTTTGTCTATCCATTCAAGTACTCCTTCGTCACAATCGGAAATATTTCCCGTGAAACCGAGTGCTGTAAACAAATGCATATATTCGGTTTCGTAAATGTTGCTGACAAAAGTAACAATACCGCGATATTTGTATTCTGTAAGCTTAAGGCCTGTTTCCTCCCTGACTTCACGCAAAACGCAGTCCTCGGGGCTTTCCTTGTCTTCGAATTTCCCGCCGATACCTATCCATTTATCGCGGTTTATATCATTTTCTTTTTTTATGCGGTGAAGCATAAGGTACTTTCCGTCTTTTTCGATATAGCACAACGATGAATTTTTCATAATAACCTTTCGCACGATTGAAAATTTTAAGCTTCTAATAATTCGACCTGCCGATTTCGGTCGACAGGTCGAATAAGTTATTTTTATAAATTTTACCCAATTAATATTTTGCGATAAAAGAAAGTATTTCTTCAACGCCCAAAGCTGTCATCTTGCGCGGGTTTGTAACCGTACAAGCGTCGTTAAGAGCACTATTTATAATTGCTTCCTTTTGAGCAAGATAGTCTTCTTTTGAAACTTTGGCATCAGAAAGAGTAGCGGGGATACCGCAAGTCTTTTCCATTGCAAGTATTTTATCGCAAAGACCATTGACTGCAAATTTGATATTTGCAGAGCGTATGCCGAGTCTGTTTGCAATTTTTGCAAGTTTCTTGGCAGCAGTTGAAAAAGAGCCGCTGTCTGATGAAAAGTCTTTCGGAAGATCTGCGTTAAAACGCATAACATGGGGTAAAAGCATAGCATTTGCTCTGCCGTGAGGTATATGGAATTTTGCACCGAGTGCATGGGCAATTCCGTGATTTACTCCAAGGCTTACAATGTTGAAGGACATACCTGCAAGACAAGAAGCTTTGTGCATCTTATCCCTTGCTTCCAGATCATTACCGTCTTTATATGCACGGGGGAGATATTCAAACGCAAGTTCAAGTGCTTTTTCAGCAAGGGCATCCGAAAAATCGTTTGCCGCAGTTGAAATATAAGCTTCAAGAGCATGTGTTATAACATCAAAACCTGTGTCCGCTGTAATTGACGGCGGAGCAGTACGAACAAGCTCTGCATCGAGAATCGCAACATCAGGCTGCAAGTCCTCGTGTACAAGGGGATATTTTACACCGGCTTGTTTGTCTGTGATTACAGAAAACTGTGTAACCTCCGAGCCTGTACCGCTTGTTGTAGGGATAGCAATAAGCTTAATATTTTGCTTTTTACCGGAACGCTTTGCCATAATAAGAACCGCTTTTGCAGCATCGATGGAAGAACCTCCGCCTAAAGCTACTACTATATCAGCATTTGCTTTAAGGAGGAATTCAAGCCCTTGTGCCACAAGTTCAATAGGCGGATCGGGGCGGACTTCACCGAAAATGCTTACATTACATTCGGAAAGCTTTTCGGCGATTCTGTCTGCAACACCGCTTTTTACCATAAAAGGGTCTGTAAATATGACAGCGTTAAGATTTTTGTATTCCTTCAGCTTATCGAGAGCATTTGCATCAAAACAGACATTTGTCGGGAGTCTGAAAGTGTTCATTTTGCTTTCCTCGTTTTAAAAATTGAGCTGAGCTGATAATTTCTTATCAGAGAATAGATTCCCAAAGACGCTTGTCGGGATTGGGAATAACCGAGCTGTCAAGAAGCATTCCGTCTTTAGAAACTTCCTGCTGTGCACGCTCGATTGCTGCACTTACTGCCGCAACATCGCCTGTAATGAGCATATAAGATTTACCGCACATACCGCGAGCTACACGAAGTTCGATAAGATCGACAAGTGAAGTTTTTGCAGCAGCATCTGCCGCCATAATAATATCTGCGGCATTAAAGGTTTCGAGAACGCCGAGCGCTTTTACATCTTCAACCTTGGTTGCACCGTAAAGGGCAGGGAATATAGCTTCATGAGGATTACCCAAAACAAAGCTTCCCATAACCTTGGAATCAAATCTTGATACCACCGAGTCAACACTCGCCTTAACAGCGCTGAGATCACCTGAGATGATAACAATGTATTTGCCCGGACATACAGGCTGACTTTCAATAACTTCCACATCGGCAGTCTTGAGCATCATATCTGCGCTCTGAATACCTGCGGAAACTGTCTGAAGTTCAACCATTCCGATTGCTTTACTCATCAATAGTAACCGTGAGTTTTCATCACCTGAAAGGGATGAAAAACTTCCTTTCTCCCCACACAACTGCAAACCCGTATTTTTTGCGGGGTAAAAAAACGGGCATATGACATAAGTCATATAAGTATAAAAAGGATTTAAGCTTCGATAATAACGAATTTATCGTTTACTTCGGTAACTTTTCCGGAGATCGATGCGTGAATAGGCATAGAAAGCTTATCCTGCACCATATCGCCGATTACCTGTCCTGCTTTTACTACATCGCCTTTTTTAACGATTGCAGTTGCAGGAACGCCGATACACTGACCGAGCATAACCTTGACTTTTTTAGCTTTGACTGTTTCATCAACAAGGGGTGCGGGGACATTGTACTTTGTAAGACCAAGTCTTGCTGTAAGTCTTGGCATAGGAACAAGCCTTTGCTCTCTTGTCGGGTTAACTTTGTCAAATTTGATGTCTGCGGGATCGATTTTAACCCCTGCCTTGCGAAGACCTGCCTTGTATGCACCGATAAGAGTTCTCGGTGAAAGATTCTGACCGCATGCATAAAGCTCGCAAAGACCGCACTGAGAGCAGTACATTGTGTTGATCAAAGGACCGATATCCTTTGTAGCGCCGCTTGTTGCGGAACGCATAAATGCATGGGGTTCGATAGGATGTCCGAGAAGGTTTCTCGAACAAAGATCGGTACACATTCTGCACTGACAGCAAGCGGCCATAGCACGCTTCATATCAATCTGAATTTTTGCTGTCTTCTTGGAGATTAAGGAATGCTGTGTGGGAAGAACCAAAACCGCATTCGATGTTTTTGTAACTACATCAGACGGGCTTACAATAGGTCCTGTCATAGGGCCGCCGCCGATAAGGGTGTAATCGGAAACAGTCGCGCCGCCCGCAAGTTCGATAAGCTCAGCATATGTCATACCGAGAGGAACTTTCAAGGTAACGGGGTTTCTTACTTCGCCTGCTATTGTTACAAACTTTGTTGTAACGGGCAAGGAAGAGTTTATAGCGTTGTAAACATTGAGAATTGTTTCAACATTAAATACGGTAACGCCAACCGAAATGGGGAGCGCTCCGGGAGCTACAACTCTTTTTGTTGTTTCGTAAATTGTAACGACTTCATCGCCGGCGGGATAAACTTCGGGAAGGAAGCCAATCGAAGCCTTCGGGAATCTGTCAAGATTTGCCTTTACGGCGTCTACTGCGCCTTTGTAACCTTCTTTGACTGCAATAATAATATGTTCAGCTTCTACGGCCTGCGCAATCTCGTTGAGAGTATAGAGAATTTCGTAGGCGTATTTTTCAAGCACCTGTCTATGGAGCTTCAAAAGAGGTTCACATTCAGCACAGTTGAGGATTATGGTGTCCGCACGCTTATCAAGCTTTGCGTAAGAGGGAAATCCGGCTCCGCCAGCTCCGGCGACACCGTTTTTCCTCATAATTTCAACAAGTTCTGTCAATACCATAATGTATATTTACTCCAGTCCGGTGCCGTCGTCAACAATGCCTACAACTGCAGCATCGACGGGAGTTGTCTCGTCGTGGCATGCAAGTCGTGCAGCACTGCCCTGTGCTACCAATACAATGTCGCCGATACCGGCGCCTACATTGTCAACGGCTACCATTTTTGTTTTATCGTTCGTCATAGATGAAAGCACTTCAACTACAAGAAATTTACAACCTACAAGAGCGTCGTTTTTTCTTGTGGAAATTACTTTTCCGACGATTTTACCAATTATCATATTTTCACCTTTTTTCCGACTTGAGATAGTTCTCTGTCAGGAGTAAATGAATTTTTTGCGGGGCAGCCGAGGTATAAGGAGCTCTTATACCTCGATCATACCGCAATTGTCAAAAAGAGCTTCGCTTATTTAAGAGCGGGAAGGATCTTTTCAACATCAGCGTGAGGTCTGGGGATTACATGAGTTGCGATAACTTCGCCAAGGCGCTGTGCGGAAGAAGAACCTGCTTCAACTGCAGCTTTAACTGCGCCAACATCGCCGCGAACCATAACGCTTACGAGACCGGAACCGATCTTTTCTGTGCCAACGAGTTCAACATTTGCTGCCTTGAGCATTGCATCTGCAGCTTCAACTGCGGCAACAAGACCTCTTGTTTCGATCATACCTAATGCCTGCTGTGTCATAACTTTTACCTCCGTTAGACTATTATCAATTTTTGTGATAATCTTTTTTTCTGCAGCTGCGGCTGTATTAACGGATTTGTTTCCGTCGAGAGGCTCCGCTGCTGTTTTAGCTGTTTTTTTTGCGGTTGAACGCGGTTTGCGCGCTGTGCCGTTTTCTTTCTTTTCAGCCATTCGTTTTACCTCTTGTTAATTCTTTTTCTTAAGTCTAGACGCCGAAAGCTCGACCATTTTAATGGTTTCTTCATGAGGATTGGCGATAACAAACGATGCACAAGGCGGGTTGGAAGAGCTTCTCTTAACACATTCCACAGCCTCTGTTACATCCGAAACATCGCCTGTTACAATTATTGTAACAAGTCTTCCGCCGAGTTTTCTCTCCCATGTTACAAAAGTTACATTCGCGCTTTTGCACATAATATCGAGAGCATCAACCGCGGCTACGACGCCCGAAACTTCGACAAGTCCTAAAGATTTCATAATTTATCTGTTTCCTTTTTAAGAATTGGAGATCAGAACTTGGGGAGAATCTTCTCCACATCTGCGTGAGGTCTGGGAATTACATGAGTAGCTACAAGTTCGCCCAAAGTAGAAGCTGCCTGTCCGCCTGCTTCAACTGCAGCCTTAACTGCGCCAACATCGCCGCGAACCATAACGCTTACGAGACCGGAACCGATCTTTTCAGTTCCAACAAGTGTAACTTCTGCGGATTTTACCATTGCGTCTGCAGCTTCGATTGCAGCTGTAAGACCTCTTGTTTCGATCATGCCCAATGCTTCCTGTGCCATAATATTAATTCCTCCAAATTATTAAAATTATTTTTTATCAAGTCCTGATAATTTAAGCATACTGTTTGTGCCTTCTTCGGGACGGGCTATAATATGTTTTGTAATAACTCCCGAAACTTGGTTTGCCGCAACTTCAGCAGCTTCAACTGCGGCCTTGACCGAGTCAACAGAGCCTCTGAATTTAACGGCTACGATAAGCGGAACTTTAAGTCCATCGGGATTTTTGGGTTTGTTTTTGTCAAAGGTTTCGGCTGTTACATTACCTGCTTTACAACCCGCATCAAGTGCGGCGAAAGCGGCAACAAGGCCGTAAACTTCGATAATACCTACTGCTTGTGTCATCTTTTATAATCCTTTCGGTATTTTCCGAGATTATTTATTGACGACGGCGATCTTAAGACCTTCCATCTTCACATTTGTGATGAATGCGTCGTTTATCTTTTCAAGCGGGTACTTGTGGGTTATAAGTTCCTTTATGGGAAGTCCGATTGCGATAGCTCTCTTGAGGAAATCGAAGGTTGTCGCATAATCTCTTAAAGTATATACCCAAGAGCCGACAGTTGTAATTTCCTTTGCACAGATATCGAAATGGGGGTTTATTGTAGCGTCGCCGCCGTTGATAAAGAAACCGAGCTCACAAAGTCCGCCGCCATTGCGGATAAACTTATAAATGTTAGCGTGAGCCACAGGGCTGCCTGTACACTGGAATGCAAAATCAGCATAATATCCGCCGAAAGCATCCTTTACAGCATCAGAAAGCGCTTCAATGCCTTTATGATTCATAAAGTTCACTGTCTTGTCAGCACCCATACGCTTTGCAAAAGCAAGTCTTTGTTCATTACCGTCAACTGCAACGATGTTTTCGATACCCATCGTTCTTAATACTGCGATACAGATAAGACCGATAGGACCGCATCCCTGAACTGCAACTCTGCTGTTGAAGCGGAGGATACCTGTTGTCTTTGCTCTTTCTACTGCGTGTATTAAAACAGCGCAAGGCTCGATAAGTATTCTTGATTCAAGGTCGAGGTCGCTTACATTAAATATTGTAGAACCGCCTCTTATTACGATGTAATCTGCAAACCAGCCGTTGAAGTGGTTGCTGTCTTCATCAGGAAGAAGACCGTATACATCTGCACCTCCGACATTCTGCTTGTTAAGGTCAAACATAGTGATGTCGGGATTGTCCTTGAAAATCATACAGGAAACGACTTTGTCGCCAACCTTTAAGGGTTTGCCTGCACTGTCCTTTGTAACATTTTTACCCATCTTGACAATTTCGCCCGTACCTTCATGTCCGAGAGCAACGGGAATAAGTCCGAAGGGATCTCTCTTGTATTCGTGTGCATCTGTACCGCAAACACCGCAGCCTTCTACCTTAACAAGAATATCATCATCACCGATGGCGGGAAGATTGTAATTCTTAAGTTCGATCTTTTCGATGCCTGTAAGCATTGCAACACGAGCAGTGGAGGGAACTCCACCGGAAACAGGAGCTTTACTTGCGGGTGCCGCAGCGGATGTACCGCGCATACCTTCAAGAACCTGTTTTACTATTTCTTCAATGTTGTCCTTGTTGTAATTCATAATTTTCTCCGTTATAAGCATTTACTTGCTTCTTCTTCCACACACGAAGCACCGAATGCCGCAAGAGCAGTATCCTGTTCTTCGCTTCCGCCGGATACTCCGAGTCCGCCGATGATCTTATCGCCGAGAATAAGGGGTTCGCCGCCGCCGAAAATTACAATCTTACCTTCGTTGGTGTGCTGAATTCCATATAGAGGACCGTGGGGTTGTGAAAGACTTTTGAGTTTGATAGTAGACATTTTGAGCGAAACACTTGTAAAAGCTTTGTTGAATGCCACATCGTAGCTTGCAATATAGGAGTCGTCCATACATTCGCAAAGAACGGGGCGGGCGCCTGAACTGCATATAGAAACGACGGCATTAACACCCATATCTTTTGCCTTTTCTTCAATTCTTGCTGCAATTCTCTTTGCAAGTGCAAGCGTTATGGAATCGCAAGACAAAAGAGCTTTTTCGGACTTTACCTGTGCTGTCACTTTGTCTATTATCCGTTTGATATCGGTATCGTGCATAAGCTTATACCGTAATTATTTGCCGAGCTGAGCAAGAACTCTCTTTGTGATTTCAGCGATCACATCAGCATCCTTTGAGGAAGAAGATGTAGAGCAGCTGCCGTCGCAATTAGGACATCTGGGTTTGCCTGCTGCAACATTGGGGCAGAGGTCTGCGGGGTGTTTACCGGACATACCGAACTTGCGGCGGATTTCGTAAAGCTGCTGAACCTGTTCTTCTGTGAGTTCCTTAGGTCCGCCGAGCATTGTGGAGATGAAGAGAAGCTGAGCGTAGAACTCAACAGATTCCATCTTGTGGTATGCGCTGAGAAGAGAATCGGAGAATGCAAGTGCACCGTGATTTGCAAGAAGCACTGCATCATAATGCTGGAGATACTTAGATACAGCATCCGGGATTTCTTCTGTGGAAGGACATCCGTATTCAGCGATCGGAACACATCCAAGAGCAATAACTGCCTCGGGCATAATCTGAGCTGTAAGCGGAATACCTGCGATAGCAAAGCCTGTAGCGTACATAGGATGCGCGTGAACAACAGACTTAACATCAGGTCTTTCCTTGTAAACTCTCATATGCATTTTGATTTCGGAAGAGGGACGGAAGCCTTCGTTTGCTTCGATAACTTCGCCTCTGCCGTTTACTTTACAGATGTATTCGGGGGTCATAAAACCTTTGGAAACACCTGTAGGAGTGCAAAGATAAGTGTCTTCGCCGACCTTAACGGAAATGTTACCATCATTGGACGCTACCATGCCGCGGTCGTAGATTCTTTTACCGATTTCGCACATTTGAACTTTAATTGCGTACTCTGAAGCCATTTTTCATTCTCCTTTTTTATAGTATTTAATGGACTTACTGCTTATATTTAAGAAGGCACAAGGCCTATCTTACAAAATTTAATTCAGCTGTCTTTAAGATAATCAAGAATTTCCTGAACACCTTCGGAGTGAATGGAATTTACTTTAAATATCTTTTTACAGCCCGCAAGCTCAAGCCATCTTGTGGCAAGAGCGATGTTTGCATCGGGATGATCTATTTTTGTAATTATACCGATAACATCCCGTGTGCACATAGAAACGACATTCGGACTTATCAGCGAAAAAGGTTCTGTTGCGCTGATAAGAAGACCGACAACATCAGCTTCGTATGAATATACCGCAAGAGCACCGCCAAGGTGTTTAGACTGCAGATATTCGCCGGGAGTGTCGATCCAGATGTCGGAGTTGTTGACATACTGGGTTTTTTCATAATGAATATCTTCGCCCCTTAAGGCTTGCATAAGCGTAGTTTTTCCGCTTTCGCTTCTGCCGATAAGAATAAGCTTTTTCATTATGTTTTTGTGATTTCGCAAACATTAAAGCCGAGCTTTTGTTCAGTATATTCCTGTACTGCTCTGAAGGCGGCTTCAACATCGGAAATTGTACCTGTTATAACAAGCGTACCGCTGAAGCGGTCAACAAAACCAAGTTCGATTCCCGAAGCTTTCATGCTTATGTCCGCCGCAATTATTGCAGTTTCGCTGGGACTTACGGTAAGAACACCGATTGCTGAATGGGAATAGTCTATTCTCGGATCAAGACCGAGTTTTTTATAAAGCTCGTTGTCGGGGTTTGCGATGATATGAAGAAGGGTTATCTGCTTACCGGGGACAAGCTCCTGGATTATGCGAAGCTTATCGTTGCCGGATGCGGCATATGCCGAGAGAACCTTTTCGATATTGTTAGTATTCATAATACCTCTCAATGACGGTAATTTAACCGCCTATTATAACTTCAAGTCCTGTTTGCTCTGCCGTCTTCTTTAACAGTTCCATATGTTCTTTTGCCGGCGACGGAAGATCTCCCATTTTGTATTCTCTGTTAAGGCCGACATATTTGTCAAAGCCCAAACGGTGATAGGGAAGAAGATGAAGTTCCTTTACATTTTCAAGCGATTTTGCAAACTGTGCGATAGAAAGTATTTCTTCGCAGGTATCGTTGAAAGTGGGAATAACGGGAACTCGTATAACAAGCTCTTTCGCATCTTTTGCAAGTCTCTTTGCATTATCGAGAATAAGCTCGTTTGACTGAGTTGTAAATTCTTTATGCTTGTCACTGTTTGTGTGTTTTATATCCAAAAGGAAAAGATCACAAACGGGAAGTATTTCTTCAATTACAGAATAATCGGTAAATGCAGTAGTTTCGATTGCTGTGTTTATTCCTTGTTCTTTACAGGCAGAAAGAATGGCTGTTGCAAACTCGGGTTGTGCAAGTGCTTCGCCGCCCGATAGGGTAACTCCGCCGCCCGATCTGCGGTAATAGGGGAAGTCTTTGATGATTTCCTCCATCACTTCACCGACGGTAACATCACGGCCGACGGTTTCTTCCTTGCCCGCACGAATCATTTTCTGAATAGAATACTCCTGCGATTCGGGGTTACAGCACCAACGGCATCTTAGATAACAGCCTTTCAAAAAGACTATTGTCCGGATACCGGGACCGTCATGTACCGAGAATTTCTGAATATCAAAAATCCTGCCTTTGACATTATTAAACTGTTCTGTCATTTTTCACTCCGCAAAAATCAAAATCTTGACTGTTCGGTACGGTTAATAATATCGTCCTGAAGGGATTTTGAGAGAGATGTAAAAAGTGCGCTGTAGCCCGCAACTCTTACAACAAGAGACTTGTATTTTTCGGGATGAGCCTGAGCATCTCTCAAGGTTTCACGGCTTACTACATTAAACTGCATATGACTGCCCTTTTGATCAAAGTATGCTCTGATAAGGGCAACAAAGCTTTCAAGACCCGAACGGCCTTCAAGAGCCGAGGGATGGAATTTCATGTTGAAAAGTGTACCGTTTGACGCAATACCGTGATCAAGCTTTGAAACAGAATTTGCGCTTGATGTCGGACCGTGTGTATCCTTGCCTGCAGAAGGGGATACACCGTCTGCAACAGGAGTATATGCCAGTCTTCCGTCGGGAGTAGCACCGGTCTGAGCACCGAGAGGAACATTTGCGGAAACGGGATAAAGTCCGGCTTGATACATACCACCTCTTGGGTTTTTAAATGTTTCAAGCGGGCGCGTATATGTATATGCAACATCTCTTGCAAATGCATCGATTTCGGGGATATCGTTTCCAAACTTCGGAATTTCATCTATCATTTCACGGATCTTGCGGTACTTTGTGCGCTGGAAAGGCTGCATTCCGCAGGTCTTGATTTTCTTGAATGTTTCAAGAATGAGAGATTCTGTGATGACCTTGCCGCTTTGTGCAAGTTTCTTTATTTCTTTTTGTGTTTTTGCCTGTGCTATGCTGTCGGGAATGTCTTCGCCGAAGTTATGTTCAAGCGCATCCTTAAGGTCACGCATTGTAACAGTCTTGCGGTCAAATACCAAAGTTTTGACAGCATAAAGCGAATCTGCCATATTTGCAACGCCAAAGCCCTGAGGACCTGTAAAGTTATATATAGCTCCGCCTTCCTGGAGGCTCTTACCGCGTCCGATACAGTCTTCAACCATACATGACTGGAAGGGCAAAGGGCAAAGTTCGCCGTGAGCCACATCTATTGCATTGTCTGCGTTGACAAGAAGTTTGAGCATATAATTGTTCTGAGCTTTATATGCGTCATAAAACTCTTCAAAGGTCTTCATCTGTGTTACATCGCCTGTATGAACGCCGATAAATTCCCCGTCATCATAACCGTCAGAGAAAACAAGTTCAAGAGGACGGCACATATTGAAGAATGCCGCATCGTGCCAGCCGTCAGTCTTTCCTGATTTCTGAGGTTCAACACATCCTATTATATTGTAGTCCCTTGCGTCTTCGATCGTAAGACCTCTTGAAAGAAGAGAGGGGATGATAACTTCGTCATTGTAATATGCGGGAAGACCGACACCTGTTCTTGTAAGCTCCGCCGCTTTTATCATAAATTCATGGGGAGTGCCGTTCCATACTCTTACAGAGAAAGAAGGCTGGGGGAGGAGAACATGCATTGTCGCCTGGATACACATAAACGAAAGGTCGTTTGTTGCATCAAGACCTTCCTTGGTCTGACCGCCTGCGATAAGATTCTGGAAAAGGCTGTATCCCGCAAAACCTTCTGCGGATGCCGCATCACGGACTTTGTTAAGGTCGTTGAGCTTGACCCAGATACAGTCCATAAGTTCCTGTGCCGCTTCTCTTGTTATCTTTCCGGCATCAAGATCTTTCTTGAAGTAAGGATACATATACTGGTCAAAGCGGCCGGGAGAGATAGAATGACCGCTTGATTCTGTCTGCAGAAGCATCTGGATAAACCAGAACGACTGACAAGCTTCATAAAAGCTTGAAGCACCAAGCTTCGGGACTCTTGCACAGTTCGAAGCGATAACGATAAGTTCGTCGTGACGCTTTTTATCTGTTTCTTTTGCCGCCATATCAAGGGCGAGCTTTGCATATCTTGCGGCATATATTTCTGCGGCTTCGCAGCTTAAGATCACCGCATTTAAAAACTGAGTTCTTTTTATGTATGTCGGGTCTTCAAAGGAAAGCTTCGAAAGAGCATCTTTTGCTTCTTCAATTATTCCGTCAAGCCCTTTTTCGAGAACCTTGGCATAATCTACCGTTACATGTCCGATACCGTTGTAAAAATAGTTGCCGGGGGTAAATATATTGTGTTCGATCGCCTTGAGAGTTTCTTTTGACATATAGGAAGTTGCAAGTTCACTTGTTGTCTTGCCCTTCCAGTATTTGTAAACTTCGTGAAGCGAAGCCTTTGTTTCATCCGAAATATAGAAGGGGTCGGCATTTCTTGTTGCAACCGTGTCAAATTCGCTTTCGAGCCATTCAAAGGAATATTCGGGGAATACCTGACAGCCTCTCGGATTTTTTGTGTTGCTTCCTACGATAAGTTCAAAATCTCTGATGGTTATAGGAAGATTTTTACAGATGTGCATAAAAGCTTTTGCACGGCGCAAAATTATAGGTTCGCCCTCGGTAGCTTTATATGACTCTGTTATAAGAACGCCTCTGTCTGCTTCTATAACAGGCATTTTTGCATATAAATTATCAATAAGCTTTGTAATTCTTTCGGTTTTGGGAATATCTGTTACCGTATATTTTTTAGTGTTCATGATATCGCCTCTTTTACTTTCATCTTTGCCATGCGCCGGCAAGTCTTATTATTGTACCTATAACATCTCTTGTGTGGTTATCTGTAAGGGAAAAAACGCTTTTGTCTGCACAGTATGTTGTGTATGAAATCCCGCAGGAGCGAATAAGCTGCGCATCATTGCTTCCGTCTCCGAAAAAAAGTGTTTCGGAAAGAGCGTTTCCGCTTAATTCGCAAATGCTTTTAACAGCCCGGTATTTTGAAGCGGTCTTTGATGTATATTCGCTTATTCCGTAAGACGAATAACAAAGCCGTACATCTACAGGGAGCGTATGATTTTTAAAGTCGCCGTAAACAGAAATCATAAAAACATCTTTTTTGATCTCATCGGCACTTGAAATTTTTATAACATTCCCGAGCCTTGAGTTTTCTTTTAAAAGCAGAAGGGGAGATGCGCCCAAAATATAGCTGCAGTTTATTGAATGAAATTCAACGGCAACAGGAAGATTTTTGAATGTATCAAAAAAATGTTTTACCGATGTTCTTTCAATTGCGTCGGCATAAATCGTAGCGCCGTTTTTGACAGCATATGCACCTTCACAGCAAATGCAAAGGATTTCTTTTTCATACTGCCCGAAAATTTTTTTAAGCTCTCTGTAATGTCTGCCTGTTGCAACTGCAAAAGGTACGCTTTGTTCTTCAAGCATTTTAAGCATGACAGGAAGTCTTGCTGTGTTGAGATGTGAGTCTTTGTATATAAGAGTACCGTCAACATCGCTGACGACAAATTTTGTCAATTCCCACACCCCTTATCGTATGAAATTTAATAAAAATATTAAATTCTTATCATCATACATTATAATGATACAACATATTACTATTTATGTCAATAATATAAACCCAATATTTTTTGAAATTTAGTTGAAAAATGAGTTAAAAATATGGATTTTTTTAAAAATTTCTTTTAGTTGTGAATAAATGTCAGTTAAAAACATATCTAAAAGGTAGGAAAACAGCCGCTGAAAGATAACTTAAAATTCTTTTTTTAAAAAACAACAAGATTTTACAAAATGTTACCCAGTAACATTTTCTGTTTTAATTAAGTGTTAAACCAAATCCTATCAAAAGACTATGTAAAAAATCTCTTGCAATAGACTTTTTCATATGTTAATATATATAATGTAGATTTAAAACTTGAAAATGAAAGGCTTTTAGAGAATGAATCTTAATTCTTTCAGAATCGCACTCACTTTTGCCGGATGCTTTTTGGGAGCCGGATTTGTTTCGGGGCAGGAGTTGTGGCAATTTTTCGGTGCATTTGGGTTATTCGGACTTTTCGGGCTGGTTCTTTCTATGACTCTGCTTTTTTTGTTCGGTGTCCTTCTGATGAGGCTTTCCGCGCTTCGCGGAACAGGCGAATGTGATAAATTAATAATAAGAAAAAACAATAGATTTTTCAGGGCGTTTGTCGGAGTTGCAACTGTCTTTTTTCTCCTCGGAATTGCAATAATAATGTCTGCAGGTGTCGGCGCTCTTTTTGCTCAGCAATTTTCTTTTTCGCCTTATATCTCATCCGCAGTTTTTTGTGTTATAATTTATCTTCTTGCCCTTGGCGGTCATAAGCGGATGGTATATGTTTTTTCGCTTACGGTACCGTTGCTTGTTGTTTTTACGGTTATAATAGGAATACTGTCGTATATGTGTTTTCCTGTTTCGAACATCAATTATGTTCCGACGGATGCGCAAGTAAATCCCTTTCTTAAGGTCTGGTGGCTTTCGGCCCTTACTTTTGTATCTTATAATCTTTTCTCATCGGTTGAAATACTTGCGCCGCTTGGTTCTGTTATATCAGGCAAAAGACGAATGGTAAGAGGAATTGCAATCGGCAGCGGACTTTTGCTTCTCATCGCAATCTGCATATATTTTTCGATGTATTTATGTCCCGAATCGGCGTCAAAAGAATTACCTATGCTTTTTGTGGCTGAGAGAATATCTCCCGCTCTTTCGCTGATTTATGCTGTTTTGCTGTTTTTCGGTATGCTTGGAACGGGATTGTCCTCTCTTGTGGGCGCAATTCATTATATTACTGAAAAAAGCGAACTTTTAAATAAGAATAAGAAAATTACGACGGCTGCAGTTGTAATCTTGATATATATGTTTGGTCTGTTCGGTTTCGGAGATCTTATCGGAACAGTTTATCCGATATGCGGATATTTCGGTATAGTTGCGCTTATACTTATGGCCGAACATCTTATACATCTAAAAATCAAAAGGAAAAACAAATGATAGAATATAAAGTTGTAAGAATGAAACGGAAGTCTGTTTCAATTACTGTTTCGGACGCTCTTTGCGTAATAGTAAAAGCACCGTTTTTTGTATCCGAAAAAACAATAGATGATTTTGTCCGGAAAAACGAAAAGTGGATAAATGATGCGATAGCGAAAAAGAAAAGGAAAAACGAACTGTATTCTGACGAATATGTAAAAGAACTTTTTGAAAAAGGAAAAGTTTATCTTGAAAAACGGGTTCCTTATTTTTCGGAGCTTACAGGCTTTTATCCTGCATCTGTCGGAATTACAAGGGCTAAAACCAGATTTGGAAGCTGCAGCGGTAAAAACAGATTGAATTTTTCTGTATTTCTTTTTTCGTATTCCGATGAGATTATCGATTATGTGATACTTCATGAGCTTTGCCATATTAAACATAAAAATCATTCGAGAGCCTTTTATCTTGAAGTGGAAAAACATATGCCGGATTATAAATTAAGACAAAAACAACTTAAAATGTTACCTGATAATGAAAAAAACTCCTGAGGGAGTTTTTTTATTGTCAAATTTAATATCTCCGCATAAAATACAGTACAACATTTTTTTGGGGGCTGCCATGAAAAGAAATTGCAAATTGATAGGGCTTGGTATTTTTGCAGTCGGATTTGTTATTCTTGTATCAAGCTTTTTACCCCTTGCGGCTCTTGTGTATATAGAGGCGGCGCTTTTGATGATAGCCGGTATTTTATATTTTTGTTTGTAGGAGGTCATTATGAAAATTGTAGTATTTTATCCCGGTAAGCTTTTGAGAAAGGTTTTGTCGGTTTTTATTAAAAAGCAGTAATATTACTTATTTGCAGTCATATACTTGAATAGAACACCTAAAGGAGATAAGTATATGGACACAAAATGCACAAATTCATATTTTGATACGGTTTTCTCGGAAAAAAGCGAAATAAATTCAACTTCGGAGTACACTCTTGCCGAGTATATGCCGGGAATAAAACGGATCGTAAAAACAAGCGCCCGTGTCAGAGTTTTGGAAAAGGTTATAAGCGATAACAAAGTTATCGTCGGCGGTGAAACGATATTTAATGTTTTATATGTGAGCGAAAATACAGGTCTTCTTAAAAATGTGATTTTCAAAGAACCGTTTGATATACGCTTTGATAAAGATATCGGTACTTCAGACGCTTCAAAATATCACATTTGTGTAAAAACTTCTCCTGTTGCCGCAAGCACGAAAAACACAGGACTTAGACTGATGACCGCAAGGGGAAAATTTACTGTATCGTGTGAGGTTTTGGCTTTTTCTGATGCAAAATTCTGCCTCGGAGATACAGAAACCCCAAAATGTGGTCTTGAAACTTTAAAAAGAGAAACTCAAAGAGCAAAGATGGAGATAAATGAAGGAATAAGATGCGATATTTCCAGGGAAATAAAAATTGATGATGATGCTCCCGAAATCGAAGATATCGTTTGTACCGATATGGATGTTTGTGTAAATTCCGTAAGTGTAAGCGACGGTACGGTTAAGGTTTACGGAAAGGCTAATTTCAAATGTCTTTATGAAGCAAAGCACGATAATGACACAGAATACATATCATTAGAGCAGGAAATCCCCTTTGAATCGGAAGTGGATGTTCCTTGTGTTGAGAGCAGCTGGGAAGCGACAGTTTCGGCATTTTGTGATTCGGTAACTGTAAGTACACTTAATGACGACTACGGCGAACAGCGTATATTTGATATTTCAGCTTCTGTTATTCTCGGTGTCTTTGCTGTTGCAAATGAAAAATGTACTGTTATAACCGATATGTATTCCGTGAATGAGAATATCGTTCCAACAAGGGAAAAGAACAGAATTTACAGTCTTATCGACAAATATTCCTCTCAGGCGCAATATAAAGACAAAGTTCGCCTTGATTTGCGCGGAATAACGGAAATTGTTTCAAATAATCTTGAGCTGTCGTTTTTAAATCCCGAATTTTCAGACGGAAGTACATTCCTTCCCGCAAAAGGAGTATTGACGGTTTTGGGTGTGAAGGAAAACGGCGAAGCTGAAGCGCAAAGTGCTGCTATAAATATAAGAATTCCCATAAAAAATATACCTTATGAAATTTTCAAGAACAAGGTAAAATGGGTTTGTAATACATATATGTGTGCATACGACTGTCTGCTTTCTTCAGGCGAGCTTGAAATAAGTCTTGCTACCGACGGAAGCGTTATTGCCCTTTGTGAAGATTCTGTTGATATGATAACGGGATACGAAGTGTCAGATACCTGCGGAAAAGATTCTGTAAAGAGCGGTTTTTCGCTTTACTATCCGCAAAAGGGAGAAAGCGTATGGAATGTTGCAAAAAATCACGGAGTTTCTTATGAAAAGATAAAGAGTGAAAACGCAATAACAGGCTCAGATTTTGAAAAAGAAACACCTGTAATACTCAGATAAGAAACGGCCGTTTCGCAAAATGCGAAGCGGCTGATTTTTTCTTGTTGAAAAAGCTGAAAAAATCTCAAAAAAACTTTAAATTCAGGAACAATTTACAAGTTATTTTCGTCTAATTATAAAAATGGGTGTATAATATTTAAAATACTTTCCGAGGCAATGCTGATGTTGAAAAAATACATAAAAAATAAAAAGAGAAAACAATTTAACGAACATAAAAGAGCAAAAATCAGTTCAGCGTTTTTTTTGCTGCCGAGCCTTATCGGAGTGGCTGTCTTTTTTGCGATTCCTTTTATTGTAGTTCTTTACTATTCTGTTATTGACGATCCTGTCAATAAGAATTTTGTTGGTTTTGATAACTTTATAAGCCTTTTCGGAAACGAAGCTTTCCGACTTGCTGCGAAAAATACTTTCGCAATCTCAATTCTTGCCGTTCCTCTTGCCGTTATTCTTCCGCTTTTGCTGGCTGTTGCGCTTGAGGGAGACATTCCTATGAAAAGTAAACTGCGTACATTTTTATTAAGCCCTATGATGGTACCTGTCGCATCGGTAGTTTTAATATGGCAGGTAGTATTTCATCATCAGGGAGTGCTTTCAAATATTGTTACGCTTTTCGGAGGACAGGCGGTAGACTGGCTGAAATCAGAATACGGAATATATGTTGTTGTTTTGCTGTTTCTATGGAAAAATATCGGATATAATATGATTATTTTTATGGCGGCGATCGGCAATATTCCAAAGTTCCCGATAGAAGCGGCAATGGTTGACGGAGCAAGCGAAAGACAGATATTCTTTTCAATAAAACTGCGCTATCTTTCACCGTCAATACTATTTGTTACAATAATATCTCTTATAAACTCGTTTAAGATTTTCCGCGAAGTATATCTTTTAACCGGAAATTATCCGTATAAATCTCTTTATACCTTACAGCATTATATGAACAATATGTTTATCCGCTTTGAATACCAGAAGCTTTCTACAGCATCGGTTATTATGTTCGTTGTAATGGTAATAATCGTCGGCATCCTTTTCATAGCTGAGGACAGATTCGGAAAGGATGTGGAACATTGAAAAAGAAAAAACTGACTTTATCCCGCTTTTTGAAAAATTCGCTCACTTTTGTTCTTGTTTTTGCTTTTTCTCTGCTTTTCCTTTTTCCGACAGTTTTTACGATTGCAAATTCATTCGTTTCGGAAAGCGAGATAAATGCAAATTACGGCTCGATATTTGCAACAGGCGAGTCGGGCGGAAAAGTTTACATTTCTGAAAAAGTAAATCTTAAGCTTATACCCGACCGGGTTGTTTTTACCCAGTATTATACCGTACTTTTCAAAAGCCCCGATTATCTTTTGAAATTCTGGAATGCGGTAATTTTAGTTTTGCCGATAGTTGTGTTTCAGCTTATCGTGGCTTGTCTTGCTTCCTACGGATTTGCAAGATACCGCGGAAAACTCAGGCAGTTAATATTTTTTGCATACATAGTTTTGATGTTTATGCCTTATCAGGTAACGCTTGTGCCCAATTACCTGGTTGCGGATTTTCTCGGAATTCTTGAAACACGGTGGGCGGTAATTCTTCCCGGGATTTTTTCACCCTTTGCTGTATTTCTTCTTACAAAAAGTATGAAAAGAATTCCCGAAAGTATTATAGAGGCGGCAAGACTTGACGGTGCGGGAGAATGGCAGATATGTACCCGTATATGTATTCCCGCCTGCAGAAGTTCGATATTTTCCGTTATAATACTCATTTTTATAGATTACTGGAATATGGTCGAGCAGTTTATCGTTCTTCTTACAGACAGAGATAAAATGCCGCTTTCGGTATTTTTGTCGGAAATCAATACCGGCGAAATAAGCCTTGCTTTTGCCGTTGCGGTAATATATATGATACCTGCATTGCTTCTTTTCCTTTACGGAGAAGAATATCTTGTAGAGGGAATTTCAAGTTCGGGAGGTTTAAAAGACTGATATGATCGAAATTATTAAAAACAAAAGAGGATGGGTAAAGAATGCGGCAATAATTTTCTTGTCGGTTATGCTTATACTCACATTCTTTTCAAACACAATACTTAACTGGTCGCTTCCCGAAGTTTCCGGTCAGTATGCGGGCTACGGTCAGATAAAAACTGCAGTTACAGGTTCGGGAACGGTAACTGCGCTTCAGAATTATAAGGTTACAGTAGACCAGCCGAGAACAATAGACAGCGTTCTTGTCAGAGAAGGCGATACGGTTGAAAAGGGCCAGATCCTTTTCATTCTTGAAGAATATGAAAACGAAGAGCTGAAAAATGCCCAAAAGACTCTTGAAGATATGGAGTATAATTTTCAAGTCAAGATGCTTGGACGGGAAGAATCGGAATTTTCTGAAAACCTTGAGGAAATAAAGGAGCTTGAAGAAAAATTAGCAGAGCTTAAAGAAGACCGTGCCGAGGCGGATAAAAAGCAACAGCTTCAAATGGGAAGCGAAGAGATAATCAAAATATATCACAATGAAGCAGACAAATATACTCAGGAAATAACAGAGCTCGAAGAACAGTACAGTCTTCTTACAAGCGGAGATGCTGCAAATTCTGATATTATCGCAGAAAAGATAAAGCAGCTTGAAGCAGCGGAAAAAGAACTTGAAAAAGCAAAAGAACAAGTGCAGTTCAGACAGGAAGAATATGACGAAATCTCTCAGGATGTCGGTACTTCGTATTCTTCGGCAAAGGCCGCATACGACAGTGCATACAGCGCGTATCAATCCGCATCCCAGCAGCTTATATACCTGCAGCAGGATTATAATGATCTTGTTAAGTCAAACAGCAAGTATTTAAGTGCAAGTGAAAAATATTACGAAGCAAAAGAAAAGCTTGATGATAAAGCTAAAGAACTTTCGGATGCAAAAAAAGCATATGAAGAAGCAGAAACCGATGAAAAGGATGCGGCAAAAGCAATTTTGGATGAAGTACAGCTTGAATATGATGAATTAAAGGATGAAACAGACGATTTGAAAGAAGAGCTTGAAGCTCTTACCTCCGTTTCGTCCTCCGAGCTTACATCTGCAAAACGCGCACTTGATGAAAAGAAAGCAAGCGTAGAAGAACTCAACAAGAGCCTTGCAAAGGCAAGATCTGAACTTGCGGTAGCGGAAATTAACGACAACCGTCTTTCTTCCGCAAAAGATGATCTGAGAGATGCTAAAACTCTTGAAAGCAACTGTCAGAAAAAGGTTGATGCTATCAGCAAAGAACTTGATGAGATGCTTTCAACCGAGGCAAAAGCCGTAAAAGAAAAAATCAAGAAGGCAAAGGATACTTTAAAGGCTGTAAACTCAAAACTCGAAGCCGAAAAAGAAAAACTTTCCGATATCAATGATACAATTTCTTCTACGCCAAAGCAGATAGATCAAGAAATCAAAAGCATTGAAGAACAGATAAAAGAGGCAAAAGAGAATTCCGAAAAGCTTAAAGATAAGCAGTCAAAGAATGATACTTTATTTGCCCTTGAAGCGGAACGGGATAAAAAAGCAATAGAAGAGCAAAAAGAAAAGGTTGAAAAACTGAAAGAAAAGTCCTATACAAACGAAGTTGTATCAAAAAACAGCGGTGTTATCACTACACTTAATGTTTATGCAGGACTTGATGTTACACCCGGTGAAATACTTGCTGAAATTGAGCTTTCGGGAAGCGGATATGTTCTTGAGATTCCCGTAACATTGGAACAAAGCCGAAAAATAAAGGTCGGAGATAAGGTTACAGTCAACAATTACTATTGGGGCGAAAATATCAATATGACTGTTTCCGAGATCCGTTTTGACAGGAAAAATCCCGACGGAAACAGAACTGTTGTAATATCGGTTGAGGGCGATTTAAATTACGGCAGAACATATGAGGTTTCAATAGGTGAAAGACAGACATCGTATGATACAGTAGTTCCAAACCGGGCAATCAGAGAGGACGCAAACGGTAAATACATACTTGTTGCAAGTGTGAAGAACACACCGCTCGGAAACCGTTATATTGCAAAGAGAATAGATGTTACCGTAATAGAAAAGGACAATGTAAACAGCGCCGTTGATACTTCCTCGGAATACGGATATGAATATGTTATAACAAGCTCAAATGTGCCGATTGAAGATGGATCACAGGTAAGGCTGGTGGATAACTGATGAAAAAATACTCAAAATATCTGAAATTCGGAGCAATAATTGCTTCAGCATTTCTTTTGATATTTTTAATTATACTTTTCAGTATCTCACACATTACAAAGTCTTATGAAAGCCAAACAGCCGCAAAAAGGTGGCAAAGCGAAGAATTGAGATATTCACAGCTTACGGCTTTTATTTCTGAGGATGCGGGGTTCAATTACAATTCCGCAAAACAAGTTCATAATAATATAGTAAAAAAACTTGCGGACGATTCATATGCTTCACAAAACGGGGAAAAGGTAGCGCTGACAAACAGTTTGTCGCAAACAAAGCTTACTTTCAAATCGGTTTTGGATTCGTGCGAGGCACAGGTTTATTTTACGGGAAATGATCATTTTATATTTCATCCGTATGAATTTATAAGCGGGTGGTATTATACAGGCGATGAAAGTTCGAATAACTTTGTTGTTTTGAATGAGGAACTTGCCTTTCGTCTTTACGGCGGTACGGATGTTGCAGGACTTGAAATCGAAGTTTCGGGAACAAAATGCGAAGTCCTCGGAGTCACATCAGGCCCATTTTCAGATAGCGAAAAGAGGCTTTGGGAAAAAGATATACCAAGAGCATATATGATGAGCGGGTTTGGCGAAAACATCAATAATGATCTTCCGATAATATGTTTTGAGGCGCTTTTGCCGAATCCGGTAAAAGATTATGCGATGAATATTTTTAAAGAAGCTGTTATGTTTGATGAAAATTCTGTTGAAATAATAGAAAATTCACAAAGGATAAGATATGTTGAGCTCTTAAAAAGCGTTTTTAAAGAGGATACGGATATGATGCGTAACAATACCATATATTATCCGTATTGGGAAAATGCGGCAAGAAGGATGCTGAGTACGGTAAAAGTACCTGTGTTTTTATCTGTCGTTGCCGCAGCAGTTCCTGCTTTATATATTTTCTCTTTGATAGTAATACTCTTTATAAATAAAGAAAAACTTATAAAAAAATCAGCAGTTTTTTTAACAAATAATTTTATAAAAACAAAAAAAGCAATTAAGAAAAGGAGAGCGGGAAATGATGAAAATTAAATCTGCGGCTTTTAGAATTTTATCTTTGGTTTTATGCCTTTTGATATGCCTTGGCACTTTTTCCTGCACAGGCGGCGAACTTTCTGAAAAGGCTATTGCCGAAAAGAAGGAAGCAAAGCTTGTTACGCTTGAAAATGTATATAAAACAACATATATAGAGATGCCCGAAAAAGATGAAAACGGATATCTCAGCATAAATACAGTTCATACCGTCGGCGATGACATTTACTTTGACGCATATTTTTCAAGAACTGTAAATGAAAAAGAAGGTATCTACGAAAACGGAAGAAAGCTTTTCAAGGTAGATACTGAAGCAAAGAAAACAGAGCTTGTAAGAACTTTCTATAATCCGAGAGAGGTACTTGACCGAAATGCAACATCAAATACTTATGAAAATATCGGTGTAATGGCGCTTTCAAGCGACGGGAATATATGGTATATAAACGAAAAAGGCTTCAGCGACTGGTCTGATCCTGAAAACTATATTTACGAATCGAATATGCATCTTATCTGCGAAAATATGAATTCCGAAAGACTTTTTGAGATCAATTTAAACGAGGTTCTTTCGGAGTTGGAGCATTTTTATGTGTCCGCAATTTTCTTTGATGATAACGGCGCTGTGGTTTTTGCAGATACTGCTATGGTTTTCGTATCAAATGACGGAGCAGTTACCGATGTTGTTGATTTTTCTGAATCAGGCGAATATTTCAATAATGTAAAAATGTTTTCAAACGGAGATATCGTAGGTCTTACTATAGACTGGAACTCTGAGAACACACAAAGAAAGCTTAAAAAGTACGATAAAGCTTCAAAGACTTTTGTTGATATGGCGGAGATTGAAGCGAACTTCTACACCTATATATACGGAGAAGGAGATCTCCTTTATTATAACGATACTATAGGTGTGCACTCATATAATATAGTTACAAAAGAATCAAAGGAAGTTTTGAATTTCATAAATTCCGACCTTAATGCAAACAGAGTAAATATTATTGCGGCGGCATGCGGAGGTTTTGTTGCTCAGGAATATACAAAAGACTGGTCGGATGTAAGAATTGCGTTGCTTGAAAAAGTATCCGATACAGATACGGTAAAAAAATATGTAATTGATTTTGCTTCAATTTATCTTAATGACAACATAAGAGATGTCATTATTGATTTCAATAAGCAAAATACAGAATACAGAATAAATTATATAGATTATTCAAAGTACATTCAGAATGGAAACTATTCTGACGGAGTAAACCGTTTGAATCAGGATATTATAAAGGGAAATATTCCCGATATATTCAGTGTGGAAGGACTTCCTCTTGAAAACTATACTTCCAAAAAACTTATAGCCGATCTTTCGGTATATATGGATAACGACCCGGAGTTTAAAAAAGAAGATTATCTTGAAAACATTTTAAATATTACTGCTGATAACGGTAAGATATACAGTGTAATACCGTCGTTTTCTGTAAACACATTTATCACACAGGAAAAATATACCGAAGGAAAAGAAAAATTAACTGTTGATGATTTGTTAGAACTTACAAAGCGCTATCCCGAATCTTTCATTCTTCCTTATTACACAACAAGAACCGATCTCCTTACTGGTTATATGGGAAAATCTATTGTTTCCGCATACAGTGAAGCGGTTGATAAAGGAACAGGAAGCTTTGCAGACGGTAATTTTGCAAAATATCTTGAATTTGTAAAGAGTTTCCCTGAAACTTTTGACTGGAACAAATTCTACGAAGAAAATCCTAATTATAATGATATGAATATGTATCTTGACGGCTCCTGCCTTATGCAGTATACAAACATTTCTGTCTTTGATATGAGCTATGCTGTTCGTCAGCACGGTCCGGAATATACATATATAGGATTCCCGGTTCCCGGTTCGGAAAGTCTTGGATATTCTATCATACCCGAATGTGAAATTGCGGTTTCGGCAAAATCTGTTATGAAGGATGAAGCGTGGGAATTTGTAAAATATCTCTATTCTGACGAATTCCAAAAATCCACATATACTTTCCCTGTGAAGAAAAGTATTCTTGAAGAAAAGGCAAACGAAGTTTTGAAACGCTACGAGGAAAGGGAAGAACAGTCGGCTCTTAAGCCAAGAGGGCTTGAGACAGAAACGGCTACGGAAATTGCTGTTGAGGATGTTATAGTAAACAACGCATTTATCGGAGTCGATGATGTTGTAATAGGTTATGAAGACCAGAAGATAACCTTTACTCAGAAAGATATAGACAAGATCCTTAAAATTATTACATCAGCAGATATCGTTGCAAGAGAAGACAAGGAAATCAGTATGATAATTGAAGAAGAAGCCGGCGGATACTTTTCCGACAAGAAGTCAGCAAATGATGTTTGCTCTGTAATCGACGGCAGAGTTCAGCAGTATATCTTTGAAAACAGATAAAACAAAAAAACAAGACCGTATTGCAGTGTGTTCTAAAGGACAGTAATGGAACTTTAGAATTTACGAGCATTGCGAGGTCAAGAAGTAAGAGATAAAATCTTAAATGGTTTTATCTCTTTTTCTTATGCCCGAAAAAATATTTCTCGTACATTCGTCTTATTGAAAGCTTTCCTTTATAATGAAATCACCAAATAACAAAGGAGGCTTATAGGCAATGAAAAAATCAATTTTTGAGCAAATGGGCGGAACTTACAAACGAGAGGGCGATTACTTGATTCCGAATCTTGAATTGCCCGAAAATGATGACAAGCGAGAAATCGGTAGTTATGGTAGGCAGCATTTGAATTACATCAAAAAGCATAATTACAGCTTTTACTTTCAAATGCTGACATCAGGCAAATTACATTCCTATCTTGCCGACATCAACGAACAGGCATTAGAAATGGAAAAAAGTATTGTCAATTCTATGGCAAAGGCTGAAGGTGTTGATGAAAAGCTAAAAGCAGAAAATCAGCTTAAATGGGTTGGACTTATGAATAACTTTCGCCACTCGGCAAGAGAAATCATCAATTCCTCTATTATATATGTGAGGGGGTGATGAAATGAATTTTATCGAGGAATTGTATTACGGAAACATCAATCCAAATGAAAAGAAACCGAACCGCAACACACAACTTTCAAAAGCTATGGAGCTATTCAGTAAAAATGAAAACGAACTTGTTGTGAAGCTGTCAAAAGACGATAAAAAATTGTTTAATGACATGGTAAATGCAAGTGATGAAATATCCGCTTGCACAAGCGTTGAGAATTTCAAAATAGGTTTTATTCTTGGTGTTCGTATGATGGTTGATTGTTTCAAAGACGATGCTCAATCGCCATTAAGAGATTTATAATTCAGGAGGTCATTATGAAAAAGTTATTAGTTATTTTAGGGTTAGTATCAACTATATTTACAACAACAGTTAGTGCCGCAGAAGTACCAAGAGAATCAGTCGCACTTCACTTAACGGAGGATTGCGTGGTTGTTGCAGAGAACCTTATAGCAGATGTTTTAACAGAGGTGCAAAAAGGTTTGGGTTATTCTGATGCAAGAGCAAAATCAAATCGCATATTATTTAATGCTTGGCTTGGCGATCAAACAAAGGGATATTCATACGGAGATTTAACCATTGTAGCAAACAATGCCATTTTTCAATATAGGGATATGTACTTGCGACCTGACTTCTATGCTGAAAATGTTGAAAAAGTAAGAGCTGTAATCGCACCCGTGATTGAAGATTATAAATCCGGTAAGATAACTTATGCAGAGGCGGAGTTTAATGCTCGAAACAAAATCTATCAATCCATCAATCCTAATTTCGATCCCAATATCGAATATATGAAGGATCCGATATACAGAGATATTCCACCTGTTGATAACAGCTTATTCAGGATAGCAAGAAAACTTTTGCTTGAATCAAAATAATCATATCCTATCATATCAAAAGCAAGGGTGCAGCACTTTTGGTGCTACACCCTTAATCTTTATTTTCTTGTAGGTTTTACATTCAAATCGGGGTTGATTTTACCCTCAATTTCTCCATTTGCTGCTTCAAAAGCTTTTATGTTTTCTCGTATCAAAACAAGTATATGACTGTTTACACTACGACCTTCGTAATCAGCAACATACCCTATTTTATGCAACATTTCTTCCTCAATTCTTATCGAAACACTCTTAATAGCCATAAAATCACTCCAAAATAAATATATTATGTATTTATTTTATCAATATTATGTGCTATAATGTTTTATATAGATATATGGTATATCTATAATATTTTAGGAAGTGAATTGAATGGATACAAATAAAACAGCTTGCTTCATTGGTCACAGAAAGATAAATGAAACAGATGAATTAAAAGAAAAAATATATAATACAGTTGAAGATTTGATAATAAACAAAGGTGTCACTTCTTTCCTTTTTGGTAGCCGTAGTGATTTTGATAGCTTATGTAAAAAGATAGTTACAGAACTTCAGGAAAAATATCCTGACGTCAAGCGTACATACATCCGTGCCGAGTATGAATACATTAGCGACAGCTACAAAAACTACTTGCTTGAAAAGTGTGATGATACATACTTTCCCGAAAAGGTCTCGGGAGCCGGCAGGGCTTCGTATGTAGAGCGTAATCAAATAATGATAAATCAAAGTGATTATTGCATTTTCTATTATGATGAAAATTATCTACCACCACGCCGTAAAAACAGCCGTAGAGATTTGTTAGATTATCAACCTAAAAGTGGTACGAAGATAGCATACAATTATGCGGTTATGAAGAAAAGAAAGATTATAAATTTGGTATAAAAAGCGAAAAAAATATATTATAGCAAGAAAATTATTGACGCAAGATAACAATAAACAATCAGCCCTACGGTTTAACCATAGGGCTGATTTTGTTGTTCAGATATAAGTTTATTTAATTCCATTATTTCAACATTCTTTGTTATTAAATCTACATATTGGATAGTATAATGTTTAATTACACCACTGCTATTTTCTTCAATTCTGAAAATGCTCGGATAAACATCTGTTATTTTTACAGGCTGATTATGCAACTGCACCTTTGGACTTGTAATTGAAACATTGATGTGAACATCGGGGTGAGTTAGATATAGCTTTTTAATTCCATTTTTAATAACATTCAAATCATTACTCATTTCATTCTCTGCCTATTCATAATATTTATTTATCTAATCTTTTCTTAATAT
>SVSD01000008.1 GCA_015064485.1 Oscillospiraceae bacterium | reverse complement strand
TCGTTTTCGATAATTTAACCCCCTTGAGGGGGTGTGGGGGTGGGAGTGGGGTGTCAAAGAGGGGTGTGCGATAACACCCCTCTTTAATAATCAATATATAAAATTTTCGAAAGGTGATTTTCAAGAATCAAGAACAATAAAATATAAGCGGGAGCATAATATGCTCCCCTACAAAACATATTTATTATGTATAACGGCGGGAGTAACCCCCGCCCTGCAAAATATATTCCGTTTCGGTCTATATACATAAGGGGGAACAAATCCCCCTTATGAATTCAACCTATAAACTGCTGCTGAGGAATCGGTTCTTCAAGACCGAAACTAACAGTAAGGGCACTGTTTACTCTATTCATCAGATCGTCGTCAAGATGCCCCATTTTTTCTTTCAGGCGCTTTTTGTCTATAGTCCTTATTTGTTCGAGAAGTATAACAGAATCCCTGGCAAGACCGTACTTTTCTGCATAAACATCGATGTGAGTGGGAAGTTTGCTTTTATCTGTTTTGCTGGTTATGGCGGCGGCAATCACCGTCGGGCTGAATTTGTTTCCCACATCATTCTGAATAATAAGTACGGGACGGGTTCCGCCTTGCTCGGAACCGACAACCGGACTGAGATCTGCATAATATATATCTCCTCGTTTTACACTCATTTTATCAATTCCTTTCGCATAGCTTGTTCTTTAACTGTTATCTATATTCTTGCCTGAATTTCTGGTGTTATTCCGTACATCGGTAAATTTAAACACCGATGTAATGTTATAATATTCAAAGAGTACCCTTTTTGACAAAATATATAGTATAAAATGACATATAAACCGCCGCTGTTTAGTCGACTTCTTGCCTAATTTCCCGAAATTTTCCCCGATACTTGAAATTTAAACTCCATTATGATATAATGATATTTAATTATAAAATGGTGTAATTTGTATTAATATATAACATATATTTGAAAAAAGAGGATCTGTGTCAGAAATGAAAAATCTTTCGATCAAAGAAAAGGCTGAAAAAATATTAAAGCTCAAAGAAGAAAAAGGCGCTCTTATCCTTGCGCACTATTATCAAAATCTTGAGATTCAGCATATGGCGGATTTTTGCGGCGACAGCTTTGAACTTGCGAAAATCGCCCGCACCTCCGACAAAGACATCATCGTTTTCTGCGGTGTAAGCTTTATGGCGGAAAGCGCAAAGATTATGAATCCCGAAAAGCGTGTCTTCATCCCCCGCAAAGACGCAGGCTGTCTTATGGCGGATATGGTAACTCCCGAAATAGTTATTGAAATGAAAAAGGCACATCCCGACGCATGCGTGGTTTGCTATATCAATTCCTCCGCCGCAACAAAGGCTGTTTCGGACATTTGCGTGACCTCATCAAACGCCGTTAAGGTTGTCGGAACTCTTAAAGAAAAAGAAATTATCTTTATTCCCGATAAAAACCTCGGTGCATATGTAGCAGAAAAGTTCCCCGAAAAGACTTTTTACTTTATGGAAGGATTTTGCCCTGTTCATCACAATCTCTCAAAAGAAGATATCAAAAACGCAAAGGAAAACCATCCTGAAGCCGCGCTTGTAATACATCCCGAATGTCAGAAAAAGCTTCTTTGCGATGCCGACTGTATCGGAAGCACCTCGGAAATTCTCGATTTCTGCCGCGAGAGCGACAAATCCGAATTCCTCGTGGGAACAGAAAGCGCAATCGCCGAAAGACTCGGAGAAGAATTCCCTGAAAAGAAATTTCATCTCATCTCCCCCTGCCTTGTTTGTCCCGATATGAAAAAGACAAGCCTTGACGATCTTCTTTCGACTCTTGAAAACCTCGATGATGAAGTTATTATGACAAAAGAAGAGATACTTGCCGCAAGACTTCCTCTTGAAAGAATGCTTGAAGCAGCATCAAAAAAATAAAATGAAAAGAAGATATATTTTTAATAAAAAACTCTACTCTCAAAACCCCGAAAAGATAACAAAAAGCTATGATGTTGCCGTCATCGGCGGCGGTATGGCAGGACTTTTTGCCGCCCTTGAAATTGATAAGAGTAAAAAGGTTGCTCTTGTCATAAAAGGCGGTCTTGAAGGCGGTTCTTCCTATCTTGCACAAGGCGGAATTTGCTGTGTGCTCGACGAAAAAGACAGTTTTGATGCACATATAAAAGATACCTTGACTGCGGGTGCAGGCCACTGCGACGAAAAAGCGGTTGAAGTTATGGTATGTGAAGGCCCGGAAAATATAAAGCGCCTTATCGACTACGGAGTCCGGTTTGACAAAAACTGCGACGGCACACTTAAGCTTACCCGCGAGGGCGGACACTGTGCGCGAAGAATTCTTCATTGCGGCGGAGATGCCACAGGAAAAGAAATAACAAAAGCGCTGGGCAAAGCTTGCGAAGAAAGAGAAAATATAGATATTTTATGGAATACAGATCTTGTTGATATCCTAACCGACGAAAACGGAGTTTGCGGAATAGTGGCAAATGACAAATGCAACGATTTCATTATAAAAACCGCAAATGTTTTGGTTGCGACAGGCGGAGCCGGTCAGCTTTACCGCTATTCAACAACGCCCGTCGGTAACACAGGCGAAGGTATTGCCGCGTGCTTCAGAGCAGGATGCGAACTTTCCGATATGGAATTTGTCCAGTTTCACCCGACAGCCTTTGCGATCCACGAAGAGGGCGAAAGACTTTTCCTTATATCCGAAGCGGTCAGAGGCGAAGGTGCTGTACTCAAAAACAAATACGGCGAAGCTTTTATGTCAAGAGAAGGAAACCATCCTCTTGCCGACCTTGCGCCGAGAGATATCGTAACCCGCGCAATAATCGACGAAATGAAGCAGACAGACGATACAAAAGTATATCTTGATACTTCTGCGATGTCAGCCGGATTTTTCGAAAAGCGTTTCCCGACAATTACAAAAAAATGCCGCGAGCACGGAATTACTCCCTCAAAAGACCTTATCCCCGTTCACCCGACACAGCATTATCTTATGGGCGGTGTTTCTACCGATCTTCACGGAAGAACGAATGTTGAAGGCCTTTTTGTCTGCGGCGAGGCGGCGTGTACCGGAGTTCACGGAGCAAACAGACTTGCTTCAAACTCCACCCTTGAATGTGTTGTTTTTGCAAAAAGAGCGGCGGATTATATAAATGCAAATTTCAGAACGGCGGAAAACGAGATTTCTTTGGGAAAAGAACCGTATTATATAGTATCGCCGGACAGCAGCGAAATGGCGGCGGATATGTGTAAGCTAAAGGAAATAATGACAGAAAAAGTCGGAGCTGTAAGAAAGCGTTCGGAACTTGAAACCGCCCGCTGTCTGCTTTCCGACCTGAAGCTTAAATATTCGGATTGCAATTTCGAAAACGAAAAAGGGTATTCCCTTTATAGTGCAATAGATACGGCACTTGTCATAACAGAAAGCGCAATTAATCGAACAGAAAGTATCGGTTCACATTATATACAAGACTGATCGGAGGTAAAAAATGCAGCTTCTTTATAATACTCAGGTAGATAAAATAATAAAACTTGCCCTTGAAGAAGATATCGGCTCGGGCGACATAACTACCCTTTCAACAATTCCCGAAAGCACTTCAGCCCACGGCAGATTTATAGCCAAGGAAGATACCGTCCTTTGCGGTATTGATATCGCAAAAAAGGTTTTTCACCTCATCGACCCTACAGTTGAATTCACAACACACAAAAACGACGGCGACAGAGTTAAAAAAGGCGAAATTATCGCAGAAGTTGAAGGAAATGCAAGAAATATGCTTACAGCAGAAAGAACTGCTCTCAACATTATGCAAAGGCTCTCAGGCGTTGCAACAAGAACCGCGCAATGCGTCGAAATGGTAAAGGGTACAAAGGCAAAAATCGCCGACACAAGAAAAACCACCCCCGGCATGCGTGCTCTTGAAAAATATGCGGTAAGAATCGGCGGCGGTACAAACCACAGATATAATCTTGCCGACGGTGTACTTATAAAAGACAATCATATCGCAGCAGCAGGCAGCATCACAAATGCAGTCAAGAACGCAAGAAGCACAATTCCCCATACTCTTAAGATCGAAGTTGAAGTTGAAACCTTCGAACAGTTGAAAGAGGCACTTGACGCGGGAGCTGATATCATAATGCTTGATAATATGACAAACGAGCAGATGGCTGAATGTGTAAAGATCACAAACGGCAGAGCTCTTCTTGAAGCGTCGGGCAATATGGCACAAAGAAATCTTTATGATGTCGCAAATACGGGCGTAGATATAATCTCAATCGGAGCTCTTACCCATACGATCGTGGCGGCAGACATAAGCCTTAAATTCAGCCTTAACAATTAAATAATAAAAAATCCACCCTTTCGGGTGGATTTTTTGATTTTATGTTACGAAAAACAATTATTTGTTTTCATATTTCTGTTTATCGTTATTTCTTATCTCGACGCGGCGGATCTTTCCGTTGAAGGTCTTGGGTATTTCCTTAACATATTCGATCACTCGGGGGTATTTATAGGGGGCGGTATTTTTCTTTACATAAGTCTGAAGCTCTTTTGTAAGCTCATCAGAGCCTTCAAAGCCTTCTTTAAGTACAACCGTCGCCTTAACCGCAAAACCTCTTACCGGGTCGGGCACACCTGTAACCGCAACTTCAAACACTGCATCATGCTCAAGCATAACGCTTTCGATTTCAAAGGGGCTGATACGGTAACCGCTGGACTTGATGACATCATCATTTCTTCCGATATAATGGAAGAGTCCGAATTCATCACGGTACGCCACATCACCTGTATGATAATATCCCCTATATATCGCACGCTCTGTATCTTCAACACATTCGTTGTAGGAGCGCATAAGTCCGCAGGGATGTCTGTCAGTGCTGAGTGTACGGATAGAGATTTCGCCGTTGCTTCCGTGAGGAGCATTTTCTCCTTCGTCGTCGAGGATATGTACATCAAAACCGGGAACGGGAAGTCCCATAGCGCCGGGGTTCGGCTTTGTCCAGGGGTAGATTGTAGCAATACAAAGGGTAGTTTCGGTCTGACCGAAGCCTTCGTATATTTCAAGGCCTGTTGCGTCCTTCCATTTATTGAAAATTTCGGGGTTTAACGCTTCTCCCGCAGTACAGCAATGTGTAAGGGAAGAAAGATCGTAATTTTTTACATTTTCCTGAAGAAGAAGTCTGTACATCGTGGGGGGAACGCAGAATGTAGTAACCTTGTATTTTTCGAGCTTTTCAAGGATATCCTTTGCTTCGAATTTGTCAAAGTCATAAACAAGAACTGCCGATTCGCCGAACCACTGACCGTACATCTTGCCCCAAAGGGATTTGAGCCAGCCGGTATCGGAAATTGTAAAATGAAGACCGCCATCAACAACTCTGTGCCAGAAGACACCGGTCATAATATGACCGAGAGGATAACGGAAATCGTGGAACACCATTTTGGGATATCCGTTTGTGCCCGAAGTAAATCCTAAGATTGATGTATCGTTAGCACATACCGCATCTTTTCCTGTCGGCCGTGTCCATTCGTCGCTTGCGTCCTCAACACCCTGTTCGAAATCAAGCCAACCATCGACTTTTTTATGTCCGAGAACCATCTTGCGCTTTACTGTTTCGTATTCGTCAAAACGCTCGTCAAACTGTTCCGTACAGTTATCGTCGCCTGTGATGATAGCGTATTTTATGCCCGCCTTATTACAGCGGTAAACATATTCCTTCGGTGTAAGCATAAAAGTCGCCTGAACCATTACTGCGCCGATCTTGTGAAGTGCCATAACTGTGTGCCAGAAATAATGGCTGCGCTTCATAACAAGAAGCACCTTGTCGCCCTTTTTAACACCGAGATATTTGAGATAGTTTGCAACCTTATTCGAATATTTCATCATATCCTCAAAGGTAAATCGCTTTTCTTCTCCTGTTTTCGAAACCCAGACCATAGCGAGCTTTTCGGGTTTTGTTCTTCCAAGCTCATCCATTACATCATAGGCAAAATTAAAATCATCATTCCATGTGAGTTTATAGTTCTTCTGCGCATCCTTTAAAGAGAGAAAGTCATCTCTGTGAGCGCCGACGAACTTTTCGTATATTGGCATAGGTAATCCTTCTTTCTGTATTGTGCAAATGTTTTTGGTTATTTCTTCACAACAACAGCAATAAACTGAGCGGGAGTATCGCCCGTCGCTTTTTCTGTATGGGGAATACTCGAGTCAAAATAAACGCTGTCGCCTTCTTCAAGTTCGTAAGAAATGTCACCAATATAAAAGGTAACCTTGCCGGAAATCACATAGTTAAATTCCTGACCTTCGTGTCCGTGGAGTACGGGGGGTTCTCCGTCGGGAGTTACTGTTACAAGATAGGGTTCTGCTTTTTTGTTTTTGAATGTATAAGCAAGATGCTTATAATCATAAAGATGTTCTCTCTTAACAGAATAGCCCTGACCCTTTTTTACATAACAGCATGTAGAAAGTGTGGGTGACGAGCCGCTGATAATATCAAGCACATCCACGCCGAGAGCCTCGGCAACATTGTAAACGAAGCTGAATGAAAAATCGATCTCGCCCTTTTCGTAAGAACGGTAAATTTCGATATCAACACCCAGCTTTTCGGCAAGTGCTGTATCTGTCATTTCACAGTCTTCGCGTATGCACGCAAGTCGCATGCCGATGTCTTTGAGCTGATCGTTCATATATATAGCCTCCTTTAAGGGCTTCCGCCCTAATTGCAGAAATTATTCTGCGTAGTTATATCCAAGTTCAAGTGCCTTTTTGTTTGCGCCGAGCATTTCGATCTTTCTTGCAGGCACAACCTTTGAAAGCGCTCTTTCAAAGCTTTCGTAAGGGATAACACCTGTTTTCTTGATCATATAACCGAGCATAATCATATTTGCAAGGCCGGGAAGGTTGTTTTCAGACGCCAAGGATGTTGCGGGAATATAATAAGCTTCAACATCGCTCTTTTCAACTTTTCTTGCAACAAGAGAGCTGTCAACGAAAATTTTTCCGCCTGAAACTGTTGTGTTTTCGTACTTGTCAAGTGAAGGAAGGTTCATCGCAACAAGAACATCGGGATCATTTACGATGGGAGAACCGATCTTTGTGTCGCTGATGATAACGCTGCAGCTTGCAGTACCGCCGCGCATTTCGGGGCCGTAGGAAGGAAGCCAGCTTACTTCCTTGTCTTCCAAAAGTCCTTCGTAAGCGAGGAATTTGCCGGAGAAAAGGATACCCTGTCCGCCAAAGCCTGCGATGAGGATCTGTGTTGTCATATTATTTTACCTCGCTTTCGGCATACTTATCCTTATATACTCCGAGAGGATAATAAGGAAGCATATTTTCTTCAAGCCAATTAAGAGACTTTTCAGGTGTCATGCCCCAGTTTGTAGGACAAGTGGAAAGAACTTCGATAAGAGAGAAACCCTTACCTTCGATCTGATTCTGGAAAGCCTTTTTGATGGCTGCCTTTGCGGCACGGATATTTTTAACATTGTTAACCGCAACTCTTTCAAGATATGTTGCGCCGTCAACCTGAGAAAGCATTTCGCAAACCTTAACAGGATAACCTACTGTCTTAACATCGCGGCCGTAGGGGGATGTCTGTGTAACCTGGCCGGGCAAAGTTGTGGGAGCCATCTGTCCGCCTGTCATACCGTAGATCGCATTGTTTACGAAAATTACTGTAATATTTTCGCCTCTTGCTGCGGAATGAACAGTTTCTGCAGTACCGATAGCGGCAAGGTCGCCGTCGCCCTGATAAGTAAATACGATGTTCTTGTCGGGGTCGGAACGCTTAACGCCTGTTGCAACAGCAGGAGCTCTGCCGTGTGCCGCCTGAACCATATCGCAGTTGAAATAATTATATGTGAATACCGAGCAGCCAACCGATGCAACGCCGATCGTTCTGCCTCTGATACCGAGCTCGTCTATCGCTTCAGCTACAAGTCTGTGGATAATACCGTGAGTACAACCGGGGCAATAGTGCAACGGTGCATCTGTGAGAGCCTCGGGCTTTTTGAATACTGTTGCCATCAGTTTGCACCTCCATTTGCTTCAATAATCTTATTTAAAACTTCTTCTGTTGAGGGGATCATACCGCCGACTCTTGTGCAGGTTAAAACCGGCTTCTTGCAACGGATCGCAAGTTCAACATCCTCAACCATCTGTCCCATAGAAAGTTCAACAGAAACAAAGGCTTTAACCTTGTCAGCTGCAGCATTGAGAACCTTTTTGGGGAAAGGCCAAAGTGTGATGGGACGGATCATACCTACCTTGATTCCCATTTCTCTTGCCTTATCTATAGCGTTCTGAGAAACACGCGCCGCAACACCGAAAGCTACGATACAAACTTCTGCGTCATCCATAAGATATTCTTCATACATAACTTCGTTTTCTTCAACAAGCTTATATCTTGCATAACGCTCAACATTGAGGCGTTCGAGTTCTTCCGCCTGAAGGCAGAGAGAGTTTACAATATTGGGCTTTCTTTCGCAGTTTGTACCTGTAAGAGCCCAGGATTTGTCGTGTTCATTGATCTTTCCTGCTTCAAGGCTTACGGGTTCCATCATCTGGCCCATAGTACCGTCGGAAAGAAGCATAACAGGCATTCTGTACTTTTCGGCAAGGTCAAAGCCCTTGAATACGAGGTCAACCATTTCCTGAACCGAGGAGGGAGCAAGAACGAGGAGATGGAAGTCTCCGTGACCTGCGCCTCTTGTTGCCTGGAAATAGTCAGCCTGAGAAGGCTGAATACCGCCAAGACCGGGGCCACCTCTCTGTACATTTACAACGAGTGCGGGAAGGTCGCAGCCTGCGAGGTAGGAAATACCTTCGCTCTTTAACGAAATTCCGGGGGAAGAGCTTGATGTCATAACTCTTTTACCTGTTGCCGCAACACCGATAACCATATTTATAGCGGCGATTTCACTTTCTGCCTGAAGAAATACGCCGTCGATCTTGGGCATTCTTTTGGACATATATGCCGCAACCTCTGTCTGAGGTGTGATAGGATAGCCGAAATAATGACGGCATCCCGCCATAATAGCGGCTTCGGCAATGGCTTCATTGCCTTTCATTAAAACTTTTTCTGCCATTTTATTATCCTCCCTTACTTTTCAACCGTGATTACGCAGTCGGGGCACATTGTTGCACAAAATGCACAACCGATACAAGCATCTTGGTCTTCTACGCATGCAGGGTGGTATCCCTTTACATTAATATCTGTTTTAAGCTTTACAATTTTTTTAGGACAAGCACCAACGCAAAGACCGCAGCCTTTACAAAGGTTTTCGTCGAATGTAACTTTTGCCATTTTTATAAATTCCTTTCGATAGTTTTTATATTATTCCGCTTTCCAGGTCTGACGGATATAAAGACGAAGCGGGAAAAGGTTTTCTATTTTCCCCTTCAATTCATCATAAAGCACATGGTGTACCGAGGTAAATTTCACAGGAAGATTTGTAATCTTTGACACTTCCTTTGCATATTCAAGAGATGCCAAAACATCAGAAGCTTTTGTTTCATCGCCGATATTGGAATTGTTTACAATCCCCGTAAAGCGTATCTTTGCCGCCTCTTCAATCTCACGCATAACCTCGACTGTACTTTTCGCATTCCTTGTCAGAGGTCTGTAACAGTTTATAACAAACAGCATTTCATAATTATCCTCGGCAAGGATCTCGGGGACATACCGTCCGAGCGCAAGAGCTCCTCTGTCGTCTCCCCCGACATCCACAACCGAATAGCTTTCTTTGTCGGCACAAACCGAATACGCGGCGGCGGGAATTGCGGGAACATCTACATTTGAGTTTGCAAAATCCGAGGAAATAAAACGGATATTTGCATCAGCAAGTACCTTTTCGCTGTCCTTTGAACGGAAATAAGGATTTACTATATCAAGGTCTGAAAGCGAAGTCTTTTTGCCGCTTTTTGCGATTTCAAGCGCATAGTTTACAGCAAAATTTGTTTTGCCGCTTCCGTAATGACCAGCTATTATTGTTACTCTTTTCATTCAACAACGACCGACCAGCCGAAGGGATCTTCAACAGTACCCCACTGGATACCTGTTACTGTGTCGTAGATCTTTTGGCTTGTCTTTCCGATGCCGCCGTCTCCGATAGTCATAACTTCATCCTTATAACGAAGCTTTCCGACGGGAGAAATTACAGCCGCAGTGCCTGTGCCGAATACTTCCTCAAGCTTTCCTGCTTTCTGAGCTTCGAGAAGCTCATCAACAGAAATTTTTCTTTCTTCAACTTCCATACCCCAGGACTTGCAAAGATTGATAACCGAGTTTCTTGTAATACCGGGAAGAATACTTCCGTTGAGCATAGGAGTTACGATCTTGCCGTCTATCTTAAAGAAGATGTTCATAGCGCCGACTTCTTCGATATACTTTCTTTCAACGCCGTCGAGCCAGAGAACCTGAGAATATCCGTCATCATGAGCCTTAACCTGAGCTGCAAGAGATGCCGCATAGTTGCCTCCGGTCTTGGCATAACCGATACCGCCTTTGACCGCTCTTACATATTCATCTTCGATCCAGATTCCGACAGGAGCAAGACCTGAAGCATAATATGCACCGCTGGGAGCAAGTATGATAATAAAAAGATAGGTTTTGGAAGGAGCAACGCCTAAAAATTCGTCTGTTGCGATAACAAAAGGACGAATATAAAGGGATGTGCCTTCTGCTGTGGGGATCCAGTCTTCGTCAACCTTAACGAGAGCCTTTATTGCATCAACAAAGTCCTCTTCGGGGATCTGCGGAATACAAAGTCTTTCGTTTGAAGCGTTTGCGCGCTTTGCGTTCATGTCGGGGCGGAAAAGACGAGCCTTGCCGTCCTTGCCTCTGTAGGCTTTAAGACCTTCGAACATTTCCTGTCCGTAATGGAAAACCATCGCGGAGGGGTCAAGGCTGATAGGGCCATAAGGGACGATTCTTGCGTCATGCCAGCCGCGGCCTTCTGTGTAGTTCATAACAAACATATGGTCTGTGAAGACTTTACCGAAGCCGAGCTTCGATTCGTCAGCAGGCTTTGCCTTGGGAGATGTTGTTTTTTCGATTCTGATGTCAATCATCTTTCTATCCTCCAAATATGAAAAATAAAAGGCTTACAGCTAAATGCCGCAAGCCTTGAAAATTACTTTTTTGTTTTACAAAGAAGATTGTATGCAAAGTAACTTTTTCGGTTTTTACGCACGACAAATAGCGCCATCAGAATTGCAGTTAATAATAATCACATCTGCAATAATTATAGCGGAAATCAAAATTGTGCTAATTATGCCGAAAAATGTTGCCATACCAAGCATATTATTCTCTCCTTTAGTAATTATGTCGATTATTATAGCACTATGTGTGCGCTTTGTCAAGATAAATCGCTATTTTTTTATAAAAATTCACACTTTGATAAAAATATGCATCATCTTATGCATATTTTTTACTTTTTTGTATGCTTTTTTAATGCCGAGTTGACTTTTTTTATCTCTAATAATATAATGTAACTGTAATATCAAAGGAGTATTTCAGTATGAATAATACAACAATTCGATTTGCAACAGAAAAGGACGCATCTCTCATCCTAGGTTTTATAAAAGCTCTTGCGGAATATGAGAATATGTCGGGGGATGTTATTGCGACAGAAGAACTTTTAAAGCAAGAGATTTTCGAAAAGCATCACGCCGAAGTAATATTTGCCCTTGAAGATGGGAAAGAAGTCGGATTTGCCCTTTATTTCCATAATTTTTCCACATTTTTGGGAAGATCGGGAATATATCTTGAGGATCTTTTTGTGCTTCCCGCAAAAAGAGGAAAAGGACACGGAAAAGCACTTTTAAAATTTCTTGCAAAAACTGCCCTTGAAAGAGGCTGCGGAAGACTTGAATGGTCCTGCCTTAATTGGAATAAACCGAGCATTGATTTTTATTTGTCCCTTGGCGCAGTGCCCTTGGAAGACTGGACAATATATCGCCTTACAGGAAAAACTCTCGAGGATATGGCAAAATAATAAAAGCAGGTTTCTCTTCTTTTTATGAAAGTTTTTTGCAGAACTTTTTACAAAAAAGTTTTCGGGTCAAGGGCAGAAAGCCCTTGTCGCTCTCCGCAGAGAGCGAACTTCCCGGTGCGTTCGTAATGCGCAGGAGCGGGTGAATTTTCAGCTGTGAAACGGTTGAAAAGAGGTCGATCACAAGCCGGGTGTTCGCCCTTAAAAATCAATCAGTATACTAAAAACGGGATGTGATTCTCTCACATCCCATTTTTCATTATTCTATTTCGTTCATATAATCTATCGAGAAAGGAAGCTCGGGCACAGATTGTCCCATTTCTCTGAGAGCGTCAAATATAACGCAGAATACCGTTTTTGTAACTTTTTCAACAATTTCAAATATGGAATAATTCAAAAAGTCAACGCCGGTATAAACTACAAATTTTCCGTATTCATCCAAAACATCCTCAGCGCCGATCCAAACTTCACTTCCGTCAACGGGAACGAAGAAACGAATTTGCGGAATCTCAACAGGCCCTTCTTTAAAATTAAAGTTGAGAGCAACGACATAAGCAGGCATCTGCTTTTTAGCCGAGTAATCTGTACCTATAACATCAAAGCTGAAAAATTTCAACATAATCTTATCTGTAAGATTAAATGCCATCTTGTTTACCGCGCGGTTGACATATGCCTCTGCCTGCTCTTCGGTTATAAGAGCACCCGAAGCATATGCGAGGTTTTCATTTTCATCCGCATATGTAAAAGGAATAAAAGTAAAAACGATGCAAACAGAAAGTATAAGCGAAACAATTCTTTTCTTCATATTTAATATCTCCAATTCTTTTGATTTCAAAAACCTTCCTATTTATATTAGTATTTTACATTTAAAAATATATTTTGTCAATAAATAAAAGTTTGCAGAATAAAACAAAAAACCGACCGCAAGGCCGGTTAATTGTATTTTAAAGACTTACGCTTCAACAAGGTGTTCGTCCTTGATGAGGAACATAAGGATTCCTGCGATAAGACCGAGAGGGCCGCCGAGGAGAAGTACGAGAACTTTCCAAAGAATGGAAACATCTTCTGCCTTCTTAGCTTCGTTAAGGTTCTTGATAGCAAGAATGTTGATGATGATCGGGAAAATTGCGATCGCACCAAGGATAGCGCTAACGATAAGAAGAATCTTAGTTACCTTTACCATTGTGATTTCCTCCAAAAATATTTTTGTGTTTTAACACAATTTAATGATAGCATACAATGTCGAAAATGTCAAGATAATGTTGTAAATTTGAACATTTTTGGCGGGGCGTTCATACTTAAAAAGCAAGGCTGAGCCTTGCAAAATACTTCTTCACTATTCACTATTGCTTTTTACTTCCCAAAAATCCTCGTATTTAAGAGAAAAGTGAAGAGGTGAGAGTGAAAAAGTAAAAATCCCCGTACCTTACGATACGAGGATTTCTGGCTGTTACGAACCATTTAGATGCCACTTTATTTTTTGAAAAAGACAGGTATATTTGTGATCCCCGGAAACATTTTCTATCTCCTTCTGTATTCTTGCTTCAAGACCTCTGCCATTTCTTCCGGTGATTCTTTACATCCCTCTGCAATCCACAATTTAATAATGGCATTAAGACCATTTCTGAAGAACTCGATATGATATTTAAGGTTACTGTCTATATGTTCCTTTTTCGCTCGCTCGGTATCATAAATCGAGATAAGATGCTTTTCATCATAACACAGTTTGAAATAGGTCTTGTAAAAGATTTGATTTTCCTTAATATGCCGAAACATTTTTAATGCACCTGTATGCTCATTAAAATAGTCATAATCAGCAAACAACTTGCCAAAATCATTTTCGAGCTTTTCTCTTGTTTTATCGGCAAGGTCGAATATATCAATGTAATTAGCATAAAAGGTGCTACGGTTTAACTCTGTCATTTTAATAAGATCTGAAACGGTAATATCCTTAATTTCACGAGTTTGCAGTAGTTCTATAAACGCTTTTTCGATTTTCTCTTGCGACTCCCTGCGCCGTTTGTTGTTTTTTACATTCATAACATTTCTCCATTATTCCAACACTTATAGTAAATTTGATGGTCACAATTTCTTTTATTCCGACAACTGTTGTTTATTTGTTGGTTGTTTTACATTTTCGCAGATATTATACTATATTTGCAATAAAAACACAAGTGTTGGTTTAATGAAAGGAGATTTCAAAATGAAAAAGAGTAGTTTTGTTGCATTGATAATGGGAACGGTTAGTGGGGTGCTTTTCGCACTTGGTATGTGTATGGCACTCCTGCCGGAATGGAACGCATTTACGGAAGGGGTCGTCTTTGGCGGTATTGGTATTGTTTTAGGTATCATCACCGCACTCATTTGGTGCAAGATGGAAAACAAGAAGCTGCCTAAGATGAACGCAAAAAATGTTTTTCGTATTATTTATGCTGTTGTTGCCGCATTAGTACTTGGCATAGGTATGTGTATGTGTCTTGTACGGGAACAAATCATATGGGGTACACTCATCGGTCTGCTCGGAATTATTATGCTGATTGCTCTCATCCCGATGACTAAAGGCATCAAATGAAAGCGTTAAATCTTGTAAGAAGCCCCTATACCAGTCTTGCGCTTAACATTGCTTATGCTTTCGGCAACTGTATTATAGGTTTTCTTACACTTTCGTGGTGGTTTATTACAGTAGGTGCGTATTATACCGTGCTTGCAATCACAAGATTTTCTGTGTTGCAGGTTAAACGAAAAGCAAGTGGCAGTTATGATACCGAGTTTTTTGCACGGCGCATTACAGGGATTTTACTGGTTGTACTTTCGTTCTGTATAGTAGGCGTAAACATAATGTCTGCTGTTAAAGATAGAGGCACAGCCTTTCACGAAATCGTAATGATTGCCATTGCCACATATACATTCACTAAAATCACCATTTCAATTATAGGTATGGTGAAAGCAAAACATTCCGCTTCTCCGGTAATAAAGACACTACGTAATATATCGTTGGCAGATGCGTGTGTTTCCATTTACACAATGCAAAGATCAATGCTCGTGACTTTTCCAGGTATGGAAACGGCGGAAATCTTATTACTAAACATATTTACGGGAACAGCAGTATGGATTGTTGTACTGTTTCTCGGAATCAATCTGATTGGAGGAAAATATACAGATATGGCTAAATCAAAAATTGTAAAGGCAAACGAAAGAATTGCCGAGACAGTAACCAGTGGTTACAAGAAAATTGAAAAAGGCGTTGTTGGTGGCTTCACTAAAATTGAAGACAAGTTTGTAGATGCTTACCTCACTAAAGACGGAGAAACCGCAGAGGAAGCAAAGGCAAGATTGAAGAAAGAGAATAAATAAAAAATAGGGCAGACTTGGCAAAATAAAATTGCTGAATCTGCCCTTTAATTGTATTTCGGTGGTTCGAATCCACCTTGTAGGTCGTTGGCATCTATGAAATTGCAACTTGAAAAATAGGGGTAAAAAATGCGAAAAGCCTTGATTTCTCAAGGCTTTTCTGTGTGGCATCTAAATAGACCACAACACTTGGTGGGGGAAGGTGGATTCGGACCACCGAAGTCAGTGACAACAGATTTACAGTCTGCCCCCTTTGGCCGCTCGGGAATTCCCCCAAAAAATTTCTGAACCTTTCGGTTCAGAAATATGGAGCTGGTGAAGGGAGTCGAACCCCCAACCTGCTGATTACAAATCAGCTGCTCTGCCATTGAGCCACACCAGCATTTATTTGTCCGTTTTGCTCGGAACATTTGCTATTATAACAGAATAGTTTTGGTTTGTCAAGTGTTTTTTTAATTTTTTTAAAAAAATATTTGAAAAACCCTAAAAACCGCAAAAAAGCTTATTTTATGGGCTTTTTTCGTCAAAAAACCGCCCGTTTTTTAACATTTGACGAAAAAAATAAAATTTTGTCTTGACAAAAGCACTTTGTTGTGATATAATGCACGGGTATCAATCTTACCCGATGAAACTTTTAGAATCTTTTTTGAAACTGAAAGCGAAGGGTACTCCGGAGAATCCCGAAAAACGGGTGCCGAAGGTGCAAGGTGTGGGGGTGTAAGCCCTTTATGCCGAATCTCTCAGGCAAAAGAATGGAGCAGATGATTTTCTACATTATATCGTATTGTGGTATTCTGCAAATATTTTTCTTTGGAGCTATTGATATTTTATCAATAGTTATTTTTTATTTTAAGGAGGTTTTCTTATGCAGGAAACAATTCTCGGCTTTGTCGCAAAAGCCAACAGTTATCTTGCCGACTACATTCTCATCGTTCTTCTTCTTGGTGTCGGTCTTCTCTTCACTTTCAGAACAGGCTTTGTTCAGATTCGCTGCTTCAGCGAAGGTATGAAGAGAGTTTTCGGCAACATCAAACTCTTTGGTAACAAAAACGCAGGCGGCGGTCTTTCTTCCTTCCAGGCTCTTGCAACTGCAATCGCAGCTCAGGTAGGTACCGGTAACATCGTCGGTGCGGCAGGTGCTATCCTTACAGGCGGCCCCGGTGCTATTTTTTGGATGTGGATCATCGCTTTCCTCGGTATGGCTACAATCTACGCAGAAGCAGTGCTTGCTCAGGAAACAAAGATTAAATGTGAAAACGGCGAAGTTCTCGGCGGTCCTGTTTACTATATGAAAAAAGCGTTCAAGGGCGGCTTCGGTAAATTCCTTGCCGGATTTTTCTCTATCGCTATAATCCTCGCTCTCGGCTTTATGGGATCTATGGTTCAGTCCAACTCTATCGCTGAATCCTGCAACACAGCTTTCGGTATTCCCACATGGATTGTCGGTATCATTCTTTCTGTTGTTGCCGCTTTCATTTTCCTCGGAGGTATCCAGAGAATCGCGTCGGTTACAGAAAAGCTCGTTCCCATTATGGCTTGTCTTTTCCTTCTCGGAGGCCTTGTAATTCTTGCAGTTAATGTAAAGTCGATTCCCGCAACATTTGGTATGATCTTCAAATACGCTTTCACTCCTTCCGCTCTCATCGGCGGCGGTATTGGTTATGCTATCAAGACTGCTATCAGCCAGGGTGCAAAAAGAGGTCTTTTCTCAAACGAAGCAGGTATGGGTTCAACACCTCATGCTCACGCTCAGGCGAATGTAGAAAAGCCCCACGATCAGGGTGTTGTTGCTATGGTCGGTGTGTTTATTGACACATTCGTTGTTCTTACAATGACAGCTCTCGTTATTATCTGTACACTTTTCGTAAACGGCCCTCTTGCAGGTGCTGACGGTACTACATACGCAAACCTTCTTGCTGAAAGCGGAATCTCTAAAACAAATGCTATGCAGCTTGCTGCAGGTTCCGTATTTGGAAGCAATATTGGTGCTATATTTGTTGCAGTATGTCTTCTCTTCTTCGCATTCTCAACAGTTATCAGCTGGAACTTCTTCGGCAAGGTAAATGTTCAGTATCTCTTCAAGAACAATAAGATCGCAACAATCATTTACTCTGTAATTTCAATCGTATTTATTTTCCTTGGAACAATCGCTTCCAACGATCTCGTTTGGGAACTTACAGACTTCTTCAACTATCTTATGGTAATCCCCAACGCTATCGCACTTATCGCCCTTTCGAATCTCGTTGTTAAGATTTCGAAGGAAGGCATCGCGGCAAAAAAGGCTGCAAAGAAAAACAAATAATCGTTTCGTGGTATAAAACGGTTCATAGGTAATAAAAAAGAGCTGTAATTTTTACGGCTCTTTTTTATATCCCCGATAGTCTCCTATTATTTTTCTCTTTATCACTTGAAATGTTTTAAAAAAGGAGTTATAATGTGCATAGCATTTATATTCGGAGGAATTTAAGTGGAAGATATAAAAAGCATTGTTGCTAAAAATATAACCGAGCTTCGGCTTTTAAATAATATGACACAAATGGAACTTGCGGAAAAATTAAACTATTCCGACAAGACAATTTCAAAATGGGAAAGGGCAGAATCTTCGCCCGATATTGCAGTCCTTGTTAAAATTTCGGAGGTCTTCGGAGTTTCTCTTGATTATCTTGTTAAAAGCGAAAATATCGACGAAACTGTAAAAGAGCACAAAACCGAGGAAACAAAATATAACCGAAGAGCAATCGCCTATATTTCCGAAAGCGTTGCCTGGGTCATTGCGGTATTTGCCTTTATTATTACAACGCTTATCGTCGGCGCAAACACTTTTCAATGGCTGTATTTTGTTTATGCTTTGCCGATTGTTTTGATCGTAAAGCTTGTTTTTAATTCGGTATGGTTCAATCCCAGACATAACTATCTTATCATTTCTGCGCTTGTATGGTCGATCCTTGCCACAATACATATCACATTTCTTTATTTCGGTATCAATGTATCTCTTGTCTATATTCTTGGTATAGCGGGGCAGATCGTTATCATTTTATGGTCTTTTATCAAAAAACCGAAAATCAAATAACTCTACGCATAAAACGCTCTGTTTGCTTGAAAACAGGGCGTTTTTTATGCAATTCTACTGATCGGAGAGTCGTATTCTACGGTTTGAGAGCCTATAAGTAGACAAAATTCTCCATATATTGTGTTTACTGTAAGCTGTTTTTTCGGTATAATCTGCAGTAAAGGAGTGATAAAACATTTTAAACATTCTTTTTTGCGGCAACAAACATATTTGTAAAGGCATTTTTCTTTCCGCACTTTCCCTTTGCAAAAATACCGAATGCGGTATAAACTTTTACATACTGACAGCGGCGCTTGAAGACAAAGACGCGATCCCTCAAAGCTTTGCGGATGACCTTGCCTGCGTTTTGAAAGAGAAAAATGAGAAGCATGATGTTTTTCTTTTTGACATAACAAAAGAATTTATCAGTTACCTGCCTCTTGCAAATATGGGAACAAAATTTACCCCTTTTTGTATGCTGCGTCTTTTTGCAGATACCGTAAGGGAAATTCCCGACAAGATCCTTTATCTTGACGCAGATGTTCTCTGCCGTTGCGACTTCAGACAACTATACGATATAAATATGAGAAATTTTGATATTGCAGGTGTCCCCGACCGATACGGCAAATGGTTTTTCGGAAACATTTTCAAGCACGATTATCTGAATTCGGGGGTTCTGCTGCTGAATATGGAAAACATCCGCGAAAACGGCCTGTTTGAAAAATGCAGAAAAATGTGCCGCGATAAGAAGATGTTTATGCCCGATCAGACCGCGCTTAATAAACTTGCGGTAAAAAGAAAGCTTCCCGAAAAATACAACAATCAGGGCAAAATCAAAAAAGACACCGTCTTTAAACACTTTACAACCTTTTTTAAATTTTTCCCTAAGATAAAGGCTGTTACAATCAAACCCTGGCATATAGAAAAAATGCATAATGAACTCAAAATCTTTGAGTTTGACGATATACTTTCAGAATACCAAAGGAGAAAACAAAATGACAAGAGAAATTCCGATTTTCTTTACAATAGATGACGGCTACGCACCTTTTCTTGCGGTAGCAATAAACTCTGCCGTAAAGAATTGCGACCCTTCAAGAAACTACAGAGCCATCGTTTTACATCAGGGACTCAGCTGTGAGAACATTAAAAAGATTGAAGCTCTTCAGACTGAAAATTTCAAAATCGACCTTACTCCGATGAAAGCGAATTTCAAGGCTCTTGACGACAGAATGAGCAACCGCCTGCGCTGCGATTATTTTACTCTTACGATTTATTTCAGACTTTTCATCCCTGCGATGTTTCCTCAGTACGATAAAGGTATATATATCGACAGCGATATCGTTCTCACAAGCGATATTGCAAAGCTTTTCGATATTGATATCGGCGACAATTTTATCGGGGCCTGTAACGACCTTTCGATCGCCGACATCCCTCCCCTTGTCGCATACACAGAAAATGCTGTGGGACTTGACCGCAACGAATATATAAATTCCGGCGTTTTGCTTATGAATCTTAAAAAGATGCGTGACTGCGATATGGAAGGACATTTTTTGAACCTTCTCAATACATATCATTTTGACAGCATTGCCCCTGATCAGGATTATCTTAATGCTATGTGCCGCGGCAAAATATATTATCTTGATGCATCCTGGGATACTATGCCAAACGATGCGAAGCCTCCGCTTAAAAACACAAATCTTATTCATTACAATCTCTTCTCAAAGCCTTGGTGCTATGATAACATTCAGTATGAAGACCAATTTTGGAAATATGCAAGCGACTGCGGCTATATTGATGAAATAAAGAAATATAAAGAGCAGTACACAGATGAAAAAAAGGAAGCGGACAAAAATTGTCTTGAGCTTCTTATAAAAAGAGGACTTGAGATCCCCGAAAATGAAATTACCTTCAAGAAGATGCACGAAAAGGGAGTAAAAATCAGATTATGATAATCGGAGAAAACCGCAAAGCGGTAATTGAAAATATAAAAACCTTTGCGCAGTCCCGACAGTTTCACAACAAAGCAGAGCTTTCCGATCCTGTTCTTACCCCCGAGCAAAACCGAAAGATAACAGATAATTTTCTTGCGTCAAGAACAAGTATCGTGTATAAAATAAAAAAAGCTCTCGGCGTTGCACTTGCAAAGACGGCGGCAAAAGTCATCAACAAAGATACCGAGATCGTAGGGCTTGAAAAAATACCGGAGGGTCTTGGCGGAGTTCTTATTACAAGCAATCATTTCAGTCCCCTTGAAAATACTGTAATCAGATATTTGATTCAGAAAATGGGAAGAAGACATCTTGCAATCGTCGGTCAGACCTCAAATTTTGCGATGAAGGGCTTTATCGGTTTTTTGATGAATTATGCGGATACCATCCCTCTTTCTACAGAACCGAGATATCTTGCAAGGGATTTTCTTTCCTTGCTCAAAGAGCGTCTTGTCGATAAAAAACACGCAGTTCTTCTTTATCCCGAACAGGAAATGTGGTTCAACTACCGCAAACCCCGTCCTCCCAAAAGCGGTGCGTATTTTTATTCGGCAAAGCTTGATGTGCCGATAATTTCCTGCTTCGTTGAAATGACAGACCTTGAAAATGACGATACCGACGAGTTTAAAAAAGTCAAATATGTTCTTCATATCTGCGGAGTTTTGTATCCCGACAAAGAAAAGACGGTAAGAGAAAATACAGAAGAGCTTAGTATAAGAGATTACGAGCTGAAAAAAGAATGTTACGAAAAGGTATACGGCAAAAAGCTGACATACGATTTTGAAAATTCGGATATTGCAGGCTGGAAAGGCTCGTTATGAGAAAGACAAGATATTATTCGTCTTTTTTGGATGATTTCGAGAAAAGTGCCGACCAGAACTTCAAGCTTCCCGACGATTATAAATATATAAAAACAAGTTTTCTTTCCCGAATTATTTCGGAAATAATCTACGGAACGGCTGTGGTTTTTGGCGGAATATACTGCAAAGTCTTTTTACATATGAAAATAAAGGGAAGAAAAAACCTCAAAGGAATAAAGAGCGGTTTTTTTATTTACGGAAACCATACACAGCCCGTCGGAGATGTTTTTATCCCTGCGTTATGTGTATTGCCAAAAAGAATTTATACGGTTGTAAGCCCTGCAAATTACGGTATTCCCGTAATCGGGAAAATATTGCCGTATCTTGGAGCTTTACCTGTTGCGGGTTCTTTTTCGGGAATAAAAAAGCTTAATGATGCCATCGGAACAAGGCTTGAACAAAAGCATCCTGTTGTAATATACCCCGAGGCACATGTTTGGGAATACTATACCGGCATCCGCCCTTTCCCCGAAACTTCTTTCAGATTTCCCGTAAAATTCAATAAACCTTCCTTTGCAATGACGGTAACTTACCGCAAAGGAAAGGTTTTCAAAAAGCCGGTTATGGAGGTTTTTCTTGACGGACCGTTTTATCCCGAAGGAAATAATATCAAAGAAAAGACCGAAGATCTTCACGGTAAGGTAATATCCGCAATGAAAGACCGCAGTAAAAACAGCAATTATTGTTATATCACATATGAAAAAACCGAAAACAAATAGTCAGTCACCAAAACGGGAAGATTTTCTTCCCGTTTATTTTTTGCTCTAAATAAAAATGTAACCCCCCAGCCGCTAATAAAAATAAAATTTCAAAGAATTATTTTACGAAAAAGCTGCATATGATAAATAATATAACTTTTTGAAGGCTGTTTTGGAAGGGGGATTTTGATGATTGATAACTTATATGCAAAAATCGAAGAAACTTCCCCCGAAGCGACGATTATTATTGCCATCTCCCTTATTATGCTTTTAGGATTTCTTATGACAAGAGTAACAAAAAAGCTGAAGCTGCCGAATGTTACCGCATATATTGTCACAGGCATCCTCATCGGACCGTTTTGCCTTGATCTTATTCCACAAAAAGTCATCGAGGGAATGGATTTTCTTTCGGATATTGCACTTGCGTTCATCGCCTTTGGTACGGGTGAATTTTTTAGATTTTCCGCCCTTAAAAAGAACGGATTTAAGATTGTTACAATCACCCTTTTTGAAGCTTTGACCGCTTCATTTCTTATATTTATACTGACATATTTTATATTGCGTCTTGATCTTGCTTTTTCTATGGTTCTGTCTGCTCTTGCCGCCGCAACAGCTCCGGCATCAACTATGATGACAATAAGGCAGACAAGGGCAAAAGGCGATTTTGTGGATACTCTTTTACAGGTTGTCGCAATTGACAACATTGTTGCACTTGTGTCTTACAGTATCGCAATTTCTGTCGCCGTTTCATTTATTGCCAAAAAAGCAGTAAGCTTTTCGGATATCCTCAGCCCTGTTGCGATAAATATGGCAGTTTTTGCCCTCGGCGGAGTTTTCGGATTTATTATGAAGCTCCTTTTACAAAAACGCTCAAGCGACAACAGACTTATTATAACCATCGCCCTTTTATTCGCCTTTTGCGGAATTTGTGCATTTCTCGGAATTTCTCCTCTTCTCGGATGTATGTCTATGGGAACGGTTTATATCAATTCGACAGACGATGACAAGCTTTTCAAACAAATAAATTATTTCAGCCCTCCCATACTTCTTTTGTTTTTTGTTCGTTCGGGCTTGAGTTTTGATCTCGGAGCTCTTGTCGCAACCGCATCAGCCATAGGAAAATCCTCTCTCCTTGTTGTCAGCATAACATATTTTGCTGTCCGAATAGTCGGAAAATATGCGGGTGCATTTTTGGGATGTGCTGCTGTGAAAAAGAAAAAAGAGGTCAGAAATTATCTCGGTCTTGCTCTTATCCCGCAGGCAGGCGTTGCGATCGGTCTTGCATCAATCGGTGCAAGAAGTCTCGGAGGCTATATGGGAAGCGCGCTTGAAACGATAATCCTTGCCTCAAGTGTTCTTTATGAACTTGCAGGCCCTGTTTGTGCGAAGCTTTCGCTTTATCTTTCAAAATCTTATTCCACAAAGCTCGAAGAGCTTGTAGCGGTCGATGAAACTACGGAAGGCGGAGAAAAGAAGACTTCCCTTGAAATTCTTATTGAAAGAATTCAAAAAATTCAGGAAGAGCTTCCCGGGCACGATATAAACGAAGACGAACAAGCCTTTACAAATGCGGCAGTCGAGCATTTTGACAGTATGTATAATATGCGCCGCCGCCCTCCAAAGCACAGATAAGAAAAGGAGAAATTTATGATATACGATCCTTTGGCAGAATTTTTAGGTGTATGGTCGGTTGAGATAAATACTTACAGCATCATTCTGAGAATAGGAATTTCTATAATTTTTGCCGCAATAATCGGTTGTGAAAGATCGGTAAAAAGACATTCCGCAGGCTTCCGCACATTCATACTCGTTTCGTTTGCATCAACAGTTGCGATGCTTCTTGATGTATTTCTTGCCGGCAAAACGGGAATAAATCTTTATCTTGTTTCGGCGGCGTCTGTAATCGCAGTTTCTATAATAAGCGTAAATTCTATGCTTTTCAGCTCGAGAAATCAGATCAAGGGCCTTACAACCTCCGTAGCCCTTTTTGCTTGCGGAATACTCGGTCTTTGCGTAGGAGCAGGATTTTATACAGTGACAGTTGCAGGATTTACTGCTCTTATTTTAAGCCTTTATATTTTCCCGTCGATTGAAAAATACTTAAAAGACCGCTCTAACCATTTCGAGGTTCATCTTGAACTTACAAGCAGTTCCTGCCTTCAGGATTTTGTAACAACAATAAGGAAGCTCGGCCTTACTATCGACGATATAGAATTAAACCCCGCATATGTAAATTCGGGGCTGAGCGTTTATTCTGTTGCAATATCAATAAGCAGCAGGGAGCTGAAAAAATATAAAACTCATAAAGAAATAATCGAAGCGCTTTCGACATTAAAATACATCTATCATATCGAAGAGATGCATGGCTGAAAAGATATTAAAAAAACTGCCTTCATCAAACTTTTACTTGATAAAAACGGCTTATTGTGATATCATTTATTTATAGTAAAAAGTTCCAAAGGAAGATAAAAGATGATCTCTACAGTAAAAAGTGCGGGAATACTCGGAATTGACGGATATATCGTTGATGTAGAATGTTTTGCCTCCGCATCTATTCCGAAATTTGATATAGTCGGACTCCCCGGAGCTTCCGTAAAGGAAGCCTACAACAGAATAAAGGCGGCAATAAAATCAACAGGCTTTGAATTTCCCAATATGGCAGTAACGGTAAATCTTGCACCCGCGGATATGATAAAGCAAGGCACAGCATACGACCTTGCGATTTTGCTTGCGCTTTTGAAATGCACTTTGTTATGCGATGTATCTCTTGACGGCAAGTGCTTTGCGGGAGAAGTTTCGTTAAGCGGAAATGTCCGCCGTACAAACGGAATACTTTCGATGTGTATCGCCGCAAGGGATGCGGGTTTTTCGGAAATGTATGTTCCGTTTGACAATATAAACGAAGCAAGTGTTGTTGACGGTATAAATGTTTTCGGTGTGCGTGATATAAATGAACTTGTGATGCATCTTTTAAAGGGAGATGTTTTAACTCCGGCAAAATGCGAAAAAGACGGGCTTTTTAAACTTACATACGAAAATATTCCGGATTTTAGGGATGTGAAAGGACAGGAACAGGTAAAACTTGCAATAGAAGTTGCAGCTGCAGGTATGCATAATATTCTTCTTGTCGGCCCTCCCGGAACCGGAAAAAGTATGCTTGCCAAAAGGATTCCCGGAATTTTGCCTCCGATGAACTTTGAAGAAGCGCTTGAAACGACAAAAGTATATTCGGCATCCGGAAATATAGGCGCCGGCGAAACTCTTATTACGCGCCGCCCCTTCCGCTCGCCTCACCATACTATGTCTGCGGCAGGTCTTGTAGGCGGAGGGCAAATTCCCCAGCCGGGAGAAATATCTCTTGCAACGGGAGGAGTTTTATTCCTTGATGAGCTTCCCGAGTTTTCAAAGGACGCAACAGACGGTCTGCGTCAGCCTCTTGAAGACGGAGAAGTTACAATCACCCGTGTTGGCGGAAGATTCCGCTTTCCGTCGAAATTTATGCTTGTATGTGCGATGAACCCTTGCAAATGCGGATATTACGGACATCCCGTAAAGCCTTGCAGCTGTTCAAGGGCTATGATAGATAAGTATCTTACGAAAGTTTCCGGTCCTTTGCTTGACCGAATGGATATACAGGTCGAGGTTCCTTCCCTTTCTTACGAAAAGCTTTCGGAAAAAGAATTTTCCGAGCCTTCCGAAAAGATACGCGAAAGGGTTATGAATGCACGCGAAATAATGGCAAAAAGATATAAAGGCACAGGCATTACCTCAAACGGTCAGCTGACTCCCGCTATGATAAGGCAGTATTGTGTGCTTGACGATGAAGCACAGCTCGTTATGAAAAACGCCTTTGAGCGTATGGGGCTTTCGGCAAGAGGTTATGACAGAATTCTTCGTGTTGCAAGAACTGTTGCTGATATGCATTCGTCGGATAATATCAAAAAAGAACATGTAGCTCAGGCGGTGCAGTTCAGAAATCTCGACAGAAAATATTGGAAGAATATATAAGGATAAAATAAAAAGGCTGTGCGATTGTACAGCCTTTTTTAATCAATTATTTTATTGTTTTGGTTCTTGAAAATCGCCTTTCAAAAATTTCATATATTGATTATTAAAGAGGGGTGTTATCGCACACCCCTCTTTGACTCCCCACTCCCACCCCCACACCCCCTCAAGGGGGAATTTATTGCAGGAAAAGACAACTGCCAATCAGTAATTTGTAAAAACATAAGCATCGGCGTCATCACTATTTTATATCACCAATTATCTTCGCATAAGAAACAATCAGCATCAGTTTTTTGATTTTATCAGATTATAATGCATAATCGTTACAGGAAGTATAACGGCGGGAGTAAACCCCCGCCCTGCAAATTCAAATTTGGCTCTTCAAAGGTCATCTTCCTATAGCGCTTGAGCGTTCCAAACAGAGAAAATTAAAAACCCTTGATGCCGGAACTTAATTTTGATGACATCGCGGGTGATGTTAATAGTGATGACATCGATGGATAGTCTTTTGCCGGCTACCGATTGGCAATTATCGTTTTCGATAATTTAACCCCCTTGAGGGGGTGTGGGGGTGGGAGTGGGGAGTCAAAGAGGGGTGTGCGATAACACCCCTCTTTAATAATCAACATATAAAGTTTTTGAAAGGCAATTTTCAATAACCAAGACCAATAAAATATAAACGGCGCAAGCAAGCCCCCCTACAATACATATTCATTATATAGCGGCGCAAGCAACCTCGCCCTGCAGATCAGAATTTGATAAAAAACAAGGGAGGCTTCCGCCTCCCGCATTTGTTCCTTATAAAATCCAGATAGAAGGTTCTCTTTCCTTCGCCTTGCTCTCCTTGATAACATCGTCAAGAGTTTTGCTTGAAAGATAATTCTGTACGGTTCGTTCAAAACCTTTCCAGAATTCCGAAGCTCTTCCTTCCTCATCGGTTTCTATTTCAAATGCACCTTCGGACGCCGCAAAAATTTCGGAGATCTTATATTCATAAGGTCTTCTTGTAAGTCTGTATCCGCCGCCGTTTCCGCGAGTTCCCGAAACAAGCTGGGCTTTTGAAAGAAGTGAAATTATCTGTTCAAGGTATTTGACAGTAATGTTTTGTCTTTCGCCGATATCCTTAAGCGGTACAAAACCCGCTCCGTTTTCCGCAAGATCGATCATTATTCTGAGCGCATATCTGCCCTTTGTCGAAACTTTCATTTCAAGCCCTCCGACGAGTATTTCATATAAATATAATATGATTTTATAAAAGTATATCACATTTTTTTGACAATTTCAAGCATTATCGGTATAAATATTGCGTTTTCGGAATATGCTATTTCTAAAAACCGCCGTATTCGGCGGAACGGAGGTTATATAATGAACACAAAAGTATCAAAAATTTCTGTGCCAAAACTTGTTTTTGCCTGTGTTTTGTCGCTTCTTGCAGGTTCTCTCGGCTCTCTTCTTGCAAAAAATACGACCGAAGTATACGCAAGTCTTGAAAAACCGCCTTTTGCGCCCCCCTCTTTCATTTTCCCGATCGTCTGGAGTATTCTTTTCATTATGATGGGTGCGGCATCCTATTTTGTTTACGAAAAAAAATCAGATGAATCAAGAAGAGCGCTTACTGCGTATGTCATATATCTTGTTCTGAATATTTTGTGGCCGGTAGCTTTCTTTGAAAAGGGAGCTTTTGCCGCGGCCCTTATACTTCTTGTGGGACAGCTTTTTATGCTCTTTGTTATTGTCAATTCCTATTCTAAGATCGACAAAAAGTCCGCATATTTGATGGTCCCGACAACCCTTTGGAGTCTTTACGCGCTCTATCTTAATATGGGATTTTTGCTTTTGAACAGCTGAAAATAGAATATTTAAAAAGAGCTGTGGATTTTACAGCTCCTTTTTATGCCTTGAATTTGTTTCTGATATATGATAAAATACATATAACAATAATCCTTATGGAGAAATTATGATTAGAATAGCAATATGCAGCGATGATGAAGCCGCGTTTCTTGAAACAAAAGAAAATCTTAAAAAAGCTTTGTCGCATTTCGGTACGGAATTTAAAGCCGAAATGTTTAGGGATGTAAAATCTCTCCTGAATGCGATGCACGAAAGATTTTTTGAATTTGTGATATGCGAAAACTTTTTGCAGCAGGACGATATGGTTCAGTTTGCACAGAAAATACGGGAAGGAAAGTACCCCGTACATTTCATTTTTATTACAAATGATATGATGCAAACCCGGAAAGTGCTTGAAATTTTCCCTCTTGCCGTTTTTGACGGGATACCGAGCGAAGAAAAGCTTTTGAAGCTTTTTGAATTTGTTTTAAGCTTCCGCCCCGACAAGGGAAAATTTTATATTTCGGCAAAAAACGGCGAAAAGCATCTGATAGAAACAAAATTTATAAAATATATCGAAGTTTTTCATAACGATATATGTATCCACTGTGCCGACGGAAAAGAAGTGGTTTGCAGACATACTCTTACCGGCTTTTTGAAAAAGCTCGGCGGAAATTTTGTGCGCTGTCACCAAAGTTATGCTGTAAATGTCGAAAGCGTTGTGACAGTCAAAAGATATACTTTGACACTTGACAACGGAAAAACTGTCCCTGTTTCAAAAAACAGCTATTGCTTTGTGCGAGAGATTATTACAAAAAGACATCTTACGGAGAAAAAATGAATTTTTACAATGAGGACATCGCAAGATGCGAACAAAAAACAACAACGAATAACGGCGTTGACATATATGATATCAAAAGTCCGGGGCTTCATAGCTTCTGCCTTTGTCTTTATGCTTTAGGCGGTGTTTTATACGAAAACGCCAAAGAAGTCGGGATCACTCATTTTGTAGAGCATATCGTTTTCAGAAACATAAACATTCTGATGAACGGAAAGCTTTATAACTTTCTTGACGAGGCGGGGCTGACCTTTACAGCTGCTACATACAAAGAATTTATGCAGTTTTCCATAACCGGTGAAACATCAAAATTTCCTGTTGCCGCGGATATCATCACAAAGCTTTTCGAAACTTTGAAAGATGAGCTTTCAAAGGGCGATTTTGAACTTGAAAGAGGCAGAATCCGCGCGGAAATAAGGGAATATGACGAAAAGTCTTCGCTTGACTATCTTGTAAAGAAAAAAATATGGGGAGATTCCCCCGCCGCCGACATTATAACAGGTACTTTGGGAAGTGTATCAAAAATCACTCTATCAAAGTGTGAAAAAGAAAGAAAAAAGCTGTTTTCAAAAGGAAATTTCTTTTTTTATGTTACGGGAAATGTATCTGAAAACGATATAGAATATCTTTGCAGCGCAGTTGAAAAGTATGATTTTTGCGAATTTGAAAAAAGAGAAAATTTTTGCCCCCTGCCATCAGGTTATATGAAAAGACAAGGAGAAGTTCTGACAAAAGACAGCTCCTATTATATGGTAGAGATGTGCTTTGATATGGATATCCCGAAAGCCCGAAAGGAAGTCAGAAATCTTTTTTACGACCTGATGTTTTCGGGAGAAAACTGCCGTTTTTTCCGGGAACTTTCGGAAAAGCTCGGATATATTTACAGCTATGACGCTAAGATAGAGGAATACAAAAATTGCGGAAATATAAGTATATCCTATGAGGTTTCAAGAAAGAATTTATACGAAAGCATTTCCGCGGCGACAAATCTTTTCAAAGCTATGAAAAAAGATGCTTCCGGCCTTTCAAGGGCAAAAGTCTATTATACGGACAACGCCTGTCTTATGCTCGACAACGCCGAGGAGCTTAATTGGACAATGGCGTATGAAAACCACATCCTTTGTGAAGGTGTAAAAAGCATAAAAGAAAAAATGCAGGTTTATGAAAATGTTACGGAAGACGATATAACAAAACTTGCAAAGCAAGTCTTTTGTGTTTCAAATCTTGTTGTCGGAATAAAAGGCAGAAAGAAAAATATAGATACCTCAAAGATTTCGGAAATTTTTTCGGTTCTTGAAATTTAGCATAAAAACTCAAAATGCTTGTTATACAGCAAAAAATCCTCCCTTTCGGGAGGATTTTTATTTTATTTATTTGTTTGCGGGAACTGCGGGAATTTCTCTTGAAGGAGTAGGCTCGATTGTGTGATCAACAAGGATTACGATTGCATTTTCATCTCCGTAATCTTCTGCAATATATTTGGCAGCAGAGCTGTCAACATATCTGTCAACACCCTTAAGGTAACCAAGACGGTTTCCTGTGTGCTGTACAATGATATTCTTATCGGGTTCTTCCTTGGAGTTGGGGGGCAAATAGATCATATAGCCGCCGCAGAGATTGAGGATGTTGTATTCTGTGTAGCAGTCATAGTTTGTTGAAATACTGTTACAGTTATAAGCAAACGAATTCCAAGTATTATTTCTCAAAATAGAACCGAAGCCATAGCCGCATTTGTTAACAACATTATATCTGATAATAACATCTGCTGTATACTTTTTAGTCTTCGGATTTGCACCGCTGTCGTTCTCGTTATAGAATTCGATACCCCAATGGCAATACTCAACGAGGTTGCCTGTATAGCGTACATTCTTCTGTACACAAGCGCTCTTTTCAGCATACTGGTGTGTCACACCTGTATCAAAGATCTGATACATCCAGCAGTTTTCAACGAAATAGCCGTCGCAACCGCCGTATATTTCTACCGCATTACCATAGTTTACAGGTATGCCTGTACCGTTGTAGTTAAGATCGAGAATAGATCCTCCGATCCAAGAGAACACACAGTTTGTAACTGTTCTGTTCTTACAAGTAAACGAGCTGATACCGTGTCCGCCGGCGAACTTGAATGCAAGGTTATCGATGATTATATCATCGCTTGAGCCGTCTACAATATCAAGGTTTTCACCGATTTCGATAGAAGCAAAACGCTTACCGGGGTTGCCCTTTGCAGAGTAAATGAAGAGGTCGCCTTCGGTTACGCTTACATTATTTGACTGGTCATTTGCAAGCACGGAGTAGAACTGAAGATCTTCTACAAGATCAAATACACCGGTTACGCCGCCAAGACCCGCATTGCGGTTTCTTCCGTACAATTCATCGTATATATTTCCGGAATAGTCAAACACATCGTGGTCAAACGCCATAACGCCGACATTGTCAAGCTTAAGTGTACATCTCCATACATTAGGCCATTCTGTCTTTACCCAAAGGGATTCGTCCGCATAATTCATCTTTGACTGAATGATAAGAGGCTTTGTGCCTGTACCGTAAGAACCGAATATAAGACCGGGAGAACGGTCGCCGATATTTATATGTCCTCTGTAGATGCCGCCTCTTTCAAAGAAAATTGCAGTACCGGGCTTGAGGAATTTCATCTTTTTGAAAGCACCCTCGATTGTCTTGAATGCTTTTTCGGGGCTTGTACCGTCGTTTTTGTCATCGCCGTTCTTTTCGGAAATATAGAATATCTTACCGGTCATCTTGTCGCCGTAGATTTCTTCTGTATTGGGAGTATTGAGTACATCCTTCTTGATCTGTTCGGAGATTGTATCAATACCTCTGCGTATAGCGTCTGCGCTGAGAATCTTGCCCTGATCATAAAGAGCTGTTACATAATCCTTTGCGCTTGTACCTGTCAAAACATATTCGGCGCCTGCTGCAGATGCTGTCCACGACACACCTTCGGGGTTGCAAGCCGCAAGGATCTGCGCCTTTGCCCAATGTTCGATGTCGTTGAAGTTGGTTGAACCTGCAACGCCTGTGGGAGTTCTGCCGAGGAAACGGTTTACCATAGTAACAACTTCCGCGCGGGTTATGTTGTTGTCGGGTCTGAATGTACCGTCTTCGTAGCCTGTGATGATACCGGCGGATATAGCAAAGCTTACCGCAGGCTTATATTTGCTTGTTTCCGGAACATCGGGAACAGTTGAAAGTTTTGTGGAAGCAGCAGCATTGTTAATAGATGCTACTTTGTAAAGAAGCTGAGTGAATTCAGCCCTTGTGATATTCTTCTGGGGTTCAAAATAATATCCTGTAGTATCTGCAACGAATTCGAGGAATCCGAGCTTTTCAAACATACCGATATAAGGTTCGTACCACTGTCCTGCTTCAACATCCGCAAAGTCGGAAGTTACTTTACCCTTTATAAGCTTTTCGTCGATGATAAGACGGGAAAGAAGAGTAACAGCTTCGGCCTTGGTCATATTATCCTGAGGAGCAAAAATTCCGTTTCCGCGTCCTTCGACATATTTTGCATCTCTGTTTACTGAAACTGTGACTCCGGAAGTAACTTTTACAGCGCTTGTTCCGTTTGTAAACTGATAAATACCCTTATCATTCTTCTTTGTAGAGCCGTTTACAGTAATAGACTTTGCAGGGATACCGTTTTTATCTGTTACAAGGAAACCTGTAAGTTTTGTTCCGTCAAACTGAGGAATACAAAGTCCTCCGTCCGTTTTGATGATGAGATCAGCCGCTCCGTTTGCGATTTGTGCTGCGGAGGAAGCGTCTGTTATGATCACCTGCTTGCCTGTTACCTTGCCGCCTCTTGCAGCAGATATCTTTATATCCTCATCGCTGTTTACTGTAAGAATAACATTACCGTTGATAACAGCGTCGTTATGGGCACCGACAAACACATTGGTTACCTCGCCGCCGTCGATCTGTGTAATAATGTTGCCGTTTACAGTACCGCCGACAGAACCGGCATAAACTTTTGTTGCTGTTCCGTCAAGTACAAAAAGCTTTGCATCGCCGTTTAAAGTACCCGAAACCGCACCTGCAACAACTTCGTCAGCCTTTGCGCCTGCAATCTTCAAAACAGTATCGCCCGAAACTGTTTTATCGTTAACAGAGCCTGCTGTAAGAGTTGCAAATTTACCGTCTCTCAAATAAAGTCCTGCAACATCTCCTTCGGGCTGACCTACAGAAACCGAGGGAGTATTCTGGTATTCCATAATATTTTTTCCGCCGGGAATATATATTTCCTTCTGGAAAGTGTCAAATTCATTTATTGTGTCAAATTCATAGCCGTTTGTAAGGACATAAGCGCCGTCATCAGTCTTCATATGAAGAAAACTAAGAGTAAGATTACCCTTAAGGTTTATTTCGTTATTTCCTGTAAAATCAAGAGTATTACTGATGGCTTTTGTACCTGTACCTCTTATTGTAATAGCTTTTCTGCCTTCAACATCGTTAAACTCGCCTACTTTTAAGTTACCCGTAAAGGCGATAATACCGCCCTCATTTCCGAGTGCATTGAAAGCATCAGCAAAGCTTTTAAATGTAACGCGGGCTTTGCCTTCATATGTCATCTTACCGAAAGAGCTTACAAGAGCGATTCTTTCACCGTCAATTTCAAGAACTTCAGCGGAATCTGCGTAAGCTGTGAAGGGGATGGCGCACATAACGATAATTGCCGAAAGCATTACCGCGAGAAGCTTTTTCGTTCTCATGGGTGTGTCTCCTTTTTCATAATAATATAATTGATACAAGGTTCGGGCGAACCTTCTCCGTCTATATCTTACCATACATTTTACGCCTTGGCAAGGAATATTTTTTATTTTCTACCTTTTAGCCAAAATCGAAATTCTTTTTTGTAACACTTGACAAAATTTTTTTCAAAAAACCCCATATATATATTATAAAGCGAGAGAAATTTTGCTTCTTCGGCAAAAAGACTTCCGTAATTATTTTTTATGACGGCGGTATTTTTGCGACAAAGGAATTTTTTTGAGATAAAATCTATATCAGTATAAAGGAGGGTATATTATGTCATTGTTTTTTAACCCGTCAAAACAAGACAAACGGCTTGTGAAACTGCCGATAGAAAAGATCTTGCCAAACCCGATGCAGCCAAGAAAATATTTCGACGAGGATGCGATAAACTCCCTTGCCGACAGTATTGCAAGATATGGAATAATCCAGCCTGTGTCGGTAAGGATAAACGAAGGGAAATATGAGCTTGTCGCAGGAGAACGGCGCCTGCGTGCCGCAAAGATCGCAGGATATACGGAAATTCCGTGTATAATAATAAGAGCGGGAGAGAAGAAAAGCGCATATATTGCTATGACCGAAAATCTGCAGCGATGCGACCTTGATATTTTCGAAGAGGCAGAGGCGATAAATTCTCTTCTTGCCTGTTCAAATTGTACTCAAAGTGCCCTTGCTGAAAGTCTTTCGATGTCTCAGTCGGCTCTTGCCAATAAACTTCGGCTTTTGCGTTTTGATCCGGAACAAAGAGATATAATAAGAAAATACCGTCTTTCCGAAAGACACGCCCGCTCGCTTTTGAGAGTTCCCCCCGAAAAAAGAAGTGAAGTTGCGGAGAAAATCGGTGCGGAATCTATGAGCGTCACAACAGCGGATGAATATATAGACACAGTCGTCTGCAACGGTATTGTAAGAAAACAGCTCTCTCAAAAAAGCTCAAAAAAAGCTCCTCCCGATACAAAACCTGTGTATCAGGAGGAGAAAAAACCAATCAGAACATTTCTCATCGGTGATCTTTCGATTTTTTATAACAGCATCGAACGCTCTCTTTCAATACTGAAAAACGCAGGGTACGATGCAAGCTTTGAAAAAACCGAAGAGGAAAGCGAAGTCAAGATTTCTATAGTTTTAAAGCACGAAGGCAAAAAACTTTAGTTTATCTTCCGAAGTCCCAAAACTCTCTGTAATCGGCTTCTTTTTCCCTTTTTACAAGATGCTTTTCGTTGAAAGGCTGAACCGCATCGTTAAAATCGCCGGTAAAATCAGACGGTACTGTCATTTCATAATAAAATTCGCCGGCATATCCGCCGTAAAATTTTAATGCTTTATATTCAAATTCCGATTCTTTTACGGCTTCAAAATAGTCTTTACATTTTACGGCAAAGTCTTCTTCTCCGTAAATCTGAGTCCCGAGATAGATATCAAATACCATTTCGGAGTATGTTTCGGTTTTTTCGCAGTTTGGTGCAAGAATTATATCGGTTTCAACCGTATTGCAACCAACCGAAAGATTTTCCGGAAAGCTTTCCGCAAGAATCAAAGATAAACCTTGTGCCCTTTCTGACATATATTTGTATTCGTAATAGTTATGGTACCCGTCGATTATTACTTTGTTCTTGACAGAAATTTGCGCATTCATCGGTGATTCGTCGGAAAAACGGATATTTGTGAAATATCTCCTCATAGAATAATCGTAGATGGTATTTTTAATACTCAAATCGTGTTCGGGGTAGTTTTCCTCGATATAATCTATGTTATTCTGTCTGTAGCTAAGGCAGGAAACCGGGTTGCCGAAATAAGAAAAATAAAGGCAGACCGAAATAATCGAAATTATTGCCGCAAGGGTAAGGCAAAATACTTTTTTCGGTTTTCCGTCACAAACACAAGCTGTAATAACAAGCCTTTTTACATAAATGCCAAGGCAGGCAAATACGGATGCGACAGCCGCCGTAATAAGAGGCTGCAGGATGTTTTCGCTTTGCACAGAACAAACCGTAAATACCGCAAAAAATGTAAGTATTACAGTAAGCGTTTTTCTGTTATACAAAAAAGTCGCAAGAGCGGGAAGTGCGAAAGCTACTGGAATTGTGCGCCATATTCCGCCTATATCCGAAACGGTAACGGCACAAAGAACGATTAATAAAGCATAAGCTAAAAAAAGCACAGTATTTTTGATTTTATTCATAATACATCTCCCCTATCTTTTTTTGCCGTTTTTTCTTGTTCTTGATGTTCCCTTGCCGTAAACGGTCTTTCCCGAATAATCGGGGGCGGATATTCTTTTTGCCGAACTTCTCTTTTGCTTTGCGCCCGGTCTTGTTTTCGAGGATTTCGGATTTTTCGGATTATTTGCGCCGCTTTGCGGTCTTCTTCCGAGAAGCGGGCCGTATGCATCCGCTCTTCCCGAAAGCTTTATCGCCTTTTCGATAAGAGGTCTGTTTTCAGGGCGGTTATACTGCAAAAGAGCCCTTTGCATCCTCTTTTCCTCATAATCCTTCGGGATATATACGCTCTTTCCGCTGAAAGGATCAATCCCCGAATAATACATCGCAGTCGAAGCAGTGCCCGGTGTGGGATAAAAATCCTGTACCTGTTCGGGGCGTATATTTTCCTTCTTAAGATAAAGAGCAAGGTCGATAGCATCTGATAATGTACTTCCCGGATGGGAGGACATAAGATACGGAACAAGATACTGTTCAAGGCCGCATTTTTTGGTAGTTTCAAAATATTTCTTACAAAAAGCATTGTATATTTCAACATTCGGTTTTCCCATATGGGCAAGAACTCTCGGCGAAATATGCTCGGGAGCAACCTTAAGCTGACCGCTTACATGGTTTTTTACAAGCTCTTTCAAAAATGTTCCGTCCTTATCAGCCATAACATAGTCAAATCTTACACCCGAACGGACAAAAACCTTTTTGATCTTGGGAAGAGCCGAAACGCGGCGCAGAATATCAACATATTCCGTATGGTCGGCGATAAGGTTTTTGCAGGGGGTGGGAGAAAGACAGCGGCGGTTATTACAGACCGCTTTTTTGCCTTCACGCACAGCTTTACAAGGTCCGTGACGGAAATTTGCCGTCGGACCGCCGACATCGTGGATATATCCTTTGAATCTCTTAAGCTTTGTTAAAAGCTCCGCCTCCGCCACAACCGATTCGGCACTTCTTGAAACCACATTTCTGCCCTGATTATAGGCAATGGCGCAAAAAGCGCAGGCACCGAAGCAGCCTCGGTTATGAGTTACCGAAAATTCGACTTCGTCAAGGGCGGCAATACCGCCGAATTCATCATATTTCGGATGCCATGTGCGGGTAAAAGGAAGGGCGTATACCGCATCAAGCTCCTTTTCCGACAAAGGCTCGGAGGGCGGATTTTGAATAAGCCGGCAATCGTCGTAAAATTCGATTATTGCCTTTCCGCCGACAAAATCCTGATTTTCATACTGTATCTTAAAAGCCTTTGCATAGGCTTTTTTATCTGTTTTCAAGGTGTCATAGTCGAAAGTTTCGATGCATTTGTATTTGGATTTATAGCTTTCATCCTTTACGCATACGACCGTACCCCTTATATCTCTTATTTTGCGTACGGGAACGCCTTTATCAAGAAGCTTTGCAATTTCCGGAATACTTCTCTCCCCCATACCGTAGCTTATAATATCGGCGCGGGAATCAATAAGTATACTTCTTCTTACCTTGTCGTCCCAATAGTCATAATGGGCAAAACGACGAAGCGACGCTTCAAGTCCGCCGATAATTATGGGAATATCGCCGTATGCTTCGCGTATTCTGTTGCAATATACTATAACCGCACGGTCGGGGCGAAGACCTGCTTTTTTGCCCGGAGAATAGTAATCGTCCGAACGGCGTTTTTTTGCGGCGGTATAGTTTGCCACCATAGAATCCACATTTCCCGAGCTTACAAGAAAGCCGAGTCTTGGTCTTCCGAAAACGCAGACGCCCTCGCCCGAGCCGTCTTTATAGCTTTTTTTATAATCGGGCTGAGAAATTATTCCGACAGTAAAGCCATAGCTTTCAAGCACTCTTGAAATAAGAGCAGATCCGAAGCTCGGATGGTCGATATAGGCATCTCCCGTAACATAAACAAAGTCGGGAGAATATATTCCTTCGGGAAGCTCCTCTTTTGACATAGGAAGCGGTTTTTCCGCAAGTGTTACATATTTCATTTTAAATTTATCCTTGTTCTTGTGCTGATAGCGTCGGATGAAACCAAAATTCCTTCCGCTTCAAGTGCTTTCAAAACATATTCGGGGTTGAGATAACCTTCTGCCGAGGCATCTACACAAAGAGATATCTTTGTATTTCCCTCTTCCTCTTTTACATTATACTCAAAGATCTGTTTGCGGATATTTATATCCTTTTCTCCGCTTTTTGTCTTTTTGGTAACTGTTATATCTTCCCTTGAAAGAACATCCTCTATCTTGCCGCATATACCCGTTTTGCCTTCAAGAACATATTCGTATTCTGCGGATATGATATTTTTAAATTTACCTGCTCCGCAAGCTACCGATTTTATTTCGATATGTTCGGGAATTACTTCTTTTATGCGTTTTTCGAATTCATCAAGCTCCATATCCGAGCAAAGTCCTACATCGCACATCTCATTTTCACCCGCCATTCCGACAGAAAGAGGAAGGGCAAAAACAAGCTTCGGATGAGGATTGAAGCCCGAGGAATATTTGAGCGGCAGCGATGCACGGTTAAAAGCTCTTACGAAAGTATGTGCAAGATCAAGATGTGAAATAAAGACAAGAGGTCCTTTTTTCGAAAAAGTAATACGGAAATCAGTCATTTATTTCAGCCTCCTTTCTCTTTGCTGTGCAGAACGGCACACCGTATTTTGTAATACCGCAGCCGGAACATTTTGTTCCGCAATCGGGAGTTGTTGTTTCCTTCATCGCATTTTCAAATTCACGCTTTAAAAATGCTTCGGTTACGCCGCAGTCGATGACCGACCAGGGTAGAATTTCGTCAAAATCAAACTTTCTGTTGGCATAAAATTGGGGAGAAACTTTAGTTTCCTCAAACGCCCCCATCCATCTGTCGAAGTCGAAAAATTCGTCCCAGCCGTCAAATATTGCGCCGTTTTTATATGCTTTTTCGATAACTTTTGAAAGTCTTCTGTCGCCCCTTGCAAAGACCGCTTCAAGGAAGCTTACCTTTGATTCGTGCCAGTTGTAGCGGATTCTTCTGCTTGTGATATTCTGACCGAGAAGCTTTTGCTTTCTTATCAGCTCCTCTCTTGTATCCTGAGCACACCATTGGAAAGGCGTATCGCATTTGGGGACAAAACAGGATACTGAAATCGTAACCTCGCAGGATTTTCCCTTGGGTTTATCGGGGTTTTTATAGTATTCATCAACTATCTTCTGTGCAAGACGGGGAATTCCGATAATATCCTCGTCGGTTTCTCCCGGAAGACCGAGCATAAAATAAAGCTTTACCGAGGTTCTTCCGTTTTTAAAGGCAGAGGCGCAGGTACGGAGAATTTCTTCTTCTGTGAGATTTTTGTTTATAATATCACGCATACGCTGAGTGCCCGCTTCGGGCGCAAAGGTAAGTCCCGATTTTCTCAATTCCTCTATCTTTTTCATTATTTCGCTTTCGAAGGAATCTATTCGCATAGAGGGAAGCGAAAGTCCGACTTTACATTCGTCGGTCCATTCTTTTAAGCAGTCAACAAGCTGTAAAAGATGGGGGTAATCGGAGATCGAAAGGGATGTAAGCGACATTTCCTCGTAGCCCGTTGAAAGATACTGGTCTTTCGCCTGCTTTGCAAGGGTTTCGAAGTTTTTGTATCTGAAAGGACGGTATATCATACCTGCCTGACAAAATCTGCAGCCGCGCATACATCCGCGTGCAACTTCAAGCATTATTCTGTCATGCACCGTTTCGATATAGGGAAGCGGCGATTTTTCGGGGAAATATGCCGAATCAAAATCGGAGATTATACATCTTTCAACTTTTTCGGGAATATCGTCAAATTTTCTTTCGATAGCCGAGATCGTACCGTCTTTTCCCTCATATCTTACTTCATAAAGCGACGGTACATATATTCCCTTTATCTCTTTTGCGGCAATATGAAGAAATTCGGCTTTTGAATATGCCTTTCCCGTTTTTTCACATTCTTCTTTGTAGCTTATATATCTCTTTGTAAATTCCACAAGGCTTTCTTCGCCCTCTCCGATGCTGAAGCAATCGAAAAAGTCAGCTATAGGTTCAGGATTATATGAACAAGGACCGCCGCCGATAATTATGGGCATATCGTCGGTTCTTTCCTTGGCATACACGGGAAGCTGTGAAAGTTCAAGTGTATAAAGGACATTTGTGTAGCACATTTCGTACTGAAGTGTGAAACCGATGATGTCGAAATTTTTCAGCGCATCTCCGCTTTCATGGGCATAAAGCGGAATATTTTCGCGTATAAGTATATCCCCGAAGTCTTTCCAGGGAGTATATGTGCGTTCGCACCATATATCTTTTTCGGAATTGAGCGCACCGTAAAGGATCTTTACTCCGAGATTTGACATACCGATTTCGTATGCATCCGGAAAACAAAACGCAAATCTTGCTTTTATTTCATCCTTGTTTTTTATGGTTTCATTAAGCTCTCCGCCGGTATATCTTCCCGGCTTCTGTACAAGCTTTAAGAATTTTTCTGCCTGTTTTTTGGGATTTATATTCATTTTACTTTCCTTTCGGGTAACATAAAATCATTTGTCGTATTTTTCAACTGCGATAACAAAAGGAGCGTCGGGAGAATTTATAAGTCTTAACTGAGTTACACAATAGTATTTTTTGTCGAGCTTTGAAAGCTCCTCAATAAGCATTTCGCCCTCAAGTCTTCCCTCTTTATGTCCGGGGTATACCGAAATTGCAAGAACTCCGCCTTTTTTGAGAAGTCCGATTGCAGAGTTTACTGCGGGCATCGTCGATTCACGCATTGTATGAAGGCTCTTGTTTCCGCTTCCGGGAAGATAGCCGAGATTGAACATCCCCGCATCTATATTTTCCTTTACATATTTTTCGCAATCCGCATGGCTTGAATGGATAAGGACAGCATTTGTAAGTCCTGCTTCATCAAGTCTTTTTTTAGTGTTTTCAAGCGCTCCCGCCTGAATATCAAAAGCATAAACCTTGCCTTTCGGTACTTTTCTGCAAAGATATTCTGTATCGTGTCCGTTTCCCATCGTAAAATCGCAAAGAACCGATTCGGGGGTTATACAAGGCTCTATAAAAGCCTTTGCCACATCTAAAAGTTCGTACATATTTCTTTCCTCTTGCTGATTATGGTTATTCATTTTATTATAGCAAATATTGCAGAATAATGGAATAGCTTTTTTGTAAAAAGCCCGATTTTATTGACTTTTTTAGTATAATATGATATTATATTGGGGTAATTTGTCAGCCAAGGAGAAAATACAGATGAAATATTGCAGACATTGCGCAAACCCGATGGACGATAATGAAAAAATATGTCCGAAATGCGGAGCGGATTTTGCCGGAAGAACCGGAAAAAGATATAAAAAAGGATCGGGAGTTTCAAAAGCTCTTATATTTATTACCGCATTATCTGTTATTACAGCAATTGCGGTAATCATAATTTTTGCAGTAATTCCGAATTTGTCAAAAACACAGCCGGAAGAAATTCCGCCGATCGAGGAAATAGAAAATACCGACATATCTGAGCTTTCCGAAGCCCTCGATATTTATACTCTTTTTCTTAACGGCAAGCTTGATTCTTCAGATCTTTCAAAGCTTATTCCTTTACATCTTTCCGACTATCTTTGCAGCCTTTATAATTTCAGTCCCGCAGAAGTTCTTGAAGCAGGATATGAAAAAACAGCCTCGGTTTTCTGCCGTCAGCATCTTTCAAACTGCAAGGACGGGGATATTTATGTAGCGCTTGAGATAAAAGACAGTATGGAATGTGAAGAAGCTGCAGTAAAAATGCTTGATGAGTACATATTAAAAAATTTCAGAACAGAAACAGGTTCCATTTCAAAAGCATATCTTTTGAATGTTGATTTCAAATACTGTGCGAACGAAAACACTTCTTCCGAAAGCTTTGCACTTACAAATTACGGCGAAACTCTGCCTGTTTATGCGATCCTTTTGAAAGGCAGCTGGTATATTACCGATACCTGCGGAAACCTTGCATTTGATGAATGGGATATACATTCGTATTACAGCGAATACTATATGCATAACTGATTTGTATCGGAAAAATGGCATCAATTAAACGACCGGCGGTGATTTTCGCCGCCGTTTTTCTTTTATCAGCATATTTTAACGGCTTTAATTTATCCTTTATCTGTGCTTTGTTTGCTTTATTTTTATTGCCTGTTTTTGTATATTCAGGCATAAAAAAGAATCATTACAGAAAAGCATTTTTTATATTCATTATAATTTTTGCCCTTTTGTATCCGGAAATTTACAAAACTTTTTGTGAGTATAAAAATACAAAGACTTTTGATGTAATAAAAGACCAAAAGTTTTTTACCGCAACAGTGAAAGATATTTCATATAACGGAAAAAGTGTAAGCATTTATGCCGATATTTACGGATACGGCGGTAAAAATATGGGAAAAGCCATTATAAATTCAGCTTTTCCCGACAAACTTTGCGATCTTTACGATTGTATATATTTTGAAGGCGAGATACATCCGGTAAATGATGATACAATACAAAAGCTTTCGCTTTACGGAAATGAAAATTTCTATTATTCAAAAGGCTGCTATTTTATAGCTGAAACCGAAAATATTACGGTTCTCGGAAGACTTCCGAAAGAAAAGCGGAATTTTGTACACAATTTTTATTTTTACATAAACGACAATCTGAAAAACAAAGTGCCGATTATCGACGGCACAGATCCGTTTTCCTATATCAGCGCTCTTTTGACGGGGAACAGAGCATTTCTGACAAAAGAAATAACTCAAAATTTCTCAGCCTCAGGACTTATGCCGTATCTTTGTATTTCGGGGCTTCATATTTCGATAGTAACCGGACTTCTTATTTTTATATTAAAGCTTTTTAAAGTAAACCGATTTTTTCGGTTTGTGCTTTCCTTACTTCTTTTGATCTTCCTTTGTTTCATAACGGGATTTTCGGGATCCGTTATGAGAGCCTCTCTGATGTGTGCTGTACTTTTGCTGGGAGAGCTTATATCCGGAAAATACGACCGTTTTGCCGCTCTTGCTGTTGCACTTTTTATAATAATTCTTTCAAATCCGTATGCTGTTTTTGATATGGGAACACAGCTATCTTTCCTTGCTATGCTCGGTGTCTGCAACAGCTTGTATTTTACGGCAGACAGAAGCTTTAATTCATCAAAATTAATACAATACTTTAAACTTACAATAATTACCGCAACGGTAACATCGGGGTTTGTTTTTATTCCCATTTTATATGCCTTCGGCGGAGTATATCTTTTAACTCCCCTTGCAAATATTCCGGCTGTAATCTTTACTCCGATAATGTATCTTGCGGTATTTATGGGTATATTTGCATTTTTGCCGAGGATGCTTCTTTTTCCTTTTGGGTATGTATTTTCAGTGCTTACGGCTTTATTTGAAAAGCTTGCCGCGTCCTTTGCAGCCATTCCCTATTCTTTTGCAGAATTTACCTGTAACCCAACGCTTCTTGTTCTTTTTGATGTTTTGATTTTCTTCAACATATTATGTATTTCTATATGTGACGAAAGAAAAATCTTCTTTTCCGGCGTATTCTCATCGACGGTTATTTATATAAGTGTATTTGTCTGTCATATGATGACGATTTTGTTGTGAAAGGCAACAGTTACCCCCCCTCCCTACAAATAATCGGTTGCCCAAAGTCCCATATCCATTTAGCGATTAAGCATTCCAATCAGATAAAATAAAAAACCGATGTCGGTTGTTTCTTATACGAAGATAATTGGTGATATAAAATAGTGATGATGCAGATGACTTCGCTTTTACAAGCTACCGATCGGCAATTATCGTTTTCGATAATTTAACCCCCTTGAGGGGGTGTGGGGGTGAGAGTGGGGTGTCAAAGAGGGGTGTGCGATAACACCCCTCTTTATTATTCAAAATATGGATTTTTTGAAAAGCAAATTTTTACAGGTTTGCTATAACAATCTTTCAAAAATTTGAAGCTTACTCTATTGAAGAGGAGGCTATCGCGCCCCCTCTTCACTCCCACTCCTACCCCCTGACCCCCTATCAAGGGGGAACTTATTGCAGAAAAAGACAACTGCCAAGCGGTAGCCGATATGTACTAATCATCAATCTTATCACTATTAACTTCACCAACTGCGTCATCAAAGGAAGTTTCGGCATCAAGAGTTTTTGATTTTATCTATTTAGAACGCTCAAGCGCTAAAAGAATAAAAGACTTCGGACAGCCAAAAACTTTGCCCGAAGGTAAACTTTCCTATAGCGCTGAAACATCGTAATCTGATGAAATTAAAAACAGATATCGCTTGTTTCTTATACGAAGTCTGCGGGTGTTATTAAATAGTGATGACGCCGATGACTTCGCTTTTACAAGCTACCGATCGGCAATTATCGTTTTTGATAATTTAACCCCCTTGAGGGGGTTGGGGGGTGAGAGTGGGGTGTCAAAGAGGGGTGTGCGATAACACCCCTCTTTATAATGTCAACATATTTTATCTTTTACAAAGTTTGAAAATCATATTTTCAAGCAGTAAAAATTTATTTGTGGGATAGCTTTTCAGCTTCATATCGTATTCCGCTAAAATTTTTGTCATTCTGTCACAGGGATTTCCTGCGTTTTTCGGGGATCTTGCATAAAGATCCGAAAGGTATCTGAAATTGTTTCTGACAACAAAATCGCGCATACCCGTTTTTGCTGCTATCTCCTGTATCGAAAGACCTCGGTTTTTATAATAGTCTACCGTACAAAGCTCGCTTATCTTCTTTGAAACAGCACCGAATATATATGTTTCTTCCTCGTTTTTCAGGCGGTAAAGGGCACTTATTGCCGAAGAATAATTTCCCTCAACAACTCCTTTTGCCACATCATCGATTTTAGCAGCCGTATTTCTTATACATACAAAATCAATATCTTCGTTATATACACACGGTAGATTTTTTCTTGATGCATAAGCACAAAGCTTTTCTATTTCCGAGATAAGTGTACACATATCGTTGCCTACGGCTTCAATAAGATAATCGACACTTGCAATATCTATTACGACCTTTTTCGAATCGAAATGCTTTTTGACCCATTTTTTAAGCTGCGGGCTTGTGGGAGCTTCACGGAAAAATTCAACATCTACGATATTTGAACATTTCTGTAATATTTTAAGGCTCTTTGTATGGTCTTTTTCTTCTTTCGGATTGTATGGAAAATAAAAGACGATACAAACTCCTGAAACCGTTTCGCAAACTCTCTCAAGGTCCTCACATTCCCTTTCCGAAAGCTTGAAAAGCTTAGGGCTTTCGGCTTTTATGATTCTTACTGTCGGCTCACAGTTTATATCTGCCTCATCAGCAAAAAAGCTGTCGGAATAATCTATTGCAGGTGCGGTATTTACAGCATCAAGGAATGTTTCGTATGTAAAATCCGAGCTGTCTATAATATTGACATTCGCATCCTTATCTCCCGCAGATTTTGTAAGCTCCGAGAAATAAAAGCGTTTCATATATTCTTCTTCCCCTCGGAAAACATACACCCCCGCCGGTGTTTTTTCTTTAATACGCTTTTTAAGTATCTGAAGGTCTTCGTTTTCGGCTGCCGATTTCTTTTTGTTATAAAAGTTCTGGTATGCCATATTTATTAATGGAAGAACAGCGGAAGTTCTTCGAGATATACGATATCATCTCTCTTTGCGGCGTCGCCTTCCGCTAAGATACAAGCCTTACCGCAAATAATTCCGCCCGCCTCTTCAACAAGCTTTTCAAGAGCTGAAAGCGATTCTCCCGTACTTATAACATCATCAACAATAAGTACTTTTTTGCCCTTCATCATCTTGGCATCATTGCCGTCAAGATAAAGAGTCTGTGTTTTTTGAGTGGTTATGGAATTAACTTCGACAGAAATCGGGTCTACCATATATACTTTCAACCCTTTTCTTGCGACAAAATGCTTCTTTTCGCCGAGCTGTCTTGCCATTTCGTGAACAAGCGGAATTCCCTTTGCTTCCGCTGTTATTATATAGTCATGTTCGGGTATCTTTTTTATAAGTTCTCTTGCACACGCCTCGGTAAGTTCATAATCGCCAAAAATTACAAAACCTGCGATGTCAAGACTTTCGCTGACGGCACAAATAGGGAGCTGTCTTTCAAGACCTGCAACTTTTAATGAGAAATATTTTCTTTCTGACATTTAATATTTCCTCCGGTACTTATTTTTTAACAATCTTTTTATCTTGTAAAGTATCCTTCAGCCCATATTTTCGGGGAGAGATTTTCCTCCGAGAATGTGGAAATGCAAATGTTTTACAGACTGCTTTGCGTCTTCGCCGCAGTTTGTTATAACCCTATAACCGTTATTTGCACCGGCTTCTTTTGCAATTGCGGGTATATTTTCAAAAATATGAGCAATCACAGCGGAGTTTTCCGCGGATATTTCATCGCAGGATGCGATATGGGTTTTCGGAATAACGAGAATATGGACAGGAGCCATAGGATTTATATCTTTAAAAGCTAAAATTTTATCGTCTTCATAAACCTTTGACGAAGGAATTTCACCGGCTATTATTTTACAGAAAATGCAATCCATTTTATTTTTCCTTTCATATCTTAAAGTTTGGGGCGACCGTCTGATCGCCCCGTTTTTATAAATCAAAGAAGTTCTTCAACAAGAGCAAGTGCTTCATCAAGTTTTGATGCGTCTTTACCGCCTGCCTGAGCGCTGTCGGGTCTTCCGCCGCCACCGCCGCCGACTTTAGCCGCCGCTTCTTTTATAATTTTTCCTGCGTGAGCGCCGCATTTAACTGCCGTTTTTCCGCAAACTGCAAGAAGTGTAACCTTACCGTCGCAAACACTTCCGAGAACCGCAACTATATTTTCGTCGCTGTCCTTTAATACATCTCCCGCCGCACGGAGCTCGTCGCCTGTCATACCGTCAAGACGGGCTGTAACCAAAGTAAAGTCCCCGACTTTCTTTGAATTCTTCATAAGATCGCCTGTTTTTGACTTTGCGATTTCAGAAGAAAGCTCTTCTATCTTGCTCTTTAATTCCTTTATCTCGCCTGTAACTGCAAGAGATTTGTCGGCAATATCCGAAATATTCTGAGCCTTGAGATTTTTTGCTGTTTCCTGCATAATGCCGAGGTTTTCGTAGATATAAGAGAGTACATTTTCGCCTGTTATACCTTCGATTCTTCTGACACCTGCCGCAACCGAGCTTTCGTAAAGAATCTTGCAAAGACCTGCTTTTGCAGTATTTGTCATATGAGTACCGCCGCAAAGCTCTGTCGAAAATTCGCCCATCTTTACAACTCTTACCGTATCGCCGTATTTTTCACCGAAGAGCGCCATAGCACCCATATTTCTTGCGGTTTCGATATCAGTTACAACAGTTTCAACTTCCGCGCCGGCAAGGATAAAGCTGTTTACAAGAGCTTCAACTTCCTTTATCTGATCCTTTGTCATAGGTTCAAAATGTGAAAAGTCAAAACGGAAGCGTTCTGCATCAACATAAGAACCTGCCTGTTCAACATGATCGCCGAGAACTTTTCTCAAAGCCGCCTGGAGAAGATGGACTGTCGAATGGTTACGGCGGATAGCTTCTCTCTTTTCAACATCAATAGAAGCTATTACTTTATCGCCTGTTTTGATGCTTCCGGAAATAATATTTACGATATGGAGATATTTTCCGTTTGCCTTTTTGGTATCAACAACCTCAGCTTCAAAATTTTCACCTGAGATCTTACCTGTATCGCCTACCTGACCGCCGCCTTCGCCGTAGAATACGGTCTTGTCAAGAACGATTATACCCTCTCCGTCTTTTATTTCGTCGATAAGCATACCGTCGGCGGAAATTGCAAGCACTTTGGCTTCAACTTCGTTTTCTGTGTATCCTGCAAACTCAGTTTCTGAGACATTTTCAAAAATATCAACGCCGTCTTTTGACCATCCGCCGCCGGCTTTTCTGTTTTCGCGGGCACGGACTTTTTGTTCATTCATCAAAGTCTTGAATTCATCTTCGTCAACTGTAAAGCCTTTTTCACCGATAATTTCCTTTGTAAGGTCGATCGGGAAGCCGTATGTGTCATAAAGTTTGAATGCATCGGCACCTGTAATCATTTTTCCGCCGGCTTTTTCGGTTTCAGCAATTATTCCTTCAAGAAGAGAAAGACCTGTATCTATTGTTGCGTCGAAGCGTTCTTCTTCGATGGAGATAACCTTTGCTATATAATCCTTCTTTGCGGAAAGCTCGGGATATGCGTTTTCGTTTTGTGAAATAACTACATCAGAAAGCTTTGCGAGGAAAGCACCTTTAATTCCAAGGAGTCTTCCGTGACGCGCCGCACGGCGAAGAATTCGTCTTAAAACATATCCTCTTCCTTCGTTTGAAGGCATAACGCCGTCGCATATCATAAATGTTGTCGAACGGATATGGTCGGTTATGATACGGATGGATACATCATTGTCATAATTTTCACCGTATTTTTTGCCCGAATATTCACAAACTGTATCGAGGATTTTGCGGACTGTATCAACTTCGAAAAGATTGTCCACATCCTGCATAATACAAGCAAGACGCTCAAGGCCCATACCTGTATCAATATTTTTCTGTACAAGCTCGGTATAATTACCCTTACCGTCGTTATCGAACTGTGAAAATACATTGTTCCAGACTTCCATATATCTGTCACATTCACAGCCCGGCTTACAATCGGGACTTCCGCAGCCGTATTTTTCTCCTCTGTCGAAATAAATTTCAGAACAGGGGCCGCAGGGACCGGATCCGTGTTCCCAGAAATTATCAGCCTTTCCGAGCTTTACTATTCTTTCTTCGGGAACATACTGTTTCCAAAGAGTATATGCTTCTTCGTCGTTTTCATAAACAGACGGCCAAAGTCTTTCTTCGGGAATTTCAAGAACCTTTGTAAAGAATTCCCAAGACCATGCGATCGCTTCAGTCTTGAAATAATCTCCGAAAGAAAAGTTTCCGAGCATTTCAAAATATGTGCCGTGTCTTGCTGTCTTTCCGACATTATCAAGGTCGGGAGTACGGATACATTTCTGGCAAGTTGTAACTCTTCTTCTGGGGGGTTCTTTTGTACCCTGGAAATAAGGCTTCATAGGAGCCATACCGGAATTTATGAGAAGAAGTGAATTGTCGTTTTGAGGAATGAGTGAAAAGCTGGGAAGACGAAGATGTCCCTTGCTTTCAAAAAATGAAAGATAGCTTTCACGAAGTTCATTAAGTCCTGTCCATTTCATTTTAATGAATATCTCCTTTTGCTGAGAAAAAATATATGATAATTTATTTTTAAAATCAGATATCGATGTTCTTTACATATTTTGCATTTTCCTGAATGAAAGCTCTTCTCGGTTCGACCTTTTCGCCCATAAGAAGCGAGAATGTTTCATCCGCTGCATATGCATCTTCGATATTTACTTTTATAAGAGTTCTTCTTTCGGGGTCCATTGTTGTTTCCCAAAGCTGCTCCGCATCCATTTCACCAAGACCTTTATATCTTTCAGCCTCAGCATTTCCGCCGAGCTCTTCGATATACATATCTCTTTCTTCGTCGGAGTACGCATATCTCTGCTGTTTGCCTTTAAATACCTTATAAAGCGGAGGCATAGCACAATAAATATGTCCCTGTTCGATAAGGGGGCGCATATGTCGGAAGAAGAATGTAAGAAGAAGTGTTTTGATATGTGCGCCGTCGACATCGGCATCGGCCATAATGATGACCTTACCGTAACGCAATTTTGCAATATCAAATTCTTCTCCGACACCGCATCCGAGGGCAATAATTATTGGAGTTATCTGAACACTCGACAAAATTCTGTCAAGGCGTGCCTTTTCAACATTAAGAATCTTACCTCTCATCGGAAGGATAGCCTGATATTTACTGTCACGGCCGTCCTTTGCCGTACCTCCCGCAGAATCACCTTCGACGAGGAAAAGTTCGGAATCTTCCATAGATTTCGACTGACAGTCGGCAAGTTTACCGGGAAGTGAATTTCCCTCAAGGGCGGATTTTCTTCTTGTAAGTTCTCTTGCTTTTCTTGCAGCCTCTCTTGCACGGGCAGCAGACAAAGCCTTTTCAAGTATTATCTTTGCAACAGCCGGATTTTCTTCTAAAAATGCTGCAAATTTTTCATTCATTACACTTTCAACAAAAGGCTTTATCTCGGCATTTCCGAGTTTACTCTTTGTCTGGCCTTCAAACTGTGCTTCGGGAAGCTTAACGCTTACGATAGCACAAATACCTTCTCGGAAATCTTCACCCGAAAGATTTTTGTCGCCGTCTTTGAGCATACCGTATTTTCTCGCATAGTCGTTCATTATCTTTGTAAGCGAGTTTTTAAAGCCTGTTTCGTGAGTACCGCCTTCTATTGTATGGATATTATTTGCAAATGTTATGAGAGTTTCGTTATAAGTATTGTTGTACTGCAATGCTACTTCGCAGGAAACATCTCCCTTTTTACCCGAAACATATATAACATCATTATGAAGAAGTTCGCAATGCTTCTTTGCGTTAAGATGCTCAACAAAGCTTCTGATACCGCCTTCAAAATGAAGAACTTTATGTTTTGTTCTCTTTGCGGTATCTCTTACTTCTCTTTCAGTTACGCCCTCATTTCCTTCTTCTTCAACCTTCATATCTGCGGAATCGGTTATTTCCTCGGTTGAAGCTTCCTCTTCCATATCGGTTCTTAGATCGTTAAGTTCGATCATAAGTCCGGCGTTTAAGAAAGCCTGTTCACGAAGACGGGATAAAACTGTATTGTAATCAAATACTGTTTCGTCGAAAATTGTAGCGTCGGGCTTGAAACGAACATAAAGACCGTGTTTTTCGGTTTCGCCTTCGTACTTTATAGGACGGGCAACCGCACCTCTTTCAAAGCGTTCGGAATACATCTTTCCGTCGTGGCAGTTTACGATTTCTGTCCATTCGGAAAGGGCGTTTACAACAGACGCACCAACACCGTGAAGACCGCCGGAGATCTTATATCCGTCGCCGCCGAATTTACCGCCGGCATGAAGGACTGTAAATACAACTTCAACCGTCGGAATTCCCATTTTCGGATGAATACCGGAAGGAACACCTCGTCCGTTATCCTCAACGGATACGGAATTATCTTCGTGTATTGTTACGACGATCTTATCGCAAATGCCCGCAAGAGCTTCGTCGATAGAGTTGTCAACGATTTCATAAATAAGATGATGAAGACCTCTTTGTGAAGTCGAACCGATATACATACCGGGGCGTTTTCTTACAGCTTCAAGACCTTCAAGTACCTGAATCTGACTTTCATCATATTTATGCATTGATCCGTCAACATTTGTGTCGGTAAGCTTTACTTCGCCTTCGTCAAGCACATCAATTGCATTTATGTTTTCGTTTTCAAGCATTTTATATTTTCCTTTCTGTATATTACAAACCTTTATTATTTCGTCCCGCAAGAGATGCGGAAGAAAGTGTTGTCAGATATACTTCTGTTTTATATGCACTCTTTAAATACGGAGCTTCTATTCTTTTTCTTTCGAAACCCTTTTCTTTTTTGCTTTTTTTGACAAGAACAAAGGACTTCGGAAGGTCGGTTCCGCAAACTTCAACAATTCCGTTTTTTTCTGCGGTTTTCAAAAAATCTCTTGTATCCTTTTCGTGAGAGGAAGTATCAAGATCAAAAATGCCTATTATATCTTTTTTTCGTACTAAAGTATTTGAGCCGATATTTATATACATTTTTTCTCCTTTCCTCAAACTTTAATATAGTTTCCGTTTTCGACTTTAATTTTATTGTTTACAAGCGAGGAATCAAACGAATTTTCATCGCAGCAGGTTATCATAACCTGTTTGTCCATAAAAAGCGACATAAGCTGTTTTTTGCGGTTATTATCAAGCTCTGATAAAACATCGTCAAAAAGGTAAACCGGATATTCCCCGGAAAGATTTTTTATGATCTCTCCCTCAGCAAGCTTGAGCGATAAAACTGCACTTCTCTGCTGACCTTGGGATGCAAATGTTCTTGCCGCAAATTCAACTGTTTTTCTTTTTTCTCCGCAAGCTTCTGAAATATCGGCGTTTTCGTCGCTTTTTTCAAGCTCACAAACCTTTTCATTTTCTCTTTCCGAGCCTATGAAAAATAAAATATCATCTTTATGAGGACCGTATTTTGTAGCGCCGTATTTTACTTCCGAGTTTATATTTTCTGTATAAAGCTTTAAATATCTTTCTTTTGTTTTTTCAACATTTTTCGGATCGTCTTTTTCTGAAGAAAGATATCTTATATAAAGCTTTTCGTTTGAACCAGATATCGAATCGTAAAATCTTGCGGCTTCCCTTTCGAGATATTCGGAAAAGAAAGCTCTTTGCCTTGTAATTAAAGATGCGGTTTCCGAAAGAGCTTCGGAATATACCGATAAAAGAGCTTCATCAAGCTTTCCCGTTATTTTTGCATTTTTCAAAATTGAATTTCTTTGGGACAAAAGCCGCATATATTCGTTTAAACATCGGATATACGAGGGTTTTATCTGTGAAAGCGCCATATCCGCAAATTTTCTTCTCTCATCGGGAGAACCCTTTACAAGAGAAAGATGGTCGGGGGTAAAAAACACAGCTCTGAATCTTCCTGCAAATTCCGAAACCTTTGAAATTCCGACGCCTTCATAAAACATCTTCTTTTTTGCATCTTTAAAAAATGTCAGCTGCATCTCAAATGGCTTTTCGTCTTTTTTTGAATAATCACAGGTAAAACCAAGAGTAAGGTTTGAAAGGTCTTTTCCGTGTGTTATAAAATCAGAATCTCTGTTTGTTCTGAAGCTTTTGCATATGGCAAAAAGATATACAGCTTCAAGAGCGTTTGTTTTTCCCGCGCCGTTGTGTCCGTATAAAAGATTCACACCGTCGGAAAATTCAATATTTGCGGAAAGTATATTACGGTAATTTTCCGCTTTGAGATATTTAAGCTCCATAAAGCTTATCAGCCGTTGTTAAGCTGAACGGGAAGTATCATATAAAGGAAACGGTCGGGGTTTCCTTCGGATTTTTCGTCGGGAGTAATGATCATCGGACCGAGATTGTGAGAAAGTGAAACTGTTATATATTCTTCATTTATTGCTCTGAGCGCTTCAAGAAGGATTTTGTGATTGAAGCCGATCTCAAGGCTTCCCGATACTATTTCTTCATAAGAAAATTCGTCCTTAAATCTTCCGAGCATTGTTGCAACGCTTACATTAACGCTTCCGCCGTCAAAGTTTAAGCGGATAGAGCTTTTTATTCTTTCGTCGATAATGAGTGCAGCACGCTCAATACTGTCAATAAAGCGGGCTGTATTTATTCTTGCACAAACTGTTCTCTGAGGCGGAATCTTCTTTCTGAAATCAAGAAATTCGCCGTCAAGAAGTCTTGTTATGAAATAAACATTATCAAAAGTAAATATAATATGCTTTCTCGCCATATTTACGGATATCGGCTGATCGTTATCCGAAATAAGTCGCAAAAGGTCATTTTGTGCCTTACCGGGCATAATAAAGCGAAGGTCAAGGTCATCTCTTTCGGTCAGACCTTCTTCGCTTCTCATCGAAACACGGAAACCGTCAAGAGCGGTTATTCTCATAGAATTTCCGTTTATTTCAAAGAGAGAGCCTGTATATGTTGCCTTTGAATCGTCCTGAGAAACTGCAAAAAGAGTTTTGTTTATCATAGAGCGGATCTTGTTTTGCTGCAAAGTGTAATCAAGATCGCCTCTTACTTCGGGAAGACCGGGATAATTTGAAGCATCCTTGCCTGAGATCTGGAAATCCGCTTCGTCTGTTATAATTCTAAGAATGAGATTTTCGTCAGATTCTACTGTAACAGGTCCGTCGGGAAGAGAATGAATGATGGCAGATGTTTTTTGAGCATCAACAATAATTTTTCCTTCTTTTTCAACATCTGCTTCAAGAGTTGTTCTTATACCCTTTTCTCGGTCGTAGGAGCACATTGTAATAACTCCGCCGGAGGCTTCAATATATATACCTTCAAGTAAAGGATCGGTATTTTTTGGTGCTACTCCGAGACAAACGGGTGTTATTGATCTTAAAAGCATCTTTTTATCGGCTGTAAATTTCATATCTTCATCATTTCCTTTCGGAGTAATTTCTTTTGGTTTTTATTTTTGTTTTGGAAAAAATATGCTGTTTTATTTATGATTTATATAAAGACTCAGTAGCATTAGTAGTAGGGTCTTCGGGTTTTTTGGAAAACTGTCAAAAACCTTTAAATTAAGGGCAATTCCGCCAATTTTTGATTTTGGAAAAATCTTATATTTTCGGAAAAAATCTTTGGAAAAGAAAGTCATTTTTCAAAAGCTTCCCAAAAGAGTTTTTTTAGGGAATTTTCGGAAAACCTTTTTGGATTTTTAGGGAAAATTATTTTGAACCGAGAGAGGATTTTATTTCGTTTATCTGCTTTTCAAGAGCCTTGTCGACTGCCATTTCATTAGTTATAAGCTGAATGGATTCGCTTATTGTGGAATAATGTCTTCCGATGAAATTTCCCATCTCCATAAGAGTCATATCTGTAAGTGTTGACATAAGGTAACAGGTAATATGTCTTGCCATCGGGATAGGCTTTGCTCTCTTTTTACTTAAAATATCATCTCTTGAAACTCCCGTACTTTTTGCTACGGCATCAACGATGACCTCGGGATTTATATCTACAGGGCCTGTTACGACATAACCCACAAGCGATCTTACAAGGTCTTCTGTTATCGGCTGTTTTGCAAGTCTTGCCTGGAAGCTGATATTTTTTAAGATTCCTTCGATCTGTCTTATGTTTTCGTGTACATTGTTTGAAATATAGTTTACCGCATTATTCGGTATTTCTATATTCATATCCATAGCTTTGCGGCGGATGATGGCTGAACGAAGTTCAGGTTCGGGATTATCTATCTTTATAATCGAGCCTGCTTCAAATCTGCCTCTTATTCTGCGCTCTAAGACCGCAATATCCTTTGGCGGTCTGTCGCTTGTAACGATTATTTGTTTATTTGATTCGTAAAGAGTATTGAAAGTATGGAAAAATTCGAGCTGTGTTGCTTCTTTTCCTGCGATAAACTGGATATCGTCTATCATAAGAACATCGGTGCTGCGGTATTTTTCGCGAAGATTTGCTGTTGTCTTATGTGTAAGAGCGCTCGTAAGCTCGTTTGTGAAATCTTCGCTTGTTGAATAAACTATATTATATGACGGTCTTGTTTCTCTTATATAGTTTGCAATAGCATAAAGAAGATGGGTTTTGCCGATACCGGGGGGGCCGTATATGAAAAGTGGGTTACATTGAGCCGCAGGATAACGGGCAACAGAAAGGCTTGCCGCATATGCCATACGGTTTGAATCGCCCACAACGAAGTTTTCAAAGGTATATGAGTTTTTATGTTCGGGAACAGAAGGAGATTTTACAAGTGTTCCGTCGCCGGTTTCAAGCTGTTCAAGATAGTTTATAAGAGGAATTTCCTCAAGCTCTTCACTTTCGCTGTTGTACTTTTTTGGAAGACCGAGATTTTTCTTTGAAAGCTTGAATTTTCTTCTTTTTATTGAAGGTTCAATTACTTCCGGTTTTGAATCCGGATCTGTTTCGTAGTAATTCGGGTCAAATACAAAGCCTTTTTTCTTTTCTTCTTCGATGAGCTGTTGTTTTGCTTCGTTTTCTATAATTTCAAGGAACTGTTCTTCAAAAGTCCTTGTTTCTACCGAAACGATGTATACTTTTACATCAAAACCCATAACATCTTTAAATGATTCCAAAATCATATCCATAAATTTTGATTCCAGAATCTTTTTCTTGTAAAGATTTGTGGTCTGAAGAAAAACCTTTTCATCAATAAGCTTTTTAAGCTGTATATCGCTGAACCATAGATCATATGTGAATCTTCTGTCAAATTTTTCCAAAAGAAGCTCGTGGACAGCCGACCATATTTCGTTTTCGTAGGACACAGATACTCTCCTTTCTCTGATTTTTCTATTTTTTGCGTATAACTCGCCACAGTATAAATATATAGACTAATTATACCACAAACCCAAAATTTTTGCAATAGTTTTTTATATAATATAATAGTAATAAATTATTTAATACCGTATAAAAAAGCCGCTTCGTATTTTATTGTTTTGATTCTTGAAAATTGCCTTTCGAAAATTTTATATATTGATTATTAAAGAGGGGTGTTATCGCACACCCCTCTTTGACACCCCACTCCCACCCCCACACCCCCTCAAGGGGGTTAAATTATCGAAAACGATTATTGCCAATCG
>SVSD01000007.1 GCA_015064485.1 Oscillospiraceae bacterium | reverse complement strand
TTCGCTGAAAAGATCGCTAACAGCGGCACTGTTGTTTGGAACGGTCCTATGGGTGTATCCGAATGGGCAAACTTTGCAAACGGTACAATAGCAGTAGCAACAGCTGTAGCTGAAAGCGGTGCTATTTCCATCATCGGCGGCGGTGACTCTGCTGCGGCTGTTGAAAAGCTCGGATTTGCTTCCAAGATGACACACATATCCACAGGCGGCGGCGCATCCCTCGAATTCCTCGAAGGCAAGCAGCTTCCCGGTATCGCTTGTCTTGACAACAAATAAAATAATTACGGCGGATGAATAATATTCGTCCGCCGAAAATTTATATTACTTACAGGAGAATAAAAATGAACAGAAATCTTAGAAAAACAGTTATCGCCGGCAACTGGAAAATGAACAAAACTCCCGCTGAAGCGGTAGCTCTTATAAACGATCTTAAGGCTGTTTCCGAAAACAAGAAGAATTGCGATATTATCGTTTGCGTTCCTTTTGTTGATCTTCCCGCAGCTGTTGAAGCTACAAAAGGTACAGACATCAAGGTTGGTGCTCAGAATGTACACTTTGAAAAGAGCGGCGCTTTTACAGGCGAAATTTCCGCAGATATGCTTCTTGAACTCGGCGTAAACTATGTTATCATCGGTCACAGCGAAAGAAGACAGTATTTCGGCGAAACAGACGATACAGTAAACCTCAGAGTTAAGGCTGCTGTTAATGCAGGTCTTACAGTTATTCTTTGTATCGGCGAACTCCTCGGCGAAAGAGAAGACGGTATTACTGCTGAAATCCTTTCTATGCAGACAAAGAAGGCTCTCAAAGGTCTTACTGCTGAACAGATGAAGAAGATAATCATCGCTTACGAACCCGTTTGGGCTATCGGTACAGGCAAAACTGCAACATCCGATCAGGCAGACGAAGCTTGCCTTATCGTTCGTAACACAGTTGCAGGTCTCTTCGGTCAGGAAGTTGCTGACGCTACAACGATCCAGTACGGCGGTTCTATGAACGCCGGCAATGCAGCAGAACTCCTTTCCAAGGAAAATGTTGACGGCGGTCTTATCGGCGGAGCTTCTCTTAAAGCCGCTGATTTTGGGGTAATAATCGACGCTGCTCAGTAATTTTATATACTGAAATATTAAAGGTCCATCGGAAAACCGATGGACCTTTTTCTTTTACTATTTATTTCCTTCGACAAGATATGTGGCTTCAATATCTGCGATATGTAACATAACAGCAAGAGGATATCTTTCAAAAGTGTTTCCGGCACAAAAACTTCCGCCTCTGACCGCATCATCAAAACCGCCCATATGCCAACGGATAGAAATTGCTTCGTCGATTTTGAGTTTCATAAAACGCTCAATAAGAAATACAGATTTTTCTCCGTGACCAAAGGGATATTTATCTTCGATCATATAGTAGGGGACTTTTTCCCATTTTCCTGTTTCTTCATTTTTAACATTGCGGTAATTAATTTTATAAAATTCCGCTTTGCAAAGATCGTGGAGCAGGGCACAGATAGCCATCGATTCATCAGGTTGACCGTTGTTATAACGGTTTATCATAACCTTGTAAACATTAAGGCTGTGCTCACATAATCCGCCTTCGTATGCACTGTGAAATTTTGAACTTGCAGGTGCGGTAAAAAAGTCAGTCGTTTTCATCCATTCAAGAAGCTCTGCTGAACCTTGTCTTGTGATAGCTTTTTTAAACTCATTTATATATTCTTGCATACTGCTCATCATTTTACCTCCGAAATCTTATTTATTTTATTTTATCACATAAAATCATATAAGTAAATAACCTTCCGGATTTTTTATGTTAATTTTTGTGTTTGTGCAAATTTACCAAGCTCTCAAAACGGCAAAATTCATCAATCTTTTTTAAGACTGCATATTGATTCATAAGCGCTATACCAATACTGTATGTGGTATAGGGCGGGGGAGTTGCGCCGGTTTACATAATGTCGTTTACATAATCAGTTGTCATAATTAACAAACTTTTTCGATTTTCCATTTTTGCCTTGAAAACAAAAAGAAAATAAGTTATCATATTCATAGGTTCGAATTATTAAATTCCTCTGTGCATATTAATGTATCGGAGGGATTTTATGACTATTGGGACAAGCGTTTTTTCAAGCAGAAAAAGACTATTAAAGCTTCTTTTTGTCGCGTTTGGAATATTCATATTTTGTACTGTTGCCGGTATATGCCTCGGGTACAGTTATTTTATAAAAGGCGTTTCGGACAGCATCAGTTTTACAAAAGTCGTAACAGCGGATATTGCAATTTTTCTTTTTGTTGCCATGTCTTCATTTTCCGGCTTGTTTTCTGCTTTTGATTTTTTAGCAGTTTTCATTTTCGGTTTTATGAATTCATTCCTTTTATGCAATTACAGTTTTAATGTATACGACGCAGATACTTCAAGTTCTGTATATTTATTTTTAGTTTTATTTCTTTCAATATTTTTAAGCTTTATGTCCGCATCTTGCTTTTTGTTTTCTTTGCGTCATATACATCATTCGGCAAAGTATTTTATTAAACATAAAAGATTTACTGTTCCGATTTTTTCATTTGCAGTTATACTTTTTATTGCATGCGTTGCATGCTTGATTATTTTATAAAGTTTAGGAGGTGTTATTATGGTAAGCGTTGATTATAAAGATGAATTTTTATCCTTTCTTGTGTCCGAGAAGGGTGTTTCCAAAAACACTCTGAATGCTTACAGCAATGACATTTCCTGTTTTGAACTTTATATTTTACAGGCGGGAATTGATATTTTAAAAGCTGATGCAAAAAACATCGAGTCTTTTAAAAACTATCTCAAAGATGACGGACGAGCTGTTTCGAGTGTTTCAAGAGCGTTGTCCTCCGTCAGAAGCTTTTATAACTACTTGTTGAGAGAAGGGTTCGTTACCTCAAATCCTGCAAAAGTTGTTAAAAATGATAAATCAGGGGCAAAGCAAATAGATGTTTTAACCGCAGAAGAAATTGATCTTCTTATAAGACAGCCTTCGGGAAATGATGAAAAATCCGTGCGCGACAGAGCAATTCTTGAGCTTTTATACGCCACAGGACTTAATGTTACCGAACTTATTGAACTTAATTTGAAAGATTTCAACGAGCGATTGTCTTTTATAAAATGCGCTAACAAAGAACGCTTCATACCTTTGTATCCCAAGGCTAAAAAGCTTCTTTCTTCATATCTTCTGAATTCCCGACGCTTTCTTGTAAATGACCCTGAAGAAACCGCTTTATTTGTCAATATCAACGGCGAAAGAATGACAAGACAGGGGTTATGGAAAATTATAAAGCATTACGCAACAGAGGCAGGAATAAAAAAAGATATTTCACCCAGAATGTTGAGACACTCTTTTGCAACGCACCTTCTTGAAAACGGTGCCGATGTCCTTCAGCTCAAAGAAATTTTAGGACATTCCGATATCTCAACAACTAATGCTTATGTTAATTTTGTTAAACAAAAAATGTCTGATGCACTTATAAGTTTTCACCCCCGTGCCTGATACTTTTTTACATAATATATGATGATGTTCATACCATATTAACATATGAATAGTAAAATATATGTGGCTGTATTTCAGCCGCATATTTTTTATTTTGGAGATTATAATGTCAGGAAAGAAATTTGGTTTCTTTGATTTCACAAAAGAAGGCAAAGGCATAAAAAAAGAAGACTATGTTGAAGACAAGCCTTTTACATTTATTACTTTTTTTAAAACATTCGGCAGAAATTTTTGGAACTTTTCAAGCCTTAATATTCTTTATCTTTTGATAAACATTCCTGTTTTTTTCGGCTTATATGCTTTGTCGGGGAATTTGAACTTTGATTCTCCCATTCCGTCAAATCAGTATTTTCCTCAACTTTTCGGAATGATGAACATAAACGAAAACCCGATTTTGCAGCTCCATTTTTCAAGAATAGGCCAACAGGCAGAAATTTCTGTTTTCACAACCGTAACTTATGTGTTTTTTGCCATAACATTGCTTTCAATTTTCACATTTGGTATATCAAACTGCGGTATGGCACACATTTTGAGAAGCTATACAAGAAAAGACCCTGTATTTCTCTGGTCAGACTTTTTTGACTGCATAAAATCAAATTGGAAACAAGCAATTCCGATGGGAATTGTCGATATTTTAATTGCTGCTGTCAGCATTTTTGTCTTTAATTTCTGGAGATCATATCCTATTCAGGGTATTTTTTACGACATCGCATTTTATTTAAGCTTTTTTGTGCTGGTTGTATACTTTTTTATGCGTTTTTATATGTATACACTTCTTATAACTTTTGATTTGTCAATATTTAAGATACTCAAAAACTCGTTTATTTTCGCTCTCCTTGGCATAAAGAGAAACTTTGTAGCTCTTATCGGCATTGCACTTGTGTTGCTTATCAATTTCTGCATATTTATTATGTTTATGCCTCTCGGAATCATTCTGCCTTTCGTTATTACAATATCGCTCTGTTCTTTTATTGCAGTTTATTGCACATATCCCGTCATAAAAAAAGTTATGATAGATCCTTATTATGCAGAAGCTGTGTCGGATAATCACCTTTCAAGCGACGACGATGAACCGATATTCGAGGATAGGGGATAAATAAAAGCGCAGGAAATTCCTACGCTTCGTCTGTATCAATTTTTTTGACAGGTTTTTGAGGCTTTAAACCGGACAGAGGATTGTTATCGGCCGCTTTTTGCATCTGAGCATCGCTCAAATGTGTGTATATCTGAGTAGTTGAAAGATCCTCATGCCCTAAGATGTCCTTAAGCACTCTCACATCCGTGTGACCGTGTTGGTACATAAGCGTTGCGGCTGTATGGCGAAGCTTGTGAACCGACATTTCTCGCCCTTCAAGGCCCGCTTCTTTAAGCCGTTTATAAACAAGCCACTGTATCGTCTTAACGCTCAGGCGATTTCTGTTTCTTGATATAAAAAGTGCTCCCGAATCCTTACTTTTGATATCGTTGGGTCTTATCCCAAGGTATGCTTTTAATGCAATTCTGCAAGCATCATTTAAGTATATTATTCGCTCTTTACTTCCTTTACCGGTAACCTTAAGCTTTGTCATATCCGGGTCTATATCCTTCAGTGATATTCCCGCCATTTCGGAAACTCTAAGACCGCAATTAAGAAACAGCGTGATTATCGCATAATCCCTTTCGTAATTCGGGGGAGTAATGCTTGCAAGGAGTGTTTGTGCTTCTTCGAGCGTCAGATATTTAGGAAGTTTTTTCTTCTTTCTCGGTGCTTCAAGCTTGTCTGCGGGGTTTTCTGATATTTCATATGTGTTTTTTAGAAATTTATAAAGATTCTTAATAGCACAAAGCTTTCTTGCCCTTGCGGACTCACCGTTTCCTTTTTCCTGCTGCAGATAAAAAAGAAAGTTGTAGATATCCTTATATGTAACTTCTGTTACATCTTCATCTGTACAATCAGAAAAGTCAATATCCTCAACCGATATTTTTTCATATTTATCCTGATATTTTGATTTCAGAACAAAACGGAAGAAATACCTAAGGTCAAGGTAATACTCCGAAACGGTTTTTACAGACCGTCCTTGTATTGTTCCTTTATATGATAAAAAATTTAAAACGCTTTGCGGCGCATCCGAATAAATCATATTTTCACCTTGTCGTTTTTTCTTAAATTATAGCACATTTTTTTTATTTCAACAATAGTTTTTAACAAATATATATTTGAAAGGTAATTGTTATGAAAACTCTCTTTATCGAAAAAGGTCATCTTATGCTTAAGTATATCATCAACCAGATTGCAATGTCGTTTTTTGGTGTGATGATGGCTTTTACCGCAGCAACCGTAAACGACGACGGAAGCTGGCTTTTGCCGTTTGGTATTTTTTCGCTTTTATTTTACTGGTCAATTCTCATAAGTTTTATGAGAGAGGACGGTCTTAAGGATGCAATAAAGCTAAAGGGCGGAAGAATTAAGAAAGATACTCTTTTGCCTTTAAAATACTGCAGTATTGCTGCTGTACCGGGACTTGTTTTTCCTCTTGTTAATATGATAATCAGATTTATCGGAACAGATTCTGCAATTGCACAAGGTACTGTTAATATCTGCTCATTCGTCACAAAATTTTTTGTATACGGTGCATTTATGCCTCTTGACAGCTACTTGTTTGCGGGAGAAAATGCAATTTTTTCATCAGGAAGATTTCTTTCCGATTACAGTATAATCTGCTTAGTTTACACGATTCTTACACTTGTTGTGTGCTCACTCGCATACAACTCCGGACTTTACGGAATGTTTATCAAAAAAGATAAAAAATAACATATAAATCTTTCTGCCTTGATATAATTTATCGAGGTGATACATTGAATACCATAAGATTAAAAGAGGGTTTACATTTTTTTAAATTTCTTCTCTTTTCTATCCTGTTTGTACTGATATCTGTATGCATTATGTTCTTTTCGCCGGGCATAAAAAAAGAAACGCAAAAAGCGTCAAACGAAATTGCAGAAGATTTTGTTATTGTAATAGATGCAGGACACGGCGGGGAAGACGGGGGAGCTGTAAGCGACAGCGGAATAGTCGAAAAAGATATAAATCTTGATATAGCACTAAAGCTTCACAATCTTATTAAGCTTTCCGATTTCAACAGTGTTCTTATAAGGGACAGCGACAGACTTATGTACGAATCCGGACAGGAAAATCACAAAAAAACCAGCGATATCTCAAACCGCATCAAGACCGCAAAAAGCTTTGAAAACAGTATTTTCGTAAGCATACACCAAAACAAATTTCCAATAAAGAAATACAGCGGTCTTCAGGTTTATTATTCAAAAAACAACAATGAAAGCGAAGCTTTGGGTAAAACCATTCAGTCAAATGTTAAAAACCTGTTGCAAAATGAAAACAACAGGCAAGTTAAAAAAGCTGACAAAAACATACGCATTCTTGACAGCATTAATTCTCCTGCTGTTCTTGTCGAATGTGGATTTCTTTCAAACGATAGGGAAGCGGAGCTTTTAAATTCAGAAGAATACAGAAATAAGATAGCATATCTCATTTATTGCTCGATCATACAATACTTAGACAAAAACAAGGATGGAAAATAGAATTGAAAAGCAAATCTTTATTTATCTGCACAGAATGCGGATACAGGTCTACAAAATGGTACGGCAAATGTCCCGGATGTGACAGTTGGAACACTTTGGAAGAAAACAATTTTGAAGAAGAGCAAACAACTGCAAGCCGCAAAACCAAGCCTTTGCGACTGACAAAAGACAGTATATCGTCATCCAAGCTTTCTGATATAAATGTTCCGGACAACATCCGCATTTTAACAAAAATAAATGAATTCGACAGAGTCCTGGGCGGCGGCATCGTACAGGGTTCTGTTGTTTTGCTTTCAGGAGAACCGGGTATCGGGAAATCAACTATGCTTTTACAGGTGTGTGCAAGTCTGGGACACGCTCAGAAGCTTTTATATGTATCGGGCGAAGAATCGCAGGGACAAATAAAACTTCGCGCAAAACGCCTTGAGATCGACTCTGACAAGCTTTATATTCTTACAGAAACCGAAATCAACGATATATGCGACGAGATAGAATTATTATCGCCCGATGTTGTGATAATAGATTCGATACAGACAATGTATGATGATTCATCTTCATCCGCCCCCGGAACGGTTTCTCAAATAAGAAACTGTACACAGCAGCTTATAAAACAGGCAAAAACGAATAATTGTGCGGTTATGATAGTAGGACATGTCAATAAAGACGGTGCCATAGCAGGTCCTAAAATACTTGAGCATATGGTTGATACCGTTTTATATTTTGAAGGAGAAAAGCAACACTGCTACAGAATTCTCCGTGCTGTCAAAAACAGATTCGGTTCAACTAATGAAATAGGAGTTTTTGAAATGCAGGAAATGGGCCTTTGCGAAGTAGAAAACCCCTCGGAAATGTTACTGTCTGAAAGGTCCAATCAAGTTTCGGGAAGCTGCACCCTTTGCGTTATGGAAGGAAGCCGGCCGATTCTTGCGGAAATACAGGCGCTTGTTTCCACAACAGCCTATCCCGCGCCAAGAAGAATGGCATCGGGACTTGACCATAACAGAGTATCTCTTATAACCGCAGTTCTTGAAAAGCGCTTGGGGCTTAGATTTTCGTCGCAGGATGTGTATATCAATGTCGCAGGCGGCCTTAGAATCGATGAACCGTCAAGCGATCTTGCCGCATGTATTGCACTTATATCAGGTATTAAGGATATCCCCGTACCTGACGATATTGTTGCTATCGGCGAAATAGGATTGTCGGGAGAATGCAGGGGAGTGGGCTTTATTGAAAACCGAATCAATGAAGCTGTAAGGCTTGGCTTTTCAAGAATACTGATTCCGCACAAAAATTATCTGAAACTGGCTAAAAACAAAAAGTTCGGTGCGGAAATTATTCCCGTAAAGAGTCTTTTTGATGTTCTGAAACTGTTTGTATGAAAAGAATTGTAGTAAACGAAGAAATGCCGCAATTTATGACAGACAAATTAAAATCGTTGTTCGGTTATGAAATTTTTAAGTGCAAAAAGTTCAATAAATTTGAAAACGCGGTTGCGGCACATCCGGATATGAATTATCTGCAAGTCAAAAACAATTTGTTCACAATTTACGATATTTTTGATTTAGACATAAAAAATAACTTGAAATCGGAAAAACTCAAATACCCGAAAGATGTTTTACTCAATGCATTTTGCATAGGGGAGGATTTTATCTGTAAAACCGATTCTGTTTATATTAAAGCGTTAGATTATGCAAAAAACATCGGAATGAATATAGTCGGTGTAAATCAAGGCTATGTTAAATGCAATCTCGCGGTTGCAAACGAATCGGAAAAGGCAGTAATTACTGAGGATTGCGGAATATACAAAACTTTGAAAGATCACGGATATGATGTTTTGCTGCTAGAAACCAACTCTGTAAGGCTTGATCCTTATAAATACGGATTTATCGGCGGTGCTACCGGCAATATCGGCGGGAAACTTGTTTTCACAGGAAATCTATTAAAGCATCCCGAGCACAAACGCATTTTTGATTTTTGTCACAAGCACAAAACGGAATGTGTATCGCTGTCAGAAGATGAATTGTACGATTACGGAAGTGTTTTGTTATTAAACCTATGGTAGAGAAGCCCCTGTTCGGGGATACGGGTAATTATACAAAATCAGAATTTTGTATAATTGAGGGTAGCTGAAAAGCATTTTTTAACAAAATAATACTTTTATAATGTTATTTAATTTAAATACAGGAGTTTTTAAAATGTATGTAAAGCCTATAAAAATTGCAAGTTTTGATGTAGACAGAAACGGTAATGCGAAGCTTTCTTCGCTTATGAGATATTTCCAGCAGATCGCACGAGAAAATATTGATCAGTTTGGCATGACTTATGATTTCTTAAGACAAAACAATATTGTTTTTGTTCTTACTAAATATAAAATAAAAATCCATAACAATATTTTATCTGATAATGAATACTTATTTAAAACCGCACCTTGTGCAATCCACGGCATTTCGTTTATAAGAGATTTTCTTATTGAAGACAAAAACGGCAAAATTGTTGCTGAAGCATCGTCAACATGGATAATTATAGATTTTATTAGACGAACGATTTTACGCCCCAATAAGCTTCCGAAAGAACTCCCCGTTTGCGACAGACTTGTAGATTTTATTCCGGAACGAATTCGCACAAATGTTCTTGCGGGGGATTCTTCCGAAAATACAATGGAAAACTATCAGACAAAAGTTTCGTACACATTACTTGATCAAAACAATCACCTTAATAACTGCAATTATGCAGATATACTTATTGACGGTCTTTTTGAAAACAACATTGAACTTTCCTCTTCTTATGAAATCGAGATGAGCTTTGACCACGAAGCAAAGGTATTATCCGAGCTTTCTGTACATTTTGAAAGATCCGAATCAATTATTGCCGTTTGTAAAAATTTAACAGATAACACTACTTGCTTTACGGCAGATGTTAAATTCTAACCTACTTCCCTATCATTAATTTGGAGAACAGTATGACCGACAGAATACAAAGATATAAAAAATACAGAAAAGAAATATTTGAAAAAGCATATTCTTTTCTTAATGACAAACAAAAGGAAGCAGTTTTTACTACCGAAAAACCTCTGTTGATACTTGCGGGTGCAGGAAGCGGTAAAACCACCGTTCTTGTACAAAGAATCGCTTTTATCGTAAGATACGGAAACGCATTTTATTCTGAAAATATTCCCGACGAAGTTTTGACAGACGAAAACCTTGCAGCTCTTGAATATATTGCTGAAAGCCCTCTCGCCACAAAAGAAGACATAAATGAGGCTATGAGCTGCTTTGCGCAAAATCCGGCAACACCTTGGCAGATTCTTTCTATCACATTTACAAACAAAGCCGCAAATGAAATGAAAGAAAGGCTTGAAAAAATCCTCGGAGATGATGCGAAAGACATCTGGGCAGGTACATTTCATTCAATTTGTGTCAGAATTCTAAGAAAATACATTGACCGTCTCGGATATGATAAAAGCTTTACAATTTATGATACAGACGATCAAAAGCGTCTGATAACAGCTTGCATCAAAGAAAAAAATCTTGACGAAAAAACATTTCAGCCAAGAAATATTCTCGGCGAAATCAGCCGTTCCAAAGACAGACTTGAGGGATATTCAGCATACGCAACAAACGCAGGTGCCGATTTCAGAAAAGGAATTATTGCGCAGCTTTTTGAAATGTATGAACGCAGAAAAGCCGCCGCGAACGCTCTTGATTTTGACGATATTATTTTCTTCACAGTTAAACTTTTGTCCGAAAACGAAGATATAAGAAACGAATATCAAAGAAGATTCAGATATATACTTGTAGATGAATATCAGGACACAAATATTTCACAGTTTAATCTTGTAAAGCTTCTTTGCGGAGATCATCATAATATTATGGTGGTCGGCGACGACGATCAGAGTATTTATAAATTCAGAGGCGCTACAATTGAAAACATTCTGAATTTTGATAAAAGCTTTGATGACGCAAAGGTAATAAAGCTTGAACAAAACTACAGATCTACATCAAATATAATTGCCGCCGCAAACGCAATTATAAAAAATAACGAAGGCAGAAAAGGAAAAGAACTCTGGACCGGCAATGCTGACGGCGATAAAATAGTTTTGAAGGAATGTGGTGACAACCTTTCCGAAGGCGATTATATTACCGAAAAAATTGCAGAGCTTGTAAAAACAAAAGGTTATCAATATTCCGATTTTGCCGTTCTTTACAGAGTAAACGCACTTTCAAACAACCTCGAAAAGGCTTTTGCAAAAAGCGGTCTTCCCTACCGTATTCTCGGCGGTACAAGGTTCTATGACAGAAAGGAAATTAAAGATATTATGTCTTATCTTTGTGTCATAAATAACCCGAATGACAATTTGAGACTTAAAAGAATAATAAATGTTCCCAAAAGAGGGATCGGAGAAACCACAGTTGATGAGATCGAAAGACTCTCAATAGAAAATGGCAAAAGTATGCTTGAAATTATGACATACGCCGCAAATTTTCCAAGCCTTTCAAGAAGTGCAGTTAAGCTTGTGTCTTTTGTTGATATGATAAAGGATTTCAGAAAAACCGTAGATAACGAAACTCTTCCCGTTCTTTTTGAAAAAGTTATCGAGAAAAGCGGATATATGCAGATGCTTATAGACGGCGGTACCGAAGAAGCTGACAGAATCGACAACTTAAAGGAACTTGTATCAAACGCAGTTCAGTACGAAGCATCAAATGAAGAAGCGCTTTTGTCCGGATTTCTTGAAGAAGTAGCTTTGATTTCCGATATAGACAACTACGATCCGAACTCCCCCGCTGTCGTTCTTATGACAATACACAGTGCTAAAGGTCTTGAATTCCCTGTTGTTTTTCTCCCCGGATTCGAAGAAACCATTTTCCCGTCAGCACAGTCTTCCTTTGAGCAGGCAGAGCTTGAAGAAGAAAGAAGACTTGCATATGTTGCAGTTACAAGGGCAAAAAAAGAGCTTCTTATTACATACTGTAAAAGCAGACTCTATTTCGGAAGAACTGTCATCAATCCCCGTTCAAGATTCATTGATGAAATTCCAAACGATCTTTGCGATGTACAGAGTTTTTATGAAGCAACTCCTATAGGTTCGTATTCATTTGCCGGAAAAGGATTTTCATACGGATATAAACAACAGGAAAACAGCTTAAACTATTCATCATATAACAAACCCGGACAGCCCCGTACTGTTATCCCGAAACCGAAAGATACAAAACCGATCGAAAGCTTTAATACAGGCGACCGTGTAAAACACGGAAAGTTCGGCAGCGGAACAGTCCTCTCAGCAAAGCCGATGGGTGCCGATATTATGTATGAAATAGTATTTGATGAATTCGGAACAAAGAAACTTATGGGCACATATGCTAAACTTTCACGAGAATAACTCAACGAGTTGGAAGCATTATTTGCAATAAAATCAGTATATTTTGCACTGTACATTGCAAAACAAATTGTATAGAATATAATTAGAGTATAAAAAGTCTAACATATAAACGGAGGTAGTATTAATGGAAAAGAAACTCAACCCCGCAGAACTTAAACTTGATTCACTTGCAGTACACGGCAATATGGGACACGACGGTCACGCACACGCGGTAAGCTTTCCTATATATCAGACCGCTACATATATAAATACAAATTTCGGTCACGATATTGATTTTTCCTACTCCCGTTGTGCGAATCCTACAAGAGACGAGCTTGAAAAAACCGTTGCTCTTCTTGAAGGCGCAAAATACGGTTTTGCATTTTCAAGCGGACTCGCTGCAGAAACTGCCCTCTTCTCTACCCTTTCAAAGGGCGATCATGTGGTTATAGGCGATGATGTATACGGAGGTACATACCGTCTTTCAAGAGATACTTTCCCCCGTTACGGAGTAGAATTTACAGTTGTTGACTTTTCTTATCCCGAAAAAGTTGAAGCTGCAATTACACCTGCTACAAAATACCTTTATGTTGAAACTCCTACAAACCCTATGATGAAGGTTTGCGATATTGCAGCTATTGCTGAAATTGCAAAGAAACACAGTGTTAAGCTTGTAGTTGACAATACTTTTATGACTCCTGTTTTCCAGAAGCCGCTTTCTCTCGGCGCTGATGTCGTAATTCACAGCGGCACAAAATACCTCGCAGGTCATAACGACACTATGGCAGGTTTTCTTCTTACCTCCGACGAAGATATACGCACAGCAGTTGCATTTAACCGCAATACAGAAGGTGCAGCACTTGCTCCCTTTGATTCATGGCTTGTTTTAAGAGGTATCAAAACACTTACACTTCGTATGAGAAAGCACCACGAAAACGCGGTTAAGGTTGCTCAGTGGCTTACAAATTGCAAGGCAGTTGACAAAGTATTCTTTATCGGTCTTGATTCACACCCCTCCAAAGCGATTATAGATAAACAGTGCACAGGCTACGGCGGTATGCTTTCCTTTACTCTCAAGGACACATCGAAAGTCCGCCACGCACTTTGCGATTACAAAATGATAATGTTCGCAGAAAGCCTCGGCGGCGTACAGACTCTTATCACATACCCCCTTACTCAGACACACGCATCTATTCCGAAAGAAGTAAGAGACAGTATCGGCATCACAGAAAACCTCTTAAGACTTTCTGTCGGAATTGAGGATGCTGAAGATATCATCGCAGATCTTGCTTCTGTTTTGGAGGATTGCTGATGAATAAAGAGATCCGATTTACAAAAATGCAGGCGTACGGCAACGATTATGTGTATATTGATACTCTGACGCAAGAGCTTTCAAACCTTAACAAGCTTTCTGAATTTGTTTCAAAAAGACATTTCGGAATTTGCTCAGACGGCATGATCCTTGTTTGTCCTTCAGATGTTGCCGATTTCAGAATGAGAGTTTTTAATCCCGACGGAACAGAAGCTGAAATGTGCGGAAACGCAGTCCGCAGTGTCGGTATGCTTGTATACGAGAAAGGCTTTACTAACAAAACCGAGATAACAGTAGAAACTCTCGGCGGTATTAAAAAAATATACCTGACAATAAAAGATGGCCATGTTTATAACATTACCGCAAACATCGGCGAGCCGGTGCTTGAAGCTTCAAAAGTGCCTGCGGTAACGGGTTCTGAGCGTTTTGTTGACAAGACTGTGATACTTGACGGCAGAAAGTTCAGCACAACCGCAATATCGCTTGGAAATCCCCATTGCGTGAGCTTTGTTGATGATCTTGATTTTCTTGATCTTGAAAAATACGGACCACTGATGGAAAATAACGAGCTTTTCCCTCATCGCATAAATGCGGAATTTTGTCAGGTAGTAAACAGATCCCACTTAAAGCTTCGTACTTGGGAAAGAGGTACAGGAGAGACTCTTGCTTGTGCTACCGGATGCTCTACTTGTACTGTCGGCGGGGTTCTTACAGGCAGATGCGACAGAAAAGTAAGCGTCGAACAGCTGGGCGGAATTACAGAAGTTGAATGGAATGAAACCGACAACTGTATTTACATTACAGCTCCTTCAAATATTGTTTTTGACGGTACACTTTATTTACCCGACTACCTTTTGAAATAACAATACAAAAGAGAATCAACATTTTGTTGATTCTCTTTTTTCTATCTTATCTTATTTACAACTTTCAAAAATTTTTCGATTTCGTTTTTTGTGTTTTTATGACCAAATGAAACTCTTACAGTTCCGCCGTTTGTGCCAAGAGCCATATGTGCAAGAGGTGCACAATGAAGTCCGCTTCTTGTGCAAATTCCATTATCAGAAAGCACCGACGAAACATACGATGGATCAAAACTGTTTATATTAAAAGAAATTACAGGCGCCTTTACACCGTAATCTCCGTAAACAGTTATATTCTTATTTTCTAAAAGCGCTTCTGTGGCAAATCTTGTAAGCAGAAGAGTTTTTCCGAATATCTCCTCTACCGTTTCAGCGGAAACATATTTTACGCCTTCGTACAGTCCGCATATTCCGGGGGTGTTGGGTGTTCCTGCTTCAAGTTTTTCAGGCAGTATATCTCCCATCGTTTTGTCTTGTGAATTTATTCCGTTTCCGCCTTCTGCAAGACTTTCCGGAGTAATACTCTTACAGCACAGCATAATCCCCGTTCCCTGAGGTCCGTATAAACCTTTATGACCTGCAAGGCAAAGAATATCTGCCCCCATTGTTTTAAAATCTATCGGAAATACTCCTCCGGCTTGTGCACCGTCTACAATAAGCGTTATCCCCCGCCTATGACATTCCGAAGATATCCTGGATATCGGTAAAATCTTTCCGCAGACATTTGATGCTGCAGTTACAACTACGGTTTTTGTGTTTTGCCTTATTGCTCTTTTCAAACAATAAATAACATCTTCGTCGCTGTCATCTGTTGCATCAAATGTACCGTATGTTATACCCTTTTCCTGCGATAATCTTTCAATCGGTCTCAACACCGAATTGTGCTCAAGATTTGATATAACTACATGGTCTCCTTGTTTTACGATTCCCTTGATTGCCGTATTTAAAGCATAGGTTGTATTTTGAGTAAAAATAACTCTTTCAGGATCGTCAAAAGAAAACAAGTCTGAAACCGCTTCTCTGCATTTATATATCGCCTTTGATGCCTTTACCGACAAAATATGGCCGCTTCTTCCAGGGTTGCCTCCGTTTTCATACATAGCTTTTTTCATTGTCATAGAAACAGAAGATGGTTTCGGCCAACTGGTAGCGGCGTGGTCAAAATAAATAGTTTTTTCCATTTGCTCACCGAACTCAGTAGTCAATTATTTCAACTATCCTGATCCTTTCAAGATTCAGCAATTTTACAGCTTTATCAAGATTTGATGATGATACACGCAGACCGTATCCGCATCCTTTAAGTGTCCTTGTTCTGCTTAATTTTTCGAGGCGTGTGTCTACACCCTCACGAGCGAGCATTCCCTGCGCTTTTAACGCATAGGTAACCGAGCTCAGGACAATAATTTTATATCTCATATGAATGGTCCTTTCGGGTTTGATCGCAATATTTAAAATCATTTGTTATTTACTTCCTGATATATTATATGTGAAGAAAAATATAAAGTGATAGCAGATATTTTTATAGAAAATATTGCAAATGAAGATGAAATATGTTATACTAATATGAAATATGGTGTGTTGGGAGATATTTTGTGGAATATACTGTAATCGAACTTGATAAAGAAAACTATGATTACCATGAATTGCATTATGTCTACGACTCTTCCGAACATTACAGAGTCGAAATGAAACAAGATGAAGAATCATTTTCGTTTAATTTCATCCGTGAAAAGCTTGAAAAGCCCTATCATCACGATTCGTATGACATCCTTTTCAGTCAGTCTTGGGATGATATTACGGCGTTCGGTATCAAAAGAAACGATACCGGCGAAATCATTGCATATCTTGAAATTTCACGAGAAGAATGGAATGACAGACTTAGAATTACCAACCTGCTTGTTAAAGAAAACTACAGAGGTCTTGGGTTCGGGTCCTTACTTGTTAATAAAGCAAAAGAAATTGCAAAAATTGAAGACCGGCGCATCATTATTCTTGAAACCCAATCCTGCAATATACCGGCAATCAGCTTTTACAAAAAACATGGCTTTGTTTTTGCAGGAACAAATCTGTATTTTTACTCAAATATAGATATTGAAGAAGACGAAGTTATGATTGAAATGGTTTATTTATATTGAATCTTTTAAAAGGAATGGAAATAAAAATGGAAAACACAAAACTTTTGGAATTATCCGCTCTCATTTTCCCCGATCTTGACGATTGCGACACAATAGAATCGCTTGAGGAAAAATTTCCTGAAAGAAATCTGCCCGAAGGAACCAAAGTTACAAGAATCGCCCCGAGCCCTACTGGATCTATGCATTTAGGTAATCTTTACGGTGCTCTTGCCGACGAGCGTGTTGCGCATGCAACCGGAGGCGGCGTATTTATGTTGAGAATTGAAGATACAGACGACAAAAGAGAAGTTCCCGGCGCTGTTGAAAAAATAATCAAGTATCTCGGAGGCTTTGGCCTTAATTTCGACGAAGGTGCAACAGCACAAGGCGATTTCGGAAACTACGGCCCTTACAGACAGCGTCAGCGTGCAAAATTCTATCATATAGTTGCCCGCAAACTGTTACTTGAAGGCAGAGCTTATCCTTGCTTCTGCACAGAAGAACAGCTTGAAGCGGCTCATAAAGCTCAGGAAGCTGCAAAGGACAATTTCGGTTATTACGGAAAATACGCAATTCACCGCAATATGCCGATTGATGAAGCAATAGAAAAAATCAAAAACGGAGAAAAGTTTGTTTTAAGATTTAAGTCAATGGGTGATCCTTCCAAGAAAACACCTTTTAAAGATTCTATAAAGGGCAATCTTGAAATACCCGAAAATGATCAGGATTTCGTTTTGCTTAAATCTGACGGAATTCCGACATATCACCTTGCACATGTTGTTGATGACCATTTTATGAGAACAACAGATGTTATCAGAGGCGAAGAATGGCTTTCTACCCTTCCCTGGCATATTGAACTTTGGGCTGCCTGCGGATTCAGAAGACCGAGATTTTCACATACTTCTCAGGTGCTTAAATTCGACGAGGAAATCGGCTCGAAGCGCAAGATGTCAAAACGCAAGGACCCCGAATGTACTCTTGAATTCTATTATACAACAGGCTACCCGCGCACATCTGTTATAGAATATCTTATGACACTTTTGAACTCCAATTACGAACAGTGGAGAAGTGCAAATCCCGATAAAAACTATAGAGAATTTCCCTTTTCAACTAACAAAATGAGTGCATCAGGCGCTTTATTTGATATTGCAAAACTTAATGATATTTCTAAAAATGTTATCGCAAGAATGACGGCTGAAGAGGTTTATGAAGGCGTTTCGGATTGGGCAAAAGAATACGATGAAGAATTTTATTCGCTTATTTCCAGAGATCCCGAGTACACAACAAATATCTTTGCCATAGGCCGCGGCGGAAAGAAACCGAGAAAAGATTTTTCCTGCTGGTCTGAAGTTCGCGATTTCATTTCCTACTTCTTTGATGAAACATTCAAAGTAAACGAAAACGAATATCCCGAAAATATCACAGTTGCCGACAGAAAGGCGATTCTTTCCGAATATGCTCAGGTTTATAAAACCGAGGCTGACAACAACGGTTGGTTCGAAACTGTAAAAATTCTTTCCGAAAAGCACGGTTTCACATCCGATATGAAGGCTTACAAAGCCGATCCTACAGCTTTCAAAGGATCTGTTGCCGATGTTTCAACGGTTATCAGAGTAGCAATTACAGGAAGACAGAATTCACCGGATCTTTTTGCAATATGCAACCTTCTCGGAGAAGAATGTGTTAAAGCTCGAGTAAGCGCTCAGGCATAAATCAAAGATAAGTATATTTTATATTTCACAAGGAGCTTTATTATGGCTTTTGAAGAATTGACAAATTCTAATTTTATACACGACGAAATTGATGAAGACATTCGCGAAGGCAATGTCGAAACCGTCCATACCCGCTTTCCTCCCGAGCCCAACGGATATCTTCATATCGGAAGCGCAAAGGCAATATGGATCAATGTTATGACAGCAAAAAAATACGGCGGACTTTTTAACCTCCGTTATGATGACACAAACCCTGTAAAAGAAGACGACGAATATGTTCAGTCAATCGAAGAAGACCTCCGTTGGCTCGGCGCAGAACCTACAGGCGGCATTTTCTACGGTTCAGATTATTTTGATAAGTGCTATGAATATGCGGTAAAACTTATTAAAGACGGAAAAGCTTATGTTTGCGATCTTTCTGCGGATGAAATGAGAGAATACAGGGGCACACTCACACAGCCGGGCAAAAACAGCCCTTACAGAGATAGAACCGTCGAAGAAAATCTCGATTTGTTCGAGCGTATGAAAAACGGCGAATTCGAAGACGGAACCCGAACACTAAGAGCAAAAATCGATATGGCATCTCCGAATATGAATATGAGAGATCCGGCCATCTACCGTATTATTCATACAAGCCATCACCGTCAGGGCGATAAATGGTGTATCTACCCCCTTTATGACTTTGCACATCCCATTCAGGATGCAACAGAAGGCATCACATATTCGCTTTGCTCAATAGAATTCAAGAACCACCGCCCTCTTTACGACTGGGTTATAGAAAACATCGGCTTTGATCCCAAGCCTAAGCAGAGAGAGTTTGCACGAATGAATGTTACTCATACTGTTATGAGTAAGCGTTATTTGAGAGCGCTTGTTGAAGAAAAGCTTGTTGACGGATGGGATGACCCCAGAATGCCCACATTATGCGGTTTGAGAAGAAGGGGTTACACTCCCGAATCAATATTTGAGTTTGTAAAGAGATCGGGTGTTTCCACTTCCCTTTCACTTTGCGATATCGGACTTTTAGAATACTGCATAAGAGAAGAACTCGGGCACATCGTTCCCCGAAGAATGGCTGTTCTTGATCCGATCGAAGTTGAAATCACAAACTTTGAAGAAGGAAAAACAGAATATTTCCAAGTTTCAAATAATCCCGAAAATCCCGATGACGGCGTAAGAAAAGTTGCATTTACAAGAAATCTTTATATCGAAAGAGAAGACTTTTCTGACAATCCGCCTCCCAAGTATCAGCGTTTAAAGCCGGATTGCGAAGTGCGCCTTATGGGTGCATATATCATCAAATGCAATGAGGTTATCTACGGCGATGACGGTAAAGTTGCAAAGCTTTTATGTACCGCTGATCTTGAAACAGGAAACGGTATGCCTACCGACGGCAGAAAAGTCAAGGGTACTATCCATTGGGTAAGTAAGGAAAATGCTGTTGATGCGAAAGTTAATCTCTACGATCACCTTTTCACAATTGAAGATCCCGGTGATATGGAGGAAGATAAAACATTCCGCGATTATCTCAATCCAAACTCTCTTACAGTTATGGAAAATGCCAAACTTGAAGCTTGTATGACGGATGTTGAAGCAGGCTCAAAATTTCAGTTTGTAAGAAGCGGTTACTTCTGTGCAGATACAAAGAATCCCGGCACATACAACAGAATTGTAACTCTTAAGGGAAGCTACAAACCTAACTAATTAAAAAGCGACGATTTTTCGTCGCTTTTTTGATTCAACTATATAAAAAACGGCCGATTGCATCAGCCGTTTTTTTCATATTCATTTTCATTTATATCATGTGCGCCGAAATCAACGATATCGCCGGTAAGATCAAGTCCGTCAAAATCTCCGATATTCTGAACATTAGTATATGCACTCGGAATTTCACCAACAAGAACAGTTTCAGCAGCGCATACTGTCGTTTCAACAGTTTGATTAACACTGTTAAACGGCATAAGTACAGAAAAAGCAATATTTATCTTTATCATAATGCGGTGATTTGTCTGGTTGATACCCGCTGCTTTGAATTCGTTTATGAAATCGGAAGTTACAGCTCCGACAGGAGTGATATTTACTTTTACCGCAGGTCCTTTTCCCATAAGCAGTCCGCTGTTGAGAACCGAACCGAGATGGAGTGTCAAAACTTCCGGGTTTATACTTTTTATTCTATTGTAAATTTCAGACGAAAGCTCCGCTTTCAGTTTATTAATGAGTACAGAATTCGTTTTTACAGCAACTATTTTACCTGAATTGTCCTTTTCAAAAGAAATGATACTGTCGTAACCTACCTCATTATCTTCAAGAACATCAAGAACTGTTTCACTTATCACATATGTTGCAACAGATCTTGCACGCTTTACTGACGCTGTTCTTATCATCGGCGTTACAAGATGATCAAGTACAGCAAAAAGTCCAATTGAAAATATCAGTATTAAAATCAAAAGTAATATTATTCGTTTTAATATATTTTTAAAAGTACAAAAAGCATCACCATTATTATTTTATGCTTTATTTGCGTAAAAATGTTAAATTCCAAGCCAAGCCGTTGCAATATTAAAGTATATTACAACCGCACACGCATCAACGATCGTTGAAATAATGGGAGATGCCATAAGTGCGGGATCAAGCCCCACCTTGTCTGCAAGAAGCGGCAAAGTACATCCGATAAATTTTGCAATAATGATAACGAGTAAAAGAGCAAGTGAAATTACAGCCGCAATGATAAATACGCTGTGACCGCCGATATCTCCAAGTATACCTATCTTATACATCGCAAGAATTCTTATAATATTAATCAAAGAAAGTGCAAAGCTTACAATAATCGAAACTCTGAATTCTTTAAAGATAACTTTAAATATATCTTTAAACGAAACCTCACCGAGCGCAATACCTCGGGTAATGATCGTTGCAGACTGAGAACCGCTGTTTCCACCCGTTCCCATAAGCATCGGAATAGAACCGACAAGAACAGGCAAAACACTGATCGCGTCTTCAAAATGCTGAAGAATTACACCTGTTACAGTTGCCGAAAACATAAGGAATATCAGCCATAAAATTCTCTTTTTTGCATGTACAAAAACGGGAGTTTTAAAATAAGAATCCTCAATAGGTTCCATCGCCGCCATACGGGAAATGTCCTCAGTAACCTCGCTTTGAAGGACATCAATAGCGTCGTCAACGGTTACAATACCGACAAGTCTGTCTTCGTGGTCAACAACCGGAAGAGCAATAAGGTCATATTTGTTGATCTGTCTTGTTGCTTCTTCTTTATCTTCGGTCGTAGGTATGGAAACCACATTTGTTTCCATAATATCTTCGATTTTTGTATCGTCGGCAGATGTAAGCAATACATTTACATCAATATAACCGAGAAGTTTTCTGTTTTCAGTAACATAACAAGTGTAAAGAGTTTCTTTAGATGTGCCCTCTTTTCTCAACTTTGCAATAGCTTCTGCAACCGTTATATCCTTTTTAAAGCTTACATATTCGACAGTCATAATACTGCCGACGCTCGATTCGGGATAACGAAGGATTTCGTTAATCTTTTTTCTCTTATCGGGACTTGTGTTATTAAGAATTCTTCTTACAACACTTGCAGGCATTTCTTCGATGATGTCAACCGTATCATCAAGAAACATATGTGAAAACACATCATAAAGTTCAGAGTCATTGATAGCTTCGATCAAAGCAATCTGTTTATCATTATCAAAATAGGCAAATGCATCTGCAGCAAGATCTTTTTGTAAAAGCCGGAAAACAACAACAGAATTTTTTGTATCAAGTTCATCAATAAGAAGCGCAATATCCGCAGGATACATCTCGTTGACAAACAATTTTACTGCATAATAGTTGTTTTTTTCCAACAAATCCAAGACTTTTTCAATGTTTATCATTGCATTTCTCCTTTGCTCATTTTTATGTGAATTATCGACAAAATGCACAATTTAACGATAAGTTTCAAATATAAATTGTGCGTTTCGAAGAAAAAATTGCACTATTTTATTAATTTTTTATTAAAAATAACTTGACAAGTTAATTTTAAATGTTATAATAATCTTATATCACTATTTATTTTTGAAATTATCGGAGCTCTATGACACCTTTTGAAAACACAAATTCAAATGAAAATCCAGCCGAACTTGTTTCCGGCATAAAACACGGCAAAACCGATAATTTTCTCATTCTTGCAAATCTTTTCAGAGATAAATTAATTTCTATTGCATACTCTTTCGGTCTTTCGGATTCAGAAAGAGAAGATTTGATTCAGGAAGGATATATCGCTTTATATAAAGCGGCTCTTACTTATGATGAAGTGAAAGGTGCATCTTTTTCAACATATTTTACCGTTTGCGCCAAACGCAGAATGATAAACTGGGTTGAAAAAAATATCAAATCCGGGATTTCTTCCCTTCCCCTTTCCGCTTTCAACGATACCGAGCTTGAAAAAATTGCGGTTTCAACCGAGTGCGTTGAGGATGATATAATTCTTAAAACTCAAGTTTATGAATTGATATCACTTGCCGATAAAATTCTTTCATCATCTGAAAAAAGAATTTTTGATTTATATATTAAAGGATATACACCAAACGAAATTTGTGATATGCTTGAGATTTCCAAAAAGTCATACGATAATGCACTTTTCAGAATCAGAACTAAATTAAGATCGGCAAAATAAAGCTGATCTTCACTATGTCTTGCACTTAGTGTGGCGCAAGCGGCGGTGCGATTCCGCCCGGGACAAATAATATTTATTCCAAAGCGAGGGAAAATCATGTACGAGAACAAGACATTAGTTTGCAAGGAATGCGGTCAGGAATTTATCTTTACTGCAGGCGAGCAGGAATTTTACGAACAGCAGGGTTTCCAGAATGAACCCAAGAAGTGTAAGCCTTGCCGTCTTGCTAAGAAGAATGCCGGCAGAGCTCCCAGAGAACTCTTCACCACAACTTGCGCAAACTGCGGAAACGAAGCTAAGGTTCCTTTCGAACCCAGCAACGACAGACCTGTATACTGCAGCGAATGCTTCGCAGCTATGAAGGCTGAACAGCAGTAAAATCATAACTCTTGGGTGTTTGCATACACTGACAGGGAGTTGTTTTCGACAAATTTCCACCGATAGATTTTCGGCGATTGCCGCAGTTTTTCGGGCAGTATATCTGCTTTTAGAGTATGTTCTGATATCTAATGATATGAAGCTGTTGAACTCCCCTTTTTTAGGGGAGTTTTTCGTTAAAAATTTTTAACGCAATTTTTATTCGATTTGTATATAATATTATTAAACAATTTTAACGGAGGTATGGTATGAATATATGTGTATACGGAGCAGCAAGCAATAAAATCGATCATATATATATTGACAAATGCTATTTACTCGGAGCTGAACTTGCAAAGAGAAACATTACTCTCGTCTTCGGTTCAGGCGCCGGCGGCGTAATGGGCGCTTGCGCACGAGGAGCTTTTTCCGAAAACGGTACAATTATCGGAGTTGTCCCCCGCTTCTTTGATGTTGACGGTGTGCGTTTTGACAAATGCACAGAAACTATTTTCACAAAGGATATGCGTGAAAGAAAGCAAACTATGGAAGATAAGTCAGACGCATTTATCGTTGCTCCCGGCGGGATAGGTACATTTGATGAATTCTTCGAAATATTCACTTTGCAAAGCCTTGAGCGTCACAAAAAGCCGATCGTAATATTTAATGTAAACGGTTATTACGACTGTATGCTCGAAAACCTTTCGTCTGCTGTAAAAGCCGGGTTTATCAGCGAAGCTGCTATGAACAGACTTCTTATAACAGACGATATCGATGAAATTTTTGAAATGATCGATAATTTTAAATACTAATGCTTACGGCGGATACTTTCAAAGTATCCGCCAAAATTTTATTTACTGCTTATCAGATGACTTAAACGCATCAACATATTTTGCGAGAACTTCAACACAGTTATCAACTCCGATAGAATCTGTGTTCAGGGACATATGATAGTTTCTGATTTCTCCCCAGCGCTCACCGGTGTAATAATTATAGTAAGCAGCTCTCTTTTTATCGGTCTTTTCGATAGCTTCTTTAGCTTTCTTTTCATCAAGACCGTAATATTTTATGGCACGGTTTATTCTGTTTTCAATATCTGAATACATAAAGAAATGCAACACATTATCGTTCTCTCTTAAAACATAGTCGGCACATCTTCCGACAATTACACACGGTCCTTTTTCCGCAACGCTTTTAATAATATCGGACTGTATCAAAAAAACCTTATCGCTCAAAGAAAGACCGTACATTCCGCCTGTGCTTGTTCCGAACATCGATAATGAATAAAGAAGGCTATATGTGGTGTTCTTTTCTGCGTTTTCGAAAAGACTTTCTGCAAAACCACTTTCTTTGGCAGCCAAAGATATAAGTTCGTTGTCGTAAAAAGGTATTCCCAATTTTTCAGCAAGTTTTCTTCCGATAAAACGGCCGCCGCTTCCATACTGTCGGCTTATAGTAATAACAGGACCTGTCATATATATTCCTCCTCTAAATTGCATATATTATGCATCAAAACAGCATAATGCTTTATAAAAATATTATATCACAACAGTATAAAAAATTCAAGATTATTATACAAATTTACCCCTGTTTTATACACTAAAAAGGGCAATAACAAAGAAACACTATCTTTGTTATTGCCCATACTTTTTTACTATCGGATATCGTTATACTTTATCGAAAACAACAATATCAGAATGTGCCTCGTGGAGGTCGTTTCCAAGGTTAATACCTACATTCATAAGAGTATTGCCTTTATAGCATCTTCCGCTTACTTTTTCACGGTATGTCGCATCAGGGTCAAGACCTTTAAGTTTAATATGATATCTGCCTTTAACTTTAAATCTTGTAACAACATAAGTTAAAACAGCTTGAGATTTATCTTCGGAAACATATTCCCAAGCGCACCAACGGTTATTTGTAAAAGGATCAATAAGTCTGTAATTATCACCATTTACAATTGTATCGTAAAGCTCCTTATATCTTTCAACCTGGGCTTTTACCATTTCCTTTTCTTCTTCTGAAATGATGCTCAAATCAAGCTCATATCCGAAGGCACCCGAGGTTGCCACATCTCCTCTTGTTTTAAAAGGCATTTCTCTGAAGGTTTGATGGTTAGGAGATGCAGAAACATGTGCCGACATTACGCTTGCAGGATAACCTACAGACGATCCGTACTGAATCTTACAGCGTTCAAACGCATCTGTATCATCACTTGTCCATATCTGCGGAAAATAGTAGAACATTCCGCAGTCAAAGCGTCCGCCGCCGCCGGAACATCCTTCGAAAAGGATATCGGGGAATGTGCTTGTAAGTCTTTCTGCGAGGCTGTAAACACCGAGGACATAGCGGTGAAATACTTCTTTTTGCTGATCACAAGGCAAAGCTTTTGAACCAACTTCTGTAAGATTTCTGTTGAAATCCCATTTTACATAAGAAATATCGGCTGAGCGGAGGATCTTGGAAACTGCTTCAAATACATAATCCTCTACTTCTTTTCTTGATAAATCAAGTACGGCTGTATATCGTCCGATGGATCTGTCTCTGCCCTCAACATGGAGAACCCAATCCGGATGTGCTCTGTAAAGATCGCTGTCAAACGATACAATCTCAGGCTCAAACCACAAACCCAGTTTCATATTTAAAGATGTAAGCTTATCGGATAATGCTTTTAAACCGCCCTGAAGCTTATTTTCATTAACGATCCAGTCGCCGATGGAAGTTTTGTCATCATTTCTTGTGGCAAACCAACCGTCGTCAAGAACCAGCATTTCAATTCCCAAGGGAGCTGCTGCATCTGCAATAGCATAAAGCTTTTCTGTTGTGAACTCAAAATATGTAGCTTCCCAATTGTTTATAAGGATAGGCCTTCTGATATCGCGGTATTTACCTCTGCAAATGTGTTTACGGATAATTTTATGGTACTGTCTTGACATACCGCCGATACCGTTCGAAGAATATACCATAATAGCCTCAGGAGAAGTAAATTCTTCTCCGGGGGAAAGCTTCCATTTGAAGTCTTCGGGGTTTATACCCATAATGACTCTTGTCTGGTCAAAAGTATCAACTTCAACTTTTGCTGAAAAATTACCGCTGTAGCAAAGAGCAAACCCGTACACAGAACCGAAATCTTCAGTTGCCATATGATCGCAAAGAACAATAAAGGGATTGTGATTATGGCTTGACGAACCTCTTTTGCTTGCAATTTCACTTATACCCTGAATTACCGGTTTTCTTTCCATCTGTCTTTCTGCAGCCCATGTGCCGTAGAAATGAATAATATCATAATCCTTTTCGTTAAAGTCAACACAGCAACTGTATGCCTTTTCAATAAAGAAAGGAGCCTTTCCCGAATTCAAAACACGGGTATGGCGCATAATTGCATCATAACCTTTAATTACCGAATATGAAAGTATGACATCAGCACAAGCAAGTTCATCCCTCATTTTAATTTCAAGAGTTACAGCATCCGCCTCGTCTTCGACATATGTTGCGGGAAGACCGGAAAGCTTCTTCTTTCCTGAAAAAATCTCATGAGAAACATATTTCAATGAAGTTGCAGAATTGCCGCAGGGCATTTCAAGAGAAAAGGCAGAAATTCTGTAATCACCCGTACCGTTGCAAGGATATTCCTGGGGCTGAGTGTCGAGAGCAAAGTGTGAGTCTTCGGCACATGGCGGCCAGGGAGTAAAGGATTCGTTTATAACATCGGAAAACATATATTCAAGGTCGTCATCACCGACATATGCGCCATAATACATATGCTGCAGATGGCCGCCTTTTCTTACTATCATAACATAGGATGAGTTTTCAGTATCAATCTTAAAGGTTTTTCGGTTTTCGTTATAAGTTATCTGCATTATTATACCTCTTTTCAGTTTAATTTTGCGTCGTAAACAGCTCTTTCGCCGCCGATATATTTATATCTTGTTCTTGCACAAGTAAGATGTGCTTCACCTACAGTCGTAACTCCTACCCGTACCGGCACTGCAACTTCCTTTAAATGCATTCCGATAAAAGTGTCGCCGATATCTATACCGGCATCGGCTTTTATGTGCTCCACAACCACAGGATTTTTAAAACCCTGATAAACGGTTGTTGCAAAAGATCCGCCTGCGTGTATCTGAGGAACAGCATTTACTCTTGAATCAAGTCTGTGATATAAATACGCTTCTTTTTCTATAACTATCGCTCTGTTTAAATGCTCACAGCACTGAGCGGCAAGAAAAACTCCGGATTGACTGCATTTTGCCTGCAAGCAATCGAAAATCACTTTTGCACACTCAAGGCTTCCGCTTGAACCAATTTTTTCGCCTAACACCTCGCTTGTTGAGCATCCCACGACAAGGATGTCACCTTTTTCAAGTTTTGCTGCTTCAAAAAAATTATCTAATGCTGTTTGCAGCTTGCTTTTGATTTCAACCATTTGTATCTCCTTTAGTTATAAAATCATATATCAGTTCATTTACATATTCTGTCTGATCGGCAAAAATGTTATGGTGAGCTTTTTTTACCCTTACCTGTTTGCTGTTAGGTATTGTTTTTGCAATAAGATTTGTATGCAGAGGTCTTATCACATCGTGCTGTGCGTCAAGAACAAGCACAGGACATATTATGTTCTTCAAAAGTCTCGGCGCAATATGAGGATAATTGACCATAAGATCAAGAAGCTCAAATTTAAATCTTTTGTCAGGATTGTTCTTATAGAAAATCTTTGCAAAAGCATATTTTATTAGCATAGCTGATCTGCAAAAACCTTTTACACCTTTTGGATTGATATTAGCTCCTGCAACAACAAGAGCAGATAATCTTTCAGGATGTCTTACCGCATATGTAAGAGCAATATTTCCCCCGTCGGAAAAGCCGAGCAGCTTAAATTTGCCGATATTAAGTTCGTCACAAAGCTTTGAAAGATCCTCAGCCATAAGGTCAATCGTGAGTTTTTGTTCGCCGCGGGTGGACTTTCCGTGACCCCGGCTGTCAACTGTTATGACATAATGGCCGTTGCAAAACGGCTTTATGTTCTCTGAAAAAATCCGTCCGTCTTCCCCGTTTCCGTGAAGCATAACAAAAACATTATTTACAGGTCTTTTGAAAGCCCCGTCTTCAAAATCTTCAATGAAAGAGGCCTTCAATTCATCAGACGCAAATATTTCTATATACAGTTCGATATCATCAACATTTTTTGAAAGTGATTTGATCGGATCCATAATATCCCTTTCTTGCATATGAAATAATCAGTCGTCGCCGTCTATAAGTTCTTTTGCAGAAATAATAGAAGCTTCGGAAATGTCCATACCCGATATAATGCGGGCAATTTCTTTTACTCTTTCATCATAATTCAAAATATTAACATCAGTTTCAGTTCTTTCGTCCCGAACAGATTTTGATATTTTGCAATGAGTATCTGAAAGCGATGAAACCTGTGCTGAATGAGTAACGCAAAGAACTTGCTTTTTAGTTGCCAGTTCCTTAAGCTTTACTCCGATCTTTCTTGATGTACTTCCGGAAATTCCCGTATCTATTTCATCAAAGATCAATGTATCAGCACCGTCCTTTTCAGCAAGCGCGCTCTTTATCGCAAGCATAACTCTTGAAATTTCTCCGCCCGAAGCGGTCTTTGCAAGAGGATGAAAGCCTTCGCCGTTATTTGTCTTAATGAAAAACTCAGTTTTTTCTTTACCCGAAGGAGTAAAGTCATCAGAAGCGAAAAACTCTGTTTTGAATTTTGCCGCTTTCATATCAAGATAGAAAAGTATTTCTTCGATATTATCAGAAAGCTTTGCCGCTGCATTTTTTCTCGTATTCGTCAGTGCATCCGAAAGCGTTTGAAGTTCATTTTCTATTTTTGTTTTTTCTTTTTCAAGTTCCTTGATTTTTTCTTCGGAAGATTCTATATCCGAAAGTTTATTTTCACAATCTTGACAATATTCAAGTACTGTTTTAATATCTGCACCGTATCTTGAACAAAGCTTTTTGATCTTATCAAGCCTTGACTCAACTCTGTCGAGTGCTTCTGTCGGATCTTGTGCCGATTCATCACAAAACTCAATTGCTGTCTGTGCAATATCAATAAGTTCGTATTTTATATTTTCAAGTCTTTGCGAAAGATTATCTGCCCCTTCGATAATTCCCTCAAGAGAATTCATCGAAGATATTGCTTTTTCAACACACTCAACCGCAGTTCTTGAGTTCTCACTATCATAAAGGCTGGTATAACAAGTCATTGCGTGTTTATTGATTTTTTCGCCGTATCGCAATTTGTTTTTTTCAGCTTTGAGAGTTTCCTCTTCCCCGTCCTTTAATTTAGCACTTTTGATTTCGTCGATCTGAAATTTTAAGATATCGATCTGGCGTTTTTTCTCCATTTCCCCGACGGTAAGTGCAGATATTCGGCTTTTAATATCGCAGTACTGTAAATATTTATTTGAATAATTGTTTCTTTCGGTTTTATTGTCAGCGAAAGCGTCAAGAATTTCAAGATGCTTTTCGGGGCGTATAAGATCTGCATTGTCGTGCTGACCGTGTATATTTATTAAAAGCGGTGCAAATTCTCTTAACAAAGACAGAGGAATTCTTTTACCGTTTACTGTTATAACACTTTTGCCTTCGAGATTTAATGTTCGGGTTACAAAAAAACACCCGTCTTCGTCGGCAAAAATGCCGAGATTTTTACATTTATCAAGTACACTTGATGTCACATCCGAAAAAAGTGCTTCAACTCTTGCCTCGGATTCGCCTGCTCTTATTATATCTTTTGAGACCTTTGCGCCGACTGCCATTCCTATCGAATCTATAACAATACTTTTGCCGGCACCCGTTTCTCCGGTAAATGCTGTAAATCCGCCGGCAAAATTTATATCAAGCGATTTTATTAATGCGATATTTTCTATATGTACAGATGAAAGCATCAGCTTTTCCCTCCGCTGTCATTCAGAAATGGTTTTGCCGATAAGCTCGGAAAACTCTGCCGCTTTTTCTTCTGTACGAAGGACGCAAAGAACAGTATCATCACCGGCAACCGATCCTACTATACTCGAATTATGCATAGCATCAATCGCTGCTGCCGCCGCATTTGCCATACCTGAGTATGTTTTGAAAACAGCAAGGTTGCCCGCATGATCCGAGCTTACGATAACATCCTTTAAAAGATTTGCAAATTTTTCATTCAAAGGTGCTCCCGCATCATTTCTGCTGTTTTGGGCATACTTATACCCGATTCTTGTTCCCGATTCATCAGCAGATGCTACTTTAACAAGTTTTAGTGCCTTGATATCTCTTGATACAGTTGCCTGAGTCACTTCGAATCCGCTTTTTTTAAGATGCTCTGTAAGATCTTCCTGCGTTTCAATGGAATAACTGTTTATAAGCTCGATAATTTTATTATGTCTTTCAGATTTAGGCATACTGTTATTATCCTCCGTTTTAGTTTTTATCAGCAAGTTCGGAAATTCTGTTTGTAAGCTTTGTATTTAAAAGTTTATAAAAACCGGTCTTTTTAAATCGTAAAAGTTTTGTGTTATGCTCGGCTTTTGAGATCACAATAGTGTCTCCATCCGCAAGTCTGAACCCTTCTTCGCCGTCTACACTTATGTAGGCTGTGTTTCCTCTTTGTTCTTTATATCTTATTTCAATAACAGATTCTTTTGAAAAAACTATCGGGCTTGAATTTATGCAAAGGTAAGGACATAGCGGAACTACGCTTATGCATTCTATCTTCGGGTCAATAATAGCACCGCCCGCGGACATTGAATATGCTGTTGAGCCTGTCGGAGTAGATGTAATTATGCCGTCACATTGATACTTTGCGATAAATTCGCCGTCAAGAGATAGCTCAATGTCTACCATTCTTGCTATATCGCCCTTGCCGATAACAGCTTCATTAAGACATACATTTTTATATGCTTCCCTGTCGCCTCGTATAACTTTACAAGAAAGCATCATTCTCTCGTCTATGCATATATTTTTTTCATTTGATTCAAACAAAGCTTCCAGATGAGATATTTCATCCTTTTCAAGTTCGGACATATATCCAACCTTTCCAAGATTTATACCGACAATAGGAATCCCGGTTCCGTATAAAATTTTTGATGCTTTCAGTATAGTTCCGTCACCGCCGATGACAATTGCGGCATCCGATGATTTAACACATTCATTCAAGCTCAAGAAATGTGCCTGGGATAAAATTTTTGTATCGGAAACAGCATCTTTCATACCGCTTTCAATATAAAAATCCGCGCCTTTATTAATCAGAAATTCAGCAGCTTTTTCCGCAACGGAAAAGTTTTTATCTTTCCTATTATTTATGTAGAGAAAAAAATTCATAATCCACCTTACAACACCGATCAATATATAAATATTTTACCATTTCTATTCTGATTTTACAAGTGTTTTTCTGATTTTTATGCATAAAATAATGCATAAAAGCAAAAAAATACAGGAAAAACCTGTATTTTTTGCAAAACTAAAAATTGTATTATTTCAGCATTCCGTAACCGCCTGCATATTTGCTTACATCCGAAGCCACAACAAAAACCTTGTTTCCGGAAAGCTTTCTGATGTTTTTGAGATGTACCGATAATTCTTTTCTTGCGAGAACGATAAATATCATATTCATTTTATCAATGGATCCGTGCCCTTCAAACACTGTATATCCCTTCCCGTTTGATTTAAGGTATTCGGTTATGATTTTTGTGTTTTCATCATTTGCGATCAACTGCAGGTTTGATGTACCCAGAGCAAGTTTTCCTTCGATAGTAGAACCAAGAAAAAGACCTGTGGCATATCCGACACAATAGAATAACAGCAAAAACATATTATCGCCCAAAGTTCCGATTATCGTAGATATTGCAAGTCCCCATATCATACATTCGATAAATCCTAAAATAGCGGCGTTAAGTCTTTGCCCTTTGACCATCATACAAGTTTTCAAAGATTGTATTGAAATCTCGATGATCTTAGCAAAACAAACTATAAAACATACTGCAACCGGGTGAATTGAAGATAAAAATTCAGACATAGTAACCTCATAAAAATTTTATTATAAATCATAAAAAGTATATATTAATTATACAAGTAAAAAATTTGCTTGTCAATCGAACAAAACACTAAACATCTTTAAGATATAAATTCAGCATTTATGCAAAAAAACAAACCTTAACAAGCCAGTATTTTATAAAAATATACGAATTTGAGAAATTTTTGACAATTATCGAAAATTCTATTGCCTTTTTGCGCTTTTTGGTATATAATGTAAAATGTCTGAAATTTGGATTTGATGATACACTTACCCTTTGGACAAGCAGTATGTCATCCGGTTCAAGATATAGTATATTATTTTAACGGAGGTAAAATAATGAATTCAGGATTAGTTGTTCTGATGGGTCTCGGCGTAGTATTCTTTGGCCTTATTTGTATAATTTTTGTTTGCAAATGTATGAGCTTTGTAGTCAGCAAAATTGAAAAAGCTCCCGCAAGCGCCAAAATACCGGAATCTCAGATTCCCAAGCAAAACAGTACAAAAACAGAAGCGATTCCCTCAAGACCTGAGCTTGTAGCCGCAATCGCTGCCGCAATCGCAGAATATACCGGTAAAGATATTTCCGGTATCCGCATCCACTCTATAAAGAAACTTTAATTTATCAAAGGAAAGGTGAACAAAATGAAACAGTACAAAATCAATGTTAACGGAACATTTTACGAAGTATCCATCGAAGAAGTAGACGCTTCCGAAATCAAGGCATCCGCACCTGCTGCACCCGCGGCAGAAGAAAAGACAGTTACAGCTCCCGCAGGCGGCGAAAAGGTTAACGCTCCCATGCCCGGAAACATCCTTTCTGTAAACATCAAAGTGGGCGATGTTGTCAAGGCTGGTCAGGTAGCTCTTATCCTCGAAGCGATGAAGATGGAAAACGAAATTATGGTACCCTGCGACGGTACAGTTACAGCAGTTGCAGTTAACCAGGGCGCAACCGTTGAATCCGGTGCTTTCCTTTTCTCCATCGGCTAATATTTTATTCCCTGAAGGAAAGGAATTATTCATATGAAAAAGAGAATTTTTTGCCTCTTTGCGATAGTTGTTCTTTTCATTGCAGCGATCGGTATAAACTGCTTCGCAGATGAAACAGCAGTTCCCGAAACCACAGAAACTATCGTAAAAGAAACACCCATTGTCGTAAAAGAAGCAAATTACGACCCAAAAACAAACAAGATTACTATGTCGTTTGCTAACACAACAAACGAAACTTACATTGTTTATCCGAACATAATAATTGATGAATCGGAAAATATGGCACTCAGCCACGAAACACTTTCTGCACTTTCACAGAATTTCTATGCAAGATCTTTGGAAGCCGGACAGAAGTACGGATGTGAATTTTTGCTTGATCAGAGCTCCGTTCTCACAGACAAAGCTCCGAAAGTTAATGTTGAAATACAATATTTCGCATACAACTCTAATGATGCAATCATAAGCGAAAATCTCACAATAACTCCCGAAATCACAGTTTTTGAAGACATACTCGCTCCTGTTGAAACTGGTGCAAAAGATGCGTTCTCAAACCTTATAAATCAAACTGCTCTTTTCTGCAAGAACGGCTTTGTTGAAAATCCCCTGAAGCTTGTTATGATCCTCATAGCATGTGTTCTTCTTTACCTTGCCATCGGCAGAGGCTACGAACCCCTTCTTCTTCTTCCGATCGCTTTCGGTATGCTTCTTACCAATCTTCCCGGAGCAGAAATGTTCCACGAAGAGCTTTTTGCAGGCGGACATGTACACTGGAATCTTTTCGGTTCTACAGAAGGCGTAACACCCGGCCTTCTCGACTATCTCTATCTCGGCGTTAAGCTTGGTATTTATCCTTGTCTTATATTCTTCGGAGTCGGTGCGATGACAGACTTCGGTCCCCTTATCGCAAACCCCAAGAGCCTCCTTCTCGGCGCTGCGGCACAGTTTGGCATTTTTGCAACATATATTGCAGCTACCTCTCTCGGATTTACACCCGCAGAAGCAGGTTCTATCGGTATTATCGGCGGTGCTGACGGTCCTACAGCAATTTATGTTACAACTCGTCTTGCCCCTCACCTTCTCGGTCCGATCGCGGTTGCGGCATATTCTTATATGGCGCTCGTTCCCGTTATCCAGCCTCCGATTATGAAACTTCTTACAACAAAGAAGGAAAGAATGATCGAAATGAAGGCATTAAGACCTGTTTCCAAGAAGGAAAAAATCATTTTCCCGATCGTTGTAACAGTTTTCGTTTCTCTCCTTGTTCCTTCTGCAGGTCCTCTTGTAGGCTCTCTTATGCTCGGTAACCTCTTCAGAGAATCAGGTGTTACAGAAAGACTTTCAAAGACTGTTCAGAACGAACTTATCAATATCGTTACAATCTTCCTTGGTATAACAGTCGGCGCTACTGCTACTGCAGAAACATTCCTCAAAGTCGAAACTCTCCTCATTATCGGAATGGGTATTGTCGCTTTTGGTCTTGGTACTGCAGGCGGTGTACTTCTTGCCAAGTTTATGAACTTGTTCCTCAAGAACAAGATCAATCCTCTCATCGGTTCTGCAGGAGTTTCTGCCGTACCTATGGCTTCCCGTGTGTCCCAGATGGTCGGACAGAAAGAAAACCCGAAGAACTTCCTTCTTATGCACGCTATGGGCCCGAATGTTGCAGGCGTTATCGGTTCTGCGATTGCCGCAGGCGTTCTTATGTCGTTCTTTGGTTAATAAAACATTATAATTACGGACAGCAAAGGCGTTTCCGGCAAACGCCTTTGCGAAACCGAATTTTGCCGGAGAAAGAGTTAAAATACTATGGCTAAGAATCCACTTAAAATTACAGATACGATTCTTCGTGACGCTCATCAGTCTCAGGCGGCTACAAGAATGCGTGTCGAGGATATGCTTCCCGCCTGTGAACTTCTTGACAACATGGGTTACTGGTCTTTGGAATGTTGGGGCGGCGCTACATTCGACTCTTGTATGCGTTTTCTTGACGAAGATCCTTGGGAAAGACTCCGCAAGCTTAAGAAAGCTATGCCTAAAACAAAGCTTCAGATGCTTTTGCGCGGTCAGAACATTCTCGGTTACAAGCACTATTCAGATGATGTTGTTGAAAAATTTGTTGAAAAATCTATCGGCAACGGTATCGAAGTTATCAGAATATTTGATGCTCTCAACGATACAAGAAATATGCGTATGGCTATGGAAAGCTGTAAAAAGTTCGACGGTATCTGCGAAGCTGCAATAAGCTACACAGTATCCCCCGTTCACAACGAAGAATATTTCGTTAAACTTTCCAAACAGCTCGAAGAAATGGGCGCGGATGTTATCTGTATCAAGGATATGGCAAATCTTCTTCTTCCTTATGATGCATATTCTCTCGTTAAGAAGCTCAAGGAAAATGTTAAGGTTCCGATTCATCTCCATACTCACAACACAACCGGTACCGGCGATATGGTAAACCTTATGGCGGCACAGGCAGGTGTTGACATTGTTGACTGCGCACTTTCCCCTCTTGCAAACGGTACTGCGCAGCCCGCAACAGAAGCTCTTGTTGCAACACTTAAAGGTACAGACAGAGATACAGGTCTTGACCTTACAAAGCTTTCCGAGGCTGCTTCTCATTTCCGTACAGTAGCAAACAAGCTCAAGGAACAGGGTTCTCTTGACCCCAAGGTTTTGAATGTTGATACAAACACACTTCTTTACCAGGTTCCCGGCGGAATGCTTTCTAACCTCATTTCTCAGCTCAAGCAGGCAAATGCCGAAGATAAGTACTATGATGTACTTGCTGAAATCCCCCGCGTCAGAGAAGATTTCGGCTTCCCGCCCCTTGTTACTCCCACAAGCCAGATCGTCGGAACACAGGCTGTTTTGAATGTGCTTTCCGGTGAAAGATACAAGATGGTAACAAAAGAATCAAAAGGTCTTTTGAGAGGCGAATACGGTCAGCTTCCCGCTCCTGTTAATGAAGAAGTAAGAAAGAAAGCTATCGGCGATGATGAAGTAATCACTTGCCGTCCTGCTGACAACATCGCTCCCGAACTTGAAAAATATCGTGAAGAGACAAAGGATATCGCAAAGTCTGAAGAAGATGTACTCAGCTACGCTCTCTTCCCTCAGGTAGCATCCAAATTCTTTGATGTTCGCGACGGCAGAACAGCTCCTGTAAAGGAAACTGCTCCTGCAACTCCCTCAAAGACAGAAGATAACGGACCTAAAGTTATTTATGTTGAAGATCTTATGAAATAATTTTAAAAGCGCCTTCTTTAAAAGATGGCGCTTTATTATTATATTTGTCGTCGAATATTGACAAAGCAAGTAAAATGAGATACAATATATTGAATATATATTTATCATAGGAGTATTGTGCGTATGTTACAAGAGAAAAAACCTTATCTGTATTCATGCGGCGTTTGTCATACAGCTTTTGCACCACTTTCCACAGACGGCGTCTGTCCTTACTGCCAGAGCCGCAACCCTCATCTCGTTGAAAGAGAAATTCAAAGGCAAAGACGCCAACAAGTCAGAAATAAACAGATCAAAACTGCACTTACACGCTTAAGTATTGCAGCAGCACTCGTTCTCATACTTATTATTTCGGCAGTTTCCCTTATATCAAACATAATCAAAAACAACGAATCTCTTATTTTTGATTTTGAAAAGATATCAAGCGCTCCTATATTTTACACAACTTCCGACGGAAGTGCTTATTACCGCAGCGGCCGCTCATCCGCTCTTATCGGCACCGGTCAAATAACTGATTTTGCATATTCGAAAAACGAAAATACAGCATATGCGGTATTTAAAGGAAGGCGCAATACGGAGTCTATTGCGGAATCAACTTCGCTTTTGAAGATCAGCTCAAACGGCAAAAAGATCGAAACTGTCGTCGAGGCACAATATGGCTCGGATATCATCTTTAAACAGGGCGGTAACTGCAAGTATATTTATTATCTTGTAAGCGAAAACCTCGGCAGTTATCAGAACTCATCCCGTTTGTACTTATACAATTCACAAACAAAAAAGTCCATTCGAATAACAGAGTATAAAAACACAGGTTATTACGATAATTTCCGTGTTTCCCCCAACGGCAGATATATGATATACAAATCCGAAGACGGACAGAATACAAAACTTTTAAGATATTCGGTTAAAGAAAGCGTTTCGGAACTGCTTGGCGTTAAAAATGCAGAACCTGTTTCAATTGATAATAAAGGCAAATACTATTCATATATCAAAACAAGCGCAAACGACAAATCGGAATTTTATGTAGAATCTTCTGTTAACGACAGAGAGAAAGTAACGCTCGACAAACTTTGTGCCGACCGAATTATCGTTTCAAAAGATTCAAGAAGCTTTATAATCGAAACCGGAAATATTACTTTTGTCAAAGAAGTAGGTGCTGAGCCTTGTGTTATTGCCGCAAAAACAGGAAGCGGTCTTGGCATTTCTATAATCGAACAATCGACAACTCACGATACCACAGATCTGATCTTATCCTCGGTTCATACAGTAAGCTACTGCGAAAACACTAACCTTCTTCCCTACTATTATGTATCGGAAGACATCGACGGATCAAGTATGTTTATGGTTTGCCGCAAGGACGGCGTGAAGGAAGATCTGGTTTCCGGAAGATTTGCAAATTACTGCACAAACGGTACTCTTGCCGCCTACATATACGAGAATTCGCTTTATACAACCAAAATATCAACAGGTCAATCTCAGCTTGTTTCTGAAAATTTTGAAGGATATACATTAAAAGCAATTTCTGAAAACGGTAAGTATATTTTTTACAGCGATACAGATGGAAATTATTACAGAATTCCTTTTAAATATAACGGAGCTGACTGGACAAAACTTGCGGTAGACCCGGAACCGTTTATAGCATCTTCAGACGGAAGCGATGCAATATACTTTTCCGAAGGTTCACTTCACAGCATTAAAAACGGAAAACCGTCAAAAATCGGTGATATGGTACACTCTTCGAAATGCTATATAATGAATGATGCCTCGTATGCATATTATCTTGCCGTTTCCGACACAAGCAATATTCACAATACTTATACACTTTATTCCTTCAACGGCTCAAAAACTTCTGTAATTGGATATAATGTTGTCGGAATATATTCCGTACCTTACTTTATGATGTCATATACGGGCGAACCCTTTTCGACATACATAAAGCCTTCTTTACCTTCAGCAAACTGATAAATAACCCAATATCAATTCGGAGGATTTCTTTAAATGGACAGAATAAGCAAAGAAAACTATTATCTTGATATCGCTCAAACCGTCGCATCCCGCGCCACATGTCTTAGAAAAAAATACGGGGCTGTTATCGTTAAAAATGATGTTATAATCTCAACAGGCTATAACGGCGCTCCAAGAGGAAGAAAAAACTGCTCAGATCTTTGCTCCTGTATGAGGGACAAGCTAAATATTCCCAGAGGCGAAAGATATGAAATGTGCCGCTCGGTTCATTCTGAAGCAAACGCAATCATTTCAGCATCAAGGGAACAAATGATAGGATCTGTTTTATATATGGTTTGTGTTGATCCTCAGACCCAACAGGTAGTACCTAACACTTGCAGTTGTATGATGTGTAAAAGAATGGTCATCAACGCAGGTATTGAAAAAGTAATTATTCGTGACAATGCCACAGATTACAGAGTGATTGAGGTATCATCCTGGATCGATAACGACGACAGCCTTTCGGGACAGTTCGGTTATTAAAATGAAAAAAGTATTATTTGTATGTACAGGCAACACTTGCAGAAGTCCTATGGCAGAAGCGATATTTAACGATTTTTCGCCTTCGGGATATACTTCATATTCTGCGGGTCTTTCTTGCACAGACGGAAAAAATGTTTCAGAAAACTCCAAACTTGCACTTTCCGAAATCGGCATTCAAACAAACCACACTTCTGTTATGGTAAATTCAAAATTGCTCGAAGAATACGACATAATAATCGGAATTACAGAAAATCACGCTCGGGCGCTGATTCTGTCATTTCCTGAATACAAGGATAAAATTTTTTCATTCCCTTGCAATGTCGGAGATCCTTACGGTCAGAATCTTGATGCATACAGAAAATGCAGAAACACAATATACGAAGGCATAAAAGAAATTATTTCAAATCTTTAAAATGGAAAATTTAGTAATAAAGAAAGCTGCTCCGGATGATGCTTATGATTTATCACTGATCGAAACTCAATGCTTTTCTACCCCTTGGTCGGAAAAGAGTCTGAAAGAGTTTATAAATTGCGATTCATCGCATGTTTTGACAGCTTCGGTTGATGATAAAACGGTCGGATATATCGGAATGTATTATTCCTTCGGAGAAGGAGATATTACAAATGTTGCGGTAATGAATAACTACCGAAACATGGGTATTGCAAAAAAGCTTATATCTGAGCTTATAGAATTATCAAAAAAAACCGGAATTTCTATACTAAGGCTTGAAGTAAGACAATCAAACATAGTTGCAATATCGCTATACAAAAAATTCGGATTTTATGAAGTCGGAATCCGCAAAAACTATTATTCACACCCAAAGGAAAACGCGGTACTTATGGATTTAAATATTGATACCGCTACGGATCTGTAAAATGAAAATACTTGCTATTGAATCTTCGTGTGACGAAACCTGTGCCGCCGTTGTTGAAGACGGTCGCCGCATTTTATCAAACATCGTCGCATCACAAATAGAAACTCACGCTCTTTACGGTGGAGTTGTACCCGAAATTGCATCAAGAGCACATTCCGAGGCAATCTCATGGGTTACCGAAAAAGCGCTTTTTGAAGCAAACTGCACACTTTCAGACATTGATGCTATTGCTGTTACAAACGAGCCCGGACTTATCGGAGCTTTGCTTGTTGGCGTAAATTTTGCCAAAACGCTTGCGTATGGATGCAAAAAGCCGCTTATCCCCGTTCATCACATCAAAGGACATATTGCCGCAAACTATGCTCATTTCAACGGCAAAGACGGAAACGAGCTTTTGGAACCTCCTTTTATTTCTCTCGTGGTGTCGGGCGGTCATACTTCACTTGTCAAGGTCAATTCATATACTGATTTTGAAGTTATAGGATCAACAAGAGATGATGCGGCAGGCGAGAGCTTTGACAAAGTCGCAAGAATGATAGGTCTTCCCTATCCCGGCGGTGCAAAAATGGATGCTGCAGCAAAAGCAGGAAATCCGAAAGCCTTTGCCTTTCCCGATACAAAGGTAAAAAACTGCCCATATGATTTTTCTTTTTCCGGGCTTAAAACTTCGGCTGTCAATATCATTCACAATGCCGCTCAAAAAGGAGAGCCGGTTGATGTAAACGATATGTCGGCTTCTTTCACTGCAGCTGTTGTTAATGCAATTATTTCAAGAATAGAGCTTCTTTTCAAAAATGAGGATCTTGCCTGCACAAAGCTCGTGCTTGCCGGCGGGGTTGCCGCAAACAGCCATCTGAGAAATGCTCTTGAAGATACTTGCAAAAAACACGGTGCAAAGTTTTACTGCCCTCCGCTTAACCTTTGCGGGGATAACGCTGTGATGATTGGTTGTCAGGGATATTACGAATATATTTCATTAAAAGATAAAGATTTTTTCAATCTTTCTCTTAATGCTTATGCAAGCAGTGAATTTTAATTATTTTAAGACAGGAATATAACAATGAATCAGGATACAAATTCAAAAACAATCTCAAATGCGGTTATAAGACGCCTTCCCCGCTATTTCCGATATTTGAGAGAACTTATAAGAAACGATATTACAAGAATTTCATCAAAAGAACTTTCCGAAAAGATGAATGTTACAGCCTCCCAGATCAGACAGGATCTTAACTGTTTCGGAGGATTCGGACAGCAGGGATACGGTTATAATGTAACTAATCTTTACGGGAAAATTTCAACAATTCTCGGAACAGACAAAGGTTATTCTGCGGTGATTGTCGGTATCGGTAATCTCGGCAAGGCTCTTGCAAACAACCCTCTTTTTGAAAAAAGAGGTGTAAAGATTATCGGGCTTTTTGATACAAGCCCCGAAGTAATCGGAAATGATGTCGCAGGACTTAAGGTGCTTGATTATTCCGAAATTGAAAAATTTCTCTCGGAAAACAAAGCCGATATAGCAGTTCTTACCGTGCCAAAGAACAAGGGCAAAGAAGTTGCTGAAAAACTCGCACAATGCGGTATACGAGGATTTTGGAACTTTTCAAATATGGAGCTGTCGCTTGATGAGTATAATGTAAAAATCGAAAATATCCATCTCGGCGATACTTTGATGACGCTTTGTTACGAAATTTCAAAGCTTGATGAAGAAAACGAAGCTCAAAAATAAAAACGGGGCATAATGCCCCGCTTGCTTATTTATCATATCCGTTTAAAAATAACAGTGTGCGTTCCACAGCATCTTTTGAGTCTCCCCAAGGTTCGCTGTCGTATCGGTAATCGAACTTTTTGCAGAACCAAGAAACATCTGCTGAAAGCTTGTCAAAATATGTCATTTCGATTTCATTTACGGCCTTCAAAAATTCCGGATAGATTTTTTTAGACATTTTATTTGATGCTGTCTTCAAAAACATCGAATAGTGCGGTAAACAAAAATATTTCTGATTTTCCGTCTTTTCTCTGAAACTCTTATCTTTTTCCCAAAGAAGGACAGCGGTTTCTACCATCTTAATTATCTTTCCGTCTACCCTTTCGCAAACATAACAGCTGCAGGACAGCTCATCAAGAGACTTTGAAGTTGAAACACCGGCGTCTTTTACAAAAATCGAAGGTTTTGTTTCGACATTCTTTCTTATTGTCGCAAGATGGCTTTCGATCATAAGCGCCATACCAAGCCTGTTTTTCATATTGAACATCTTATTGCTGTGTTTGCCGCAAAAGCCGAGCTTGTTTGTCTGAATTCTTATATCCGGCTCCATCATAGATGCACCGAGTATTAAATCAAGCTCGTCGTCCTCAAGCTTTTTATGTAATCTGCAAAAAGGACATCCGTCATCCGATTCAAAAGCTTCATTTACGGGAATCGTATATATTCTTTCTTCCATATGTTACATTCCTTTTATGTTTTTTTATATTATATCAGAATTTACTATAATAATCAAGTGTATCACGGAGTTATGTTATGAATAATAAATATACAGTCGAAAACAAAGACAACCTTGTGGTAATAAAAAACGCCAAAAACTTTGTTCTGAAAGATATATTTGATTGTGGTCAATGTTTTCGTTTCAACAAAAGAGAAGACGGCTCGTATTACGGTGTGGCACACGGCAAATACATAGAAATATTTCAAGACCAAAATGAAATTATTATAAAAAATTCAAGCCTTAATGAATTCAAAAGTATTTGGAAGGACTTTTTTGATCTTGAATTCGATTACACGGATTGCATAAAGCAATTTCCCTCCGACAATGTTTTAAATACTGCCGCAAGTTTTGCAAACGGAATAAGAATCCTTCATCAGGAGCATTGGGAAACCCTTTGTTCTTTTATTATTTCACAAAACAACAATATTCCGAGAATAAAAAAGATAATAGAAGCTTTATGTTCAACCTACGGAGATGTTATATTTACAGATGAAAACGAAAAAAAATACTATTCCTTTCCCTCTCCGGAAAGAATACTTGAAGCAGGCGAAAAAAACATTTTCAATTTGAAGACCGGTTTTCGAGCAAAATACATAATCGATGCAGCAAAAAAAGTTGCCGAAGGAGAGGTTTCTTTTGAAGAAATTGAAACTGCTTCAACTGACGAAGCGATGAAAATGCTTTGCAAGATCTGCGGCGTCGGTCCGAAAGTTGCCTCATGTGTTCTATTGTTTTCTTTCAGAAAATACGATTGTTTTCCGATCGATGTTTGGGTAAAGAAAATCCTTGAGAAATATTATCCCGACTTTAAAAGCAAAGAATACTTCGGAAAATATGCGGGAATAGCTCAGCAATATTTGTTTTATTACGAACGGTGCCAAAACGGCATCTATTTAAAATAAGGAGTAAATGATGTCAAATCTTAATACTGTTTCTGAAAAGACATGCGTTGTCGCATCGCGCTGCCCCGAATGCGGAGCAATTATAGCAGACCGGGTAAATATTTTCAACCTTGCAGGCGGCCAGCATAATATCAAATGCAAAATATGCGGAAAAAGCACTTTGTCTATTTCTATGAGCGCAGATGAAAAAATAAGACTATCCGTACCTTGTCTTGTATGTCCCCATCCGCATCCGTATACGCTTGGAACAACTGCATTTTTCACAAGAGAGCTTTTCCTTTTACAATGCTCGTATTCGGGGCTTGACATATGCTTTATCGGAACCGAAGAGAAGGTTGATGAAGCTTTAAGACTCAGCGCAAAACAACTAAAAGAGCTTTTTGATGAACAAAAAAACGAAGAGGAATCTAAAAACTTTCTCGATTCCGAAGTTATGCAGGAAGTTATGTATTCTGTTGAAGAACTTGCAATTACCAACCGCATAAGATGCGATTGCGGCGAACCAAATCTTGCAATCGTTGTAGATTATGATAAAGTACACATTTCCTGCAAGGACTGTTCCTGTAAAGCCACACTTTTTGCGAGCGAAAAGTCCGATATCGAAAAAGCCACCGCGATTAAAAAGCTTGTACTTGAAAAATAGCAGTAGCACATACGAAACCTCCCTCATAGTATGATAACAAAGACAGTTTGGGAGGAGGATGGAAATGAGCTGCTTCGGAAATGCTTTTTCGGATGACAACATCTGGATCATTATCCTTATCGCTGTGATTATTCTCTGCTGCCTCTGCGGCGGTTGATTATAAGTCAATCACATAGAAAACAAAGTCCACGAAAGTGGGCTTTGTTTTCGTTAAAAAATATGCATTTACTCTTGAAATTGTTCAATATATTTGATATAATATAATTTGTTTAATAATGACTAAAAATAGGAATGGAATGATAATATGAGTATAAAAAAGATTATAACTTTTACCCTTGCCGTCAGTCTTCTTTCAGGATGTATTTTAAGCAGCTGCGAAAAAGAACCTGAGGAAGATATAAAAACCGGAGTAATAGAAAACGAAGAAATAATTTCAGGAAACGAAACGGAAGAAAATGATCCTGAAGTCATCCCCGAACCGGAACCCGAACCTATACCTGAGCCCGAGTTTTTCAATCCTCTCACAGGTCTTGCCTGCGAGAAAACGATTGAAACAAAAAGGCCTGTTGCTATGATGATAAACAACTTAAAACAGGCAATTCCTCAGCTGGGTATCTCCAACGCTGACATTATATACGAATGTATTGTTGAGGGCGGAATAACAAGACTTATGGCTATATTTTCCGAATACAAAAATCTCCCGACAACAGGTTCAGTCCGCTCATCCCGCGATTACTATATCGATCTTGCACAGGCTCACGATGCGATCTATGCCCATTGCGGCGGAAGCGAAGAAGCTTATTCTGTTATAGCAAACAGAAAGATAGACAACATCGACGGCGTAAGGGGTTCATCCTCAGAAGCCGCCGCATATTGGAAAGACCAGGACAGAGTAAGAAACATGGGCTATGAACACGCTTCAATGACAAACGGCGAAAAGTTGTCAGAAGCGATTTCAAATATGAAATTCAGAACCGAAATCAAGGAAGATTTTGCTCATCCCCTAAACTTTGCAGATTCTGAAATTGATTTTACAGGCGATATTGCTAATTCTGTATCCATATCCTTCTCCGGAAAATATTCGAAATCGTTTTTCTCTTATGATGAAAACACAATGCTCTATAAAAAAGGTCAGTACGATAAGGCTCATATAGATGCTATAACAGACGAAACACTTACTTTTAAAAACATTTTAATTCTCGGCGTTACCTATAGAGATACGAATGATGAATACCATCACCTTGTTATGAATTTTGAAGGAACCGGCAAGGGCTATTATATTTCAAACGGAAAAGCAAAAGAGATAGTATGGTCAAAAAAAGACAGACAAACACCCTATAAACTTTTCGAAGCAGACGGCGAAACTCCTCTTCTTCTCAACCCCGGTAATTCTTATATCGGTTTTGCAAACGGTCTTTCTACCGTTTACATTTCCGATACGGATGACTTTGATTTAGACTAAAACGAAAGGATTTTCTAAATGTACAATTATAAATTAATCGCCGCAGAATATCTTGCAAAAAAAATTGATGCTGTACCGGCAAATGAACTTTCAGAAATGCTTGAATTTCCGCCCGATAAAAAAATGGGAGATCTTGCACTTCCCTGCTTCAAGCTTTCAAGAATTATGAAAAAAGCGCCTCCGATGATTGCGGATGAGCTCAAAGCATTTCTTGACAACGAAGAGGGATTTTCTGATGTTTTTAAGAATATAGAAAGTGTTTCCGGATATCTTAATTTCTTTGTTGACGAAAAAACATATTGCGAAACTCTCAAAGATATCGTATCTTCTCCCGAAACATACGGCTCAAACACAGACGGAAAAGGAAAAAATATTGTTATCGATTACTCCTCTCCCAATATTGCAAAACCTTTTCATATCGGTCATCTCCGCTCTACCGTTATCGGTCAGTCCATAAAAAACCTTCATAAATTCAGCGGATATGAATGTGTAGGCGTAAACCATTTGGGCGACTGGGGCACTCAGTTCGGAAAGCTTATTGTCGCTTACAAAAAATGGAGCTCCAAGCAGGAGGTTGAAGAAAGAGGTATAAAAGCACTTACAGATATATATGTAAGATTCCATAAAGAAGCTGAAGCTTGTCCTGAACTTGAAGACGAAGCAAGAGCAGCTTTTTCAAAGCTCGAACAGCACGACGAAGAGTATTATGCCCTTTGGAAATGGTTTATAGAAATCAGCATAGCAGAATTCAAAAAGACTTACGACCTTATCGGTGCTCAGTTTGAATCATGGCTCGGAGAAAGCTTCTATTTTGATAAAACTGACAGCGTGGTTTCAACTTTACGCGATAAAAACCTTCTCACTCTTGACGAGGGCGCACACATTGTAAAGCTTGACGACTACGGAATGAACCCTTGTCTTATCCTCAAGTCTGACGGCTCAACGATCTACGCCACCCGTGACATTGCCGCTGCTATCTACAGAAAAAACACTTACGATTTTGAAAAGTGCATATATGTAACCTCTGCAGGTCAGAGCCTTCATTTTGCTCAGTTCTTTAAAGTTATAGAACTTATGGGATACGATTGGGCAAAGGAACTTGTTCATGTTCCCTTCGGCACAGTAAGTATCGCAGGTGCAAAGCTTTCAACCCGCGAAGGCAATATTGTTCTTCTCGAAGACATTTTTAACGAAGCGATAACAAAAACTCTTGAAATAATAGATGAAAAGAACCCCAATCTTGAAAACAAGGAAGATGTTGCAAAGGCAGTCGGAGTTGGTGCTGTAATCTTCCACGACCTTTCCAATAACCGAATTAAAGATGTTAATTTCATTTGGGATGAGGTTCTGAACTTTGAAGGAAACACAGGTCCTTATGTTCAGTATACATATGCAAGATGTGCAGGTATCACTGATAAAGCAAACCACACGGTTGATATTAACAACCTTAAACTTACAAATGAATTTGAATGTGATCTTATAAGAACTCTTCACGAATTCCCCGCGAAAGTAGTTCAGGCTCGCGATGATCTTGAGCCTTCTGTCATTTCAAGATATCTTCTTGATGTTTGCCAGTCGTTCAACAGATTTTACCACGACTGCCCCGTTTTAAAAGCAGAAGATGAAACAGTTAAAAACACAAGAATCGCTCTTGTTGCCGCAACTGCATCTGTTCTTAAAAACGGTCTTTCTCTCATTTGTCTTAAAACACCTAAAAATATATAATTTAAAGGAGTCTTAGTATGTCAGGTCATTCTAAATGGAAAAACATAATGCACAAGAAGGAAAAAACTGACCTTCAAAGAGCAAAAATATTTACAAAAATCGGCAAGGAAATGTCTATTGCTGTCCGCGAAGGCGGCCCCGATCCCGTTTCAAATTCAAAGCTTAAGGATCTTATCCAAAAAGCAAAGAGCAATAATGTTCCAAACGATAATATCGAACGCATCATTAAAAAAGCAGCAGGTGAAAACGATGGTGCAAACTACGAATCCATCAATTACGAAGGCTACGGTCCTTGCGGAGTTGCCGTAATTGTTGAAGCTACAACAGATAACCGCAACAGAACCGGTGCGGATATGCGTCATTATTTCGACAAATTCGGCGGAAATCTCGGTCAGACAGGATGTGTGTCCTATCTTTTCTCGGCAAAAGGACTTATTGTAATCGAAGCTGACGGCGTTGATGAAGAAAAACTTATGGATGATGCTCTTACCGCAGGTGCCGACGATATTCTTTCCGAAGAAGGAGCTTTTGAAATATATACATCCCCCGAGGACTTTTCTGCAGTTTGTGAATATCTTGAAAAGGCCGGTTACAAATTTGCATCAGCCGAACAGACAAAGATTCCTTCGAATTATGTAACACTTACATCCGAAGATGACATCACAAAAATGAACAGACTCCTTGAAATGCTTGAAGATAACGACGATGTAATGAATGTTTGGCATAACTGGGAAAACGAAGAGGAATAAGATGAAAAATATTAGAAAAATCAGCTTTATTCTTGTATGCTGTCTGGTTTTCAGCATTTTAACCTCATGTTCACTCGTTGTTGTAAAACCTTTGGGAGAAATTGAAACCAAAGAGGATATACATTCCGCATACGCAGATAATTCATTAGCTGTACTTGTTTCGATAACCTCGGGAGAAGAATTTGAAATTTCTTCATACTATATTCTGCCTGTGAAGGCTGATGCAGGAGAATATTTCAGACAGCTTTGTAACAGAAATGATGTGATTATAAAGGGTGTTGACGAGGGTTTTATAACTTCTGTTAATTCGATCAAAAACGACGGCGACTATGCTTGGATGTTTTATATAAACGGCGAAATCTCTGATGTTGGTGTCGCAGATTATATCCCTCAGGCAGGCGATATTATTGAGCTTAAGTATTTAAATTGGGTTGAACTTTACAATATGTAATCAAAAAGGGTGCTATGCACCCTTTTTGATTTATTTTGTCGAAAAATTTAAATATTATATTGAAAAAATCTACAAATAATGGTATACTTAATAAGATATATAAAAAATGTTAATCATACCGTTGGAGGTATAATTTTGAATATAAAACGATTTGCTGTTTTACTTTTGTCTGCAGTATTGATTTTGCTGCCAACAGCCTCGTGTAAAAAACAGGAAAATAACAAAGCAGACGATACAGACAGTATACAAAATGAAATTATAACAGAAAATGATGTTGCGACAACCGAAGATTCAAAGGTCAGCGAAATTTTTCCCGAAACAAACAGCGAAGCAACAGAAAAAGATCACGAACCGGAACAAGAAGAAATAACAGAGCCGGAAATAGTAAATCCCTATGCGGGTCAAACTATCGAACAGTTTTATGAGAATTCTGCTTTTGTAGGCGACTCGGTTATGTTCGGGCTTGAAATCTATTCAAGAAGAAAGAAGACTGCAGAATCAAATGCAACCTTTTTAACGCTTGCCAGTTTTGCAGCAAGACACGCGCTTTCGGATGTATGGGAAGGTTCATACCATCCAACATACAACGGTGAGAAAATGAAGGTCGAAGATGCACTTGTGCTTGACGGAGCAAATAATGTATTCTTGTTTTTGGGTCTTAATGATGTAAGAGTTACACCTAAAGAATACTTCGAAAACTATGTAAAATTTATAGACCGCATTAAAGAAAAAAGTCCGGACATTAATATATTCATTATAAGCACAACATATCCGATCGAATCACCGCACAGTATGGATACTCAGACATCCGCATCATACAGAGATCAGCTAAAGGATCTCAACGAAAAGCTTTATGAATACTCGCTTTCGACAGATGCATATTATATTGATGTTATAACTCCCCTTTTAAGTGACAAGGGCTTTTTGGACGACAAATACACAAGCGACAAATATGTACATCTTACAAATACAGCCTATGAGATCTGGACTAAAATTATAGACGAATATGTGCTTTCCCTTATAGAAACAGGACTTCCGCCGGTACAGGTTGAAGAACTTATTGAAAATACGGAAAACATATCCGAAAGCACTGATGCGATAAACGAAGTAGAGACTCAAACCGAAGATATTAATACCGATACAACACAGGTTGATAATCAAAATACCGAACCTGTAACGGAGGTAATCTATGAAGAAATTATTTAAGATTTCAATATGCACTCTTTTATTAGTTTGTGCACTCATATTTACATCTTGTTCTGCTGAAAATCAGCAAATTGATGTTTCAGCAAAGGAACTTTCTGATACAATTTTTGAAAACTTCGAGTTCCCTGCAATGTATAATGTTCCCTCTGAAGAACTTTTTGCTGAATTTGCAGTTTCAGAGGAAAACTTTTCTGAAGTATCAGCATATACAACCGAAGAACCTTACGGAATTGAAAGAGTATTTTTCGGCATCGTCAAGGATGGTGCAGATATAAATACAGCAAAAGCACAAATTGAAAATTACTTCCAGCTTATAAAGAATCAAAGCGAAAACTACGATCCTGTTGAATTCGCAAAAGCTGAGGATGCTTCTGTTTTTGCAGACAGAAATCTCTTATGTCTTGTTATTTGTGAAGATTCCGCAAAGGCTCTTGAAACAGTAAAAGAAATAATTAATAAATGACATATAAGAAAGGACTATCATTATGAACACACTTAAAAAGCTCAATTTTAAAACAGAATGTGATTGTGCATCAAATCGCCCCGTTTTCTGTATCGTAATGGACGGTATCGGTCTTGCAGCGGATTCCGACGGAAACGCTGTTAAAAACGCAGTTACACCCACACTTGATAAACTTATGACACAGTACCCTATGCTCAAGCTTAAGGCACACGGCGTCGCTGTAGGTCTTCCTTCGGATGACGATATGGGTAACTCGGAAGTAGGACATAATGCTCTCGGCGCAGGTCAGGTATTCGCACAGGGTGCAAAGCTTGTTACAAAATCTATCGAAACAGGCGCTATGTTCGCATCCGATTCCTGGAAAGAAATCGTAAATGTTGCAAATACAGGCAAAACGCTTCACTTCCTCGGTCTTTTCTCTGACGGTAATGTTCATTCCCATATAGATCACCTCAAAGCAATGATCGAGCAGGCTAAAAATGAAGGCGTAAAGACTGTTAGAATCCATATCCTTCTTGACGGCCGCGATGTCGGCGAAACATCTGCGCTTGAATATATTCGTCCCTTTGAAGAGTTCCTTTCCTCAATAAATGACGCTTCTTTCGATGCTAAGATCGCATCCGGCGGAGGAAGAATGAATATCACAATGGACAGATATGAAGCAAACTGGTCTATGGTTGAAAGAGGCTGGAAAACTCATGTCCTCGGCGAAGGCAGACAGTTTGCAAACGCTGAAGAAGCAGTTACAGCATACCGCAATGAGCTCGGCTGTATCGACCAGGATCTTCCCGCTTTTGTTATTGCTGAAAACGGCGAACCCGTCGGCAAGATAACAGACGGCGACAGCGTAGTATTTTTCAACTTCAGAGGCGACCGTTCTATCGAAATTTCAAAGGCTTTTGACGACAAAGATTTTGATAAGTTTGATAGAGGATACCTTCCTAATGTGACATACGCAGGTATGCTTGAATACGACGGCGACCTTCATATCCCCTCAAGATATCTCGTATCTCCCCCCGAAATCACAGGAACACTCGGCGAATTCCTTGCAAACACCGGAGTTACCCAGTATGCTCTTTCCGAAACTCAGAAGTATGGTCATGTAACATATTTCTGGAACGGCAACAAGAGCGGAAAGTTCGACGAAAAAACAGAAAAGTACGAAGAGATCCTTTCTGATGTAGTTCCTTTCGAACAGAGACCCTGGATGAAGTGTGCAGAAATAACAGACAGACTTATTGAAACTGCAAACAGCGGCGAATACCGTTTTATGCGTGTTAACTTCCCCAACGGCGATATGGTGGGACACACAGGAAACTACCTTGCTACTATCTGCTCTGTTGAAGCTCTCGACCTTTGCCTTAAGAGAATCCTTGATGTCGTTGATAAGCTCGGCGGTGTGGCTCTTATCACTGCTGACCACGGTAACGCAGATGAAATGTATGAAATAAACAAGAAGACAAAGGCTCCCGCACAGAATGAAGACGGAACCTTCAAATCCAAAACAAGCCATACACTCAACCCGGTTCCCTGCATCATTTATGACAACAAATTTGCAGATCTTTACACAGTTAAAGAAGATAAGGGACAGTTCGGACTTTCAAATGTTGCCGCAACTCTTGTAAACCTTATGGGCTTTGAAGCTCCCGAAATCTGGGATGAAAGTATGATTACAGTAAAATGAGTATAAACTCAAATACTCCTACATTTTCACTTTGCACCCTTGGGTGCAAAGTGAATCAATATGAATCACAAGCGATAGCCGAGGATTTTCAAAGACTCGGCTTTATGCTTTGCGACTTTACAAGCGTTTGTGATGTATATGTAATTAACACCTGCACAGTAACAGGCGAAAGCGACAAAAAATCACGGCAGATGATACGCCGCGCCCGAAAAATCGGCGGAAAAGATGCAATAGTTATTGCAGCGGGCTGTTTTACTCAAGCGCAAATGGACAAGATTTCCGATATAAAGGAGCTTGATGCCGCCTTCGGAAACACCGATAAAGGTAAAATCGCAGAATTTGCAAATGAACTGTTTAAGTCAAGAAAAAAAGAGTTTACCAACTTCGTTGAAAATATAGACAAAACAGTCATCTACGAAGATATGAAAATTACAGGTTCGGAAAGAACCCGCGCTTTCGTAAAAATCGTTGACGGATGCGAAAATAAGTGTTCATATTGCATAATACCAAGTGTAAGAGGTAAAATCCGTTCAAGGAGCAAAGATAAGATTTTGGACGAGCTTGTGACGCTCTCAGACGCCGGATATAAGGAAATTGTGCTCACAGGCATAGAAACTGCCGCCTACGGCAAAGACCTTGAAAATTGCGACCTGACCGACCTTTTGATTGATGCCGACAAAATTAACGGGATTGAAAGAATTCGTTTAGGTTCTCTTGAGCCTACAGTTATCAAAGAAAAATTTGTAGACACTATTATAAAATGCAAACACATCGTTCCGCATTTTCATCTGTCATTGCAAAGCGGTAGTGATGCAGTGCTTCGAAGAATGCGCCGTAAATATAATACTGCAATGTTTTTCGATACGGTAACAAGATTAAAAGCCGCAATTCCGGATATATGTATAACTACAGATATTATTGTAGGTTTTCCGGGAGAAACCGACGAAATGTTTGAAGAAACCTGTAATTTCCTGCGGAAATGCGGATTTTTGTATGTACACATTTTCCCGTATTCAAAAAGAGCCGGGACTGATGCCGCAGTTATGAAAGATCAAGTTCCGGAAAACATAAAAAAACAGCGTGCTTCGGTCTTGAAGGAAATAATGCTTGAAACACGCAAAAAAGTATTAAAGTCTTTTGATGGTTTTGAAACGGAAGTTTTGTTTGAAGAAATTTCGCCCGACGGATATTATATCGGACATACTCCAAATTTTATCGAAGCAAAACTCATTGACAAAACAAATTCCCCTCTCGAATCACAGATCAAAAAATGCAGACTCAAATACGATCCTTCCACATATGATCATATGCTTTGTGAGCTCATATAAAAATATCCACCCGCAGGTGGATATTTTTATTATTCAAATTGAAGATTCGATATAAATTCAGCAAGATCGTATGTTGAGGTCGGTTTTTTAATATATGAAATACATTCCTTCATATTGACGATTCGACCGGGATTTTTAAAAAGCTGATACAACACATCATCAAGCGGACAGGTTTCATCAACAGACACTGCCGCTCCGTTGTTAAGAAGAAAATCTCGGTTTCTCTCTTCTTGGCCGGGTATTGGATTTACAACTATAAGAGGAAGATCCATCGCAAGAGCCTCTGATGTGGTAAGTCCGCCGGGTTTTGTTATAATACAATCGGATGCCTCCATAAGCTCATCGACATTATTTACATATCCGAATGTTACAAACTTTTTGGACTTTCTCATTTTTTCTACTTTATGTTTTGCTTCTTCGTTGTTACCGCAGACAACTATTGTCTGAAAATCTGCATTAACCTTATCAAGTATTGATACGGTTTTCTTAATATTTCCGTATCCCATACTTCCGCTCATAAGTAATAAAGTAAGTTTATCAGGATCAAGCCCAAGATCCTCTCTTACTTTTATTTTATTGTGTTGATTATCGGAAAATTTTGTATCGATCGGAATGCCGGTTGTCAGTATCTGTTCTTTTTTAAAGCCTTTTTTCAAAAGCTGATTATTTAAAAGCTCGTTTGCAACAACAATATAATCAAAATTGACAGAATCCTCCCAAAAAGGATGGACAGTAAAATCGGTAACTATTGCTATGTTTTTTGAATGAATTACATTATTCTCCTTGAGTATCGACACCATAGCAGACGCAAAGCAATGAGTAGTAATAATAACATCCGGATTCGATTCTTCAATATAGTTTCTCAGTTTTGATGCAAGAATAGTATTTGTTGCTTTCATTTTGCTGAAAAGCTCAGGTTTCTTTCTCTTTTCGGCTCTTTTATAAAAAGCAGCGTAGGGTTTCGGAACAGTTTTTGTAAAAAGCTGATATCCATCGTCAATAATATTTGCAAGAATTCTGTTTATATGCTCAAAACAATCCAAAAACTCGCATTCAAAGCCTCTTTCTGAAAGAGTTTTCATCAGCGCTCTTGCAGTACTGTTATGTCCTTGACCGCAAGTAACCGAAATAATGAGTGCTTTCATAGTATACCTTCTTTGTTCACAATAAGTTTATGCTTTACTAACAATAGATAAAAATTATAACATATAATATTACTATATGTTAAATTTATTATACAACATTTACTTATTAAATTCAAGTATCATATTTGTGTTTCTTGTGGCAATACGAAATATTTAATTTATAAAATCTTCATCAGAAAGATTTTTGAGCTGTTCTTCGTAAGCATTTATGATCTGTGTTTCAAACATCTTTCTTGTAGAAGAATTAATCGGATGAACGATATCTGTATAATTTCCGTCTGCCCGTTTTCTTGACGGCATTACAAGTATCGTCTTTTCGGATGCTCTGACAAGCTTTAGATCGTGTATCGCAAGACTGTCGTCTACGGTGACTGAACAAATTGCCTTCAAAGGCTCGGTCTTAAAAAATTTTCTGAATTTAATATCTGTGATTTCCATAAATAATCCACCTTTCTTCCAATATATTTTTCACGGAAGAAGTATTTTTATTCAAATGTGAGGTATCATATGTCAAAACAGTTTTTGCTTGACAATATAAAAAATGCATATTTTGTAGGTATCGGCGGAGTAAGCATGTCATCTCTTGCAATAGTACTTAAAAACCGCGGAGTGACTGTCGCCGGATACGATATGAAACAATCCCAAACCACGCGTATGCTTGAAGATCTCGGGATAAAAATAGATTATGAACATAACTTAGAAAATCTTTCTTGTTGCGATACAGTTATATATACTGCCGCAGTGTCTACAGAAACAGCACCCGAGCTTTCATACGCACAGGACAATAATTTGCTTTTACTTTCCCGCGCTGAACTTCTCGGTGCTGTTACTGCGTCCTACAAATACTCTGTGGGCGTTTCGGGCACACACGGGAAATCAACCACAACTGGAATGATCGCATCAATTTATATGGAATTTGACAAGGAAAGTTCTGTTTTATCGGGATGTGTGATCCCTTCCCTTGGTGCGACCTATAAGATCGGAACTTCCGACAGAATGGTTTTTGAAGCTTGTGAATACAAGGATTCGTTTCTTTCTATGTGCCCCTCATTAAAGCTTGTACTCAACTGCAAACTCGACCATGTTGATTATTTCAAAGACATAGAAGCTGTAAAAAATTCTTTCACAAAATATATGGACATCCCCCACTTATGCGGCGAAAATATGGCTTTGGTTAATTTGGACTGCGAGAATGCTACGGCGGCAGCAAAAAAATCAGCAACAAAAGTCTACTACTATTCAACAAATGAAAAATGCGATTTTTATGCAAAAAATATCCGTATTATAAACGGCTGCGGCATTTTTGACCTTTACACACAGAATGATCTTGTGATTTCAGACATAAAACTTTCCGTTCCGGGTATGCATAACATTTCAAACGCAGTAGCGGCTGCTGCTTCCTCGCTTCTTACCGGAGTTTCAGAAGATGCCGTCAAAAAAGGACTTGAAAGCTTTACAGGCGTTGCAAGACGATTTGAGAAAAAAGGCGAATACAACGGTGCTGTGCTTATAGATGACTATGCTCATCATCCCGATGAAATAGAAGTAACTCTGAACACCGCAAAAACTCTCAATAAAAATCGAATAATCTGCGTTTTTCAGCCCCATACATATTCGAGAACAAAATCTTTGCTTCACGATTTTGCAAAGGCATTATCTATTGCAGATAAAATATATCTTTTGGAGATCTTCCCCGCCCGCGAAGAAAACATATACGGAATATCATCAAATGACCTTGCTGATATAATGAAAAAGCCCTGCAAAGTTGCAGATTTTGATGAAATTGCAGAAATGCTTAAAAAAGAAATCAATGAAAACGATCTTGTAATTACGATGGGAGCCGGCGAAGCTTATAAAGTTGCTGATATTTTATTGAACAACAAGTAATATTTATGTTGAACGGAACAAATTGTTCCGTTCTTGTTTTGTTAAAAGATATCATTGACTAATTGTAAAAAATATAGTATAATATTAAATAAATATATTTTTAGGAGTATTATGACAGACTATATTATACAGCTTCTTGAAACGGTACATATCCCTCATGAACTGATTTTGTTTATAATATCTATGTTGCCTATTGTGGAACTGCGCGGTGCACTTATTGCGGCACCTATACTTGATGTCGGCTTCTGGCAGGCACTTATAATTTGTATAATCGGAAATATTATTCCTGTTCCGTTTATTATCTTTCTTGCAAGACCTGTTTTTTCCTGGCTCAAGAAAAGAAAGCTTTTCGCAAAGATCACCGATAAAATCGAATCTAAAGTTTCAAAAAAGGCTGATAAAATAATGAAAAATACAGCTTTGGGACTTTTCCTTTTTGTTGCAATACCTATGCCCGGAACAGGCGCCTGGACAGGTTCATTGGTAGCTTCTTTATTTAATATGAGATTAAAATACGCACTGCCGTCCATTCTTTTGGGTGTTGTAGTTGCCGGAATTATTGTATCTCTGGGAGCATACGGCGTTGTTGAAATATTTGAATACATATTATAAAAAGTAGGGTTTTATCCCTACTTTTTTTGAAAAAACTATTGCTTTTTCCTGATACTTGTGATATAATTTCATTGTTGCAATTCTATGCCGGAATGATGGAATTGGCAGACGTGCCGGACTCAAAATCCGGTGGTAGCGATACCGTGCGGGTTCGACCCCCGCTTCCGGCACCATCCCCCACACTCATGTGTCGGGGGATTTTTTTCATCAGAATATAAAAAACCGACTTGACAAAAATCAAGTCGGTAATTTTTATTAGAGAGCTGCCTTTGCTGTTTCAACGAGCTTTGCGAATGCTTCCTTATCGGAAACTGCAAGTTCTGCAAGCATCTTTCTGTTAAGAGTTACGCCGGCCTTCTTAAGACCGTTCATAAATCTTGAATAGTTGATATCGTTAACCTTGCACTGAGCAGAGATACGAGTGATCCAGAGCTTTCTGAAATCTCTCTTCTTCATCTTTCTGCCTGCGAATGCGTAGTTACCACTCTTCATTACGGCCTGTTTAGCCATCTTAAAATGTTTGCTCTTTGCGCCCCAGTAGCCTTTTGCGAGCTTGAGCATCTTATTGCGTCTCTTTCTTGTCATAAGAGCGCCCTTAATTCTTGCCATTTTATATACCTCCGAATTAAATCAAATTTTCAACTTCAAAAAAGCTTATGCGTAAGGAATGAGCTTCTTTACGATGGGTGCAAAAGATTCGCTGATGTAAGCATCTCCGCGAAGCTGACGCTTTCTCTTAGAAGTCATCTTTCCGAGCTTGTGTCTTCTGTTGATGTGATTGAATTTTACCTTACCGCCCTTAGTGATGCTGCAACGCTTGGCAGTAGCCTTATGTGTCTTAGTCTTTGCCACAATGAATCATCCTTTCAATTTATATTTTTCATAACGAAATACACGATAAACGAAATATTTCGGATGTAACAGATTATTCTGCGTCTTCCTTGTTCTTTTCTTTCTTTACTTTTGTCGCAGACGCAGTTTTAGGTGCGAGGAACATTAACATTTGACGGCCGTCGAGTGCTGCTGGTTTTTCAATAACACCAATATCAAGACAAGCCTCGCCAAGTTTATTGATAATATCAAGACCAATGGATGTATGATTCATTTCACGGCCTTTAAAGCGGACAGAAACCTTAACCTTGTTACCTGCTGTGAGGAACTTTCTTGCGTGGTTAAGTTTGGTTTCAAAGTCATGAGTATCGATACGGCATGAAAGCTGAATTTCTTTAATATCGATCTTCTGCTGTTTCTTTTTAGCTTCTTTCTTTTTCTTTTCCTTTTCGAAACGGTATTTGCCGAAATCCATTATACGGCAAACAGGCGGTTCAGCGCCGGGTGCAATTTCGACAAGGTCAAGACCTTTATCAAAAGCAAGCTTGCGTGCATCCTGTGTCTTCATAATACCGAGCTGAGAACCATCGGCATCAACTACTCTTATTTCGGAAGCTCGTATTTCTTCGTTAACACTGAGCTCCTTTTCTTTGGCTGTTCCTATGCAAAACACCTCCAAGTAAAATAAAAAATGCGAAGAAACAATAATCTCCGCAAAACACAATCAAACAAGCAGCACAAAATACCGCTTCAAGATATTGACCTTACGCCGTAAGCGCCGGGTGAGAACTGTGTTCTGCTTTATTGTCCTTTGATATAATACCACAACAAATACCATTTGTCAATAGTATTTTACAAATATTTTTAAATTCTTCGGGCAAAAAGCAAGCCCGAAGAATTTATATGTATTACCCATTCAATCCTCAAACAAAGGTGTTGAAAAATACCTTTCGGCAGTGTCGGGAAGAACGGTAACAACGGTTTTCCCTTTGCCGAGCTTCTTTGCAAGTTTTATCGCCGCCGCAACATTCGTACCGCTCGAAATTCCGCACATAATACCCTCTTTTGATGCGAGATCTTTTGATGTCTGTATTGCTTCTTCATCTTTAATAATGCATATATCATCATAGATCTCACAATTTAGTATTGCAGGAATAACACCGTCGCCGATTCCCATCTGTACATGTGTACCGATCGAGCCACCCGAGAGTATCGCCGCATTTTCGGGTTCAACAGCCCAGATTTCAATATCGGGGTTTGCTTCTTTTAAGGTTTCCCCTATCCCTGTTATTGTTCCGCCTGTGCCGATGCCCGAACAAAAACCGTGAATAGGCCCGTTAACCTGCGAAAGTATCTCACGGCCTGTCTGTTCTCGCTGTGCTGCAGTATTCGCGGGATTTTCAAACTGCTGAGGAACAAATACTCTTTCGTCCTCTGCCTTCATTCTGAGAGCAGTATTCAAACATTCTTCTATACATAGACCGATATTGCCGGCGTCATGAACAAGTATAACCTCTGCTCCATAGTGGCGCACAAGCTTTCTTCTTTCTTCACTTACGGAATCGGGCATAATTATTATAGTCTTATAGCCTTTGACCGCACCGACAAGTGCAAGGCCGATTCCCTGGTTGCCGCTTGTTGGTTCTACAATTATTGTATCTTTATTTAAAAGGCCTTTTTTTTCAGCTTCGCAGATCATATTGTATGCTGTTCTCGTTTTAATAGAACCACCGACATTAAGTCCTTCAAATTTAACATAAATATCCGCACTGTCTTCGTCATTTATGCGGTTAAGCTTTATCATCGGCGTATTGCCGAGTGCCTCAAGTATATTTTCAAAAACCACTTTTACACCTCAAAATATGTATCAATTATGCTGAGAATCGTCTGAACTGTTTAAATACAGCCGTTTGACATAATCATCTTTTGTTTCAACTATCATTTTTTCATTATTATCCTGATAGATCAAATATCCTTCTTTTCCCTCTTTATAAAGAGAAAGCGCCTCGGATAGAGCCGAGCTTATATATCTTTCCGTCTTTTTGTCGGTACAATTGGAAGGCAAATGTATATGAGCACCCGGAGTTATAATACTTAAAGTACAATCACGCTCGGTTTTGCCATTTCCGTAATCTACAACAGTTTTGAATCCCGAAAGTGCATATTTTGAAGCAATGCACAATTTCTTTAACATCAAAACCGTCGCCGCATCATCGACAAGTGTATCCATCACATTTTCATTTAAGAAAAATGCCGCGGTAGTTACCATCTCCTGAAGCATATCAAGATCATCAGGGCTTACAGTTACTATAAAAAACTTATTATCCGAATTACATGCGGCTGCAAGTTTCTTCAGCAACATATATTTTTCCTGATCAAGTATCCCGTCCGTAAAACGCAGGATTATTGAGCCGTTATTCATCATTCCTCCGTTATCTGTTTATACCTTTGGTGTAGCGCTCTATATCACGGTTTGCCTGCTTCTTTGCTTCGGTATCACGCTTATCGTAATTCTTTTTACCTTTACAAAGACCGACCTGAACTTTTACCCTTGGACCTTTAAAGTACATCTTCAAAGGTACCAATGTATAACCTTCTTTCCCAATCAGTCCGTAAAGCCGCATAATTTCTTTTTTATGCATAAGCAATTTACGAACTCTCAAAGGATCTTTATTGAAAACATTTCCCTTTTCATAGGCGCTTATATGAATACCTGTACAAAAAAGTTCACCTTTTTCGACATAACAGTATGAATCCTTCATATTAACAGCACAAGCTCTTACACTTTTAACTTCTGTGCCGGAAAGTTCAATTCCTGCCTCATACGAATCTTCAATAAAATAATCGTGAAAAGCTTTTTTGTTTTGAGCGGCTATTCTTTCTTTACTTTTTTCAGCCATTGTTTTCTCCGTTTATTTATTTAAAATATCATCAAGCGCTGCCTGAAGCTGATCGTCTTCGCTGTCTTTAAGTCTGTAAAACTTTGCTTTAGCCTCTTCAGACAAATAAACTGTTTTGTCAGGTTCGATACCTACACCTTCGTAATTATCGCTTTTGGGAGGATTATACATCATCACAGAAAGCTTTATACCTCCGCCGCTTGAAATCGGGATTACCGTCTGGACAGTTCCCTTGCCGTAAGTTTTAGTACCGATAACAGTTGCCTTTTCATAATCTCTTAAAGCAGCAGTAAACAATTCTCCGCCGCTTGCGGTATTCTCATTTACAAGTACGATCATCGGAGCTACAAGCTCTTTTGCATCGGAATATTCTACGCTCTGTTCTCCATCTTTTGTAAAGCAACGGATAATAGGTCCTTCCGGCAAAAGATAATCAAGAACTTCCTTTACTCCGCCTATTGTTCCGCCCGGATTATTTCTTACATCAAAGATGTATTTTTCGGCGCCTTTTTTTGCGAGATCATCCATTTCTTTTTTGAATTCTTTGCCTGTTGTCATATCAAAATTTAAAATATTAACATACGCAATTTCATCAGTGAGCATTCTTGTTAAAACAGTGTCCGTATCGACTTTTGTCCTTACAAGAGTATATTCCTTAGTCTGCTCATAGTTAGATACGACCGTTGCAACCGTTAAGACTACCGGGTCATTTTCTTTGCCTTGTTTTATTAAATTATATGCGTTGTAGTAACCAAATTCGGAAATATTATTTCCGTCAACAGCCACAACAATGTCACCCGTCAGGATACCTGCCTTTTCCGCAGGACCTTCCGGTACAACAGATGTTACATACATACCGCCCGAAGCACCGTCATCAGTGACTCTGATTCCGACACCTACCATCGACCCTTCAAAGGATTCTGTATATGCTTTATATTCCTCTTCGGGAATGTATGCGGCATATTTATCCTCAAGACCGTAAAGATATCCCGCGATGACATAATCACGCAAATTATCGTCATCTATATCTCCTATATAGTTTGTACGGACATAAGCATCAACTTCCGACAAGTCTGAATATACATTTTGCCAGTTTGTTCCGGCATCGTTTCCGGCAACTTTCTCAATTGTATCAAAATCGGAATTTATGTCAGACCACTTGCTGTAACCGTATACCACGCTTTCGTATTTGTTTGTCATATATGAGCTTGTTATCTGTATTGACACAAAAGAAGCCATCAGCATAAGAACAATACATGCACTGACAGAAATTTTTCTTTTCATCGCCTATCTCCGATCAACTAATATTTCAATATTTTTAAAGCACAAACAGAGGACCGTTTAAGCAGTCCTCTGAGCGCACAATATGTGAGCCTTTTATTTCAAATAATTCCAAGGATTAACGGCAGTATTGCCATTTTCATAAACTGTAAAATGCAGATGGTTACCCGTAGAATAACCTGTACTGCCGACAAAAGCAATCGTATCGCCTTGCTTTACAGATTGACCTTCTTTTACATTAAGCTTATTGCAATGACCGTACAGTGTCATAACTCCGCCGCCGTGATTGATAATAACACAATTACCATATCCGCCGTACCAGGCAGCTTTCACAACTGTTCCGCCTGAAGCTGCGAAAATTTTTGTTCCTCTGGGTGCGGGAATATCAAGCCCGTTATGGAACTCCCTCTTCTTTGAGATGGGATTTATTCTCCATTCCCAGCCGGAGGATGTACTCTGTTTCTGATCAACAGGCCAGATAAATATGCCTCCGGAATACTTTTCGCCGGTTTTATTATATTGCTTTGCAAGTTCTGCTATGTCTTCTTCAAGCTGTTTTTTTGAAGCTTCGATTTCCTTGAGAGCCTGAGCTGCAGCTTTTTCATCCTTATCCAAAGAATTTATAAGGAGCTGTGCTTCATTACTCTTTTGATCGAGTTCTGCTTTCAAGGTTTCTTTCGACTCAATATAGCTTTGAAGATTGTCTTTTGAAAGCTGAAGGTTATCAGTTGACATTCTAAGCTGTTCCTCAGTTTCAATCATACCGTCAATTACATTTTTATTATATGAAAGCAAATACGAAACCATATCAAGTCTTGAAAGAAGGTCGGAAAAACTTCCCGAATCAAATATCATTTGAAGATAGTTATCATTACCGTACATAAATGACATACGGATCATATCTTCAAAAGCAAGTTCCTGTTCCTCAAGCTGACCTTCAAGAACCGCAATGTCTTCATTAGCCTTTTCAATACTTAAATCATACTGCTTTATAAGCTCCTCTGTAGTGAGAATAAGAGATTCAAGAGAAACGATCTCGTTATCATATTGGCGCTTTAGAGCAAGCTGATTATTTTTACTGTTTTTTGCTGAATTTAATGCTTTCTGTGCCTGGCTTCTTTCTTTTTCGATTTTCGACAGACTACTTTCAAGCGAGCGTATCTGCGTTTCGATATTATCGTTTGCCGCATATATAACTGTTTTTTTACCTACAAACATAAAGCAGGAAAAAACAGCAAGAACGCTTAATATTACAAGTAAAATTTTTGCTGTTATTTTCATAAATATGTCCCCTTAATTTTAATCATCAAGCATCCATATAGCTTCTTGTCGAAAGGATCGTGCATACAAGGCAAAGTACAAAAGATACTCCGACAAAGCCCAAAGTGATCGGCAACCATACATTTCCAAAAGGAATTGTTGACACAATATTGAACTTTGATACAACCTGATCGACTATTACTTTATAGGCAAAAAGCTGAATAAATGAAGCTGTGATACTTGAAATCAAAGCAACTATCGTTGACTCAACAATAAAGGGAAGTGTTATAAACACATCTGTCGCACCGATGTATCGCATAATAGTAATTTCTTTTTCTCGGGATTTTAAAGTGATTTTAATTGTATTGCCGATGATAAAGACAGACACAACAAGCAAAAGGCCTGTCAAGAACACACAAACAACATTGATAACCTGTTTTATCTGATTGATACTGTCGGCAATATCCTTTCTGACATTCACCTTCCAAACATGGTCAACCTCTGTTAAAAGATAAGATTCAAGAGTATCAAGCTTGTTTACCTCATGATATTCAATATGGAATTTATCGGGAAGAGGGTTTTCTGATTCGTTGTTAATATAGCGTTCAAAAAGATAGGAGTATTCATCGCCGTAGCGTTCCTTTTCTTTTTTGATAGATTCTTCTTTTTTTACAAGCGTACATGATGCAACATTGTCATGCATCAAAATTTTCTCTTCCATTTCCGCGATCTGTTCGTCGGTTGTCGAAAGTTCAGCAAAAACTACGATTTCATTAAAATCATCTACCTGCTGAATGTTGTACTCGATATTGTAATTAACAAGCATAAAACTTCCGCAGATAAGCATTGCAGAGATAAGTATTACAATTGCGGCAAGGCTCATAAATCCGTTACGGAAAAAGCTTTTAAAGCCTGTAGATAAGAAATATGTAAATCTGTTCATCATTGTCCTCCCGCAGTATCGCTGACTATTTCACCGTCTTCAATTTTTACAACACGCTTGTTAAAATGGTCTACAAGCTGTTGTTCGTGAGTTACAACAATGACAGTTCTGTGTGTAACATCGTTAATATGTACAAGAAGATTCATAATATCGTAGCTGAGTTCGGGGTCAAGATTACCTGTGGGTTCGTCAGCTATAATGATATGAGGCTTGTTTATAAGAGCACGAGCAAGACAAACTCTTTGCTTTTCACCGCCGGAAAGCTGCGACGGAAAAGAATCTCTCTTGTTTTCAAGACCAACAAGTGCAAGAAACTCCATAACTCTGTGTTCAATGATTCGTTTAGGAGCTCCTACTATCTGGAGTGCAAAAGCGACATTTTCAAAAACGGTCTTGTTGTCAAGAAGTTTAAAATCCTGAAATACAACACCGATTCTGCGTCTGAAATACGGAACTCTGAAATTTCTAAGTTTTTCAAGCTTAAATTCGTCAATATGTAAAGTACCGGATGATACTTTCTCTTCTCTTAATAAAAGTTTAGTTAATGTAGTTTTTCCCGCACCCGAATGACCGACGATAAAAACAAAATCACCGTCGTTAATTGTAAGATTGAGATTTTTAAGAACATAGTTTTTGCTCTTTTTATATGTTTTGCAAACATTTTTAAATTCTATCAATTTTTCTTCCTCCATTTGCAATTTGTCTATATATAAGTATAAATATCCAAGTTATATCAATACATAGATATTGTATCATAAAATCACGCATAAATAAAGAGCAATTTGTTAACAAATTACTATATTATAAATAGACGGTATTTTTTGTTATTTTGTTCCATAGTATGATAAATAAAAACACAAAAATAAAAACAGCTAATCAAAGGCTTAACAGTGATAAGGAACTAATTTACTTATCAACTGTTAGCTGACGGTTTCCGGGGTGCATACGGACAAATCCCGTCTGATTTCTAACAGGAAGTCAGACGGGATTTTCTCTTTATATC
>SVSD01000023.1 GCA_015064485.1 Oscillospiraceae bacterium | reverse complement strand
TTATTTTTCTTTTCTCGTCTTTCGTTGTTCAATTTTCAAAGTCCGATCGCTTGTCCTCGCGGACAGCTTTATTAGAATACCACAAACATCTTCCTTTGTCAATACTTTTTTAAGATTTTTTTCAAAAAAATTCGGATTTTGTCCTTTTTGACAAAAAATTAGCAAAAACTGTCTATGAAATATCTAAAATGTCAATAAAATCATTCCCTATTTTAAATTTTCTATTCAAAATAGTTTAAATAAAATATCAGCCCTGTAAAACAGAGCTGAATATAATTAAAGTGCCTTCTTTATAGCTTCGAAAAACTCATCATAATTTTCAAACGCTTCAAGATCCGGGTTATCATTTTTAATAGAGTCGGTACTCTTGAACAGGAAACCTTTCTTACTCGCCCTGATCATACCGAGGTCATTAAAGCTGTCGCCTGCCGCAATTGTTTCATACCCCACAGACTGAAGAGCCTTGACGGTTGTATACTTCGATTTTTCCACTCTCATTCTGTAACCTGTAATATCGCCGTTTTCAGCAACTTTAAGTGTGTTACAGAAAATCGTAGGCCATCCAAGCTTTTTCATAAGAGGTGTTGCAAACTGTTCGAAAGTATCGCTGATTATTATAACCTGCGTTTCAGCTCTGAGTTTATCAAGAAATTCCTTTGCACCGGGCATAGGATCAATTTTTGAAATCGTTTCCTGAATCTCATTAAGACCGAGACCGTGTTCCTTCAATATTGCAAGTCTGTACTTCATAAGCTTGTCATAATCGGGTTCATCTCGGGTTGTACGCTTCAATTCGGGAATACCGCTAGCCTCCGCAAAAGCTATCCATATTTCGGGAACAAGTACGCCCTCAAGGTCTAAACAAACTATATTCATATATTACCTCCAAAAGTAATAGAAAAATCGCATATGTTGTATTATATACTATTCAGTCGAAAAATGCAATAGTGTTTTGAACTGACGGGCCTATTTCTTTTCCCTTTTTTCGGCAATCGGCGTTAAACTGTCAAAACCGTTCCACAAAAAGTGCGATATTTTGTTACCGCTATTATTGATTCCAACTATCTTTTCTTCGCCTGGCTCGAGTTTTAACGGTGCCTGTGTGCAGCCCGCAAATCTTTCATTATTGTATTCTGAAAAAATGCTCACTGCATTTAAAACGCTCGCGGTGTTATTTTTGATCAGTACATACGCATTACCGTCAAGCACATTTACCGGCGATACATAATAATCGATACTTTCCATTACATTATTTAATAAAGCGGCCTCATCCACCAAACCATATCCGTAATGTACATCATAACCTTCTTCGCCCAAATCTTCTACAGTTTCAATCAGGATACTCCTAAACTGCGAGCTTGTAAGCTTACTGTTAACAGAAAGCGCAACTGCCGCCATCCCTGAAACCAAAGGTGTTGCCTGCGAAGTGCCCGAACCGTATCTGTAACCACCGTCGTTAAATGTACTTATAATTCTCTCTCCGGGCGCAGTAACAAGTACAGAATTATTATATTGGGCAAAAGAAGAATAAGTTTTATCGGCGGCAACCGAGCTTACACCTATGACATTTTCGTATGCCGCAGGATAACAAAGTGTTTTTGAACTGTAATTGCCAACCGCCGCCACCAAAATAACTCCCTTACTGTCAGCGTAATCTATCGCTTTTTTCAAAAACAGATTGTCGCTCTGTACACTCCAGCTCATATTGATTATATCACATTGGTAAACATCAACAGCGTCATAAATTGCATCAAGAATATCTTCGGCATATGTATCTGTTGAAGGATCGAAGCATTTAAGCGGAACGATTTTTGCCTTCGGAGCAGCCCCCACAGATCCCATATCATTCATTTGGGCGGCGATAATACCGCTTACATGGGTACCATGTCCGTCATTATCGGTAACATCGTATGTTCCGTCAAGATAATTTTTGCCTCCCAGCAAATTTTCCTTCAAATCATCATGCTGAAAGCAGCCCGAATCAATCACAGCAACTTTTATATCGTTTCCGTAAGCTTCAAGTTCCCATCCCGCATCAGCATTTATACATTCCAAATTCCATTGATCCGGGTATGCAGGATCCCGAGGTAACGACATCATCGATACAGGCTCTTCTCCTCTTATCAAAGACACAGAGCAGTTTTGCGATGTATACTCGATATATTCATCAATTTTCTTTAATCCGTCAATATCATCGGTAGTATATATTCCTTTGGATGCATTAACTTCTTTCAGATTATATTCATAAATATCGGGATAATAACCTTCCGCAAACTTAACGAGATAACCGTCAGAATCAGCAAGGGTTGAAAATACCAAAAAAGGTAACATAGCCATAACAGCAATTAAAACAAAACAAATCCTGTATTTCATGAATCCACCAAACCTATACATTTTCTATAATTATATCATAAAAATATGAATTAGTAAACTCATTAAAAATGCAAACAGAGCACAGATGACAAAAATTTATCTATGCTCTGTCTTTTACTTAGTAAACTATGTACAGCTTCGGACCCGGGTTAAGCACAACACTATTTTGTCGAATTTTAAGTGAATACATTCCACTCCGCATTCTGCTTTTGCCTTTGTTCCATCAAATATGTCTCAAAATCTTTCTTCGAAACGCTACAATCGTTTATGTAATATAATACTTTTTGAGTGCCGTACTCAGCTTTGCTGTATGCAATTTTATTAACCTTATATGCGCCGGACACAAATTCTATTTTCCCAATTCCGTAATCCGATACACCGCCGGAAAAACTAAAGGTTCCGTCCTTTTTCAGATTGTTAAAAGTTCTGTATGCAAGTTCATATGCATAAACCACATTGTTATCATAGTGCAGAACTAAAAACCCCCAGTAAACATCAGCTCCACGAGATAACCATCCAACAACTTCCGGAATACTGCCGCCATTTAAATCTACAGTTGAGTATTTTGACATTTCAAGTTCTCTGTTACCAAGAAATTCACCAATATACATTTCTTCATTTAAATCGACATCAAACAATAAACTCTTATTATCCAATATGTTTTCGTATTCTTCATATAAAGATACTTCGCTATGTTGCAAAACATCAGGCGCAAGGGTACTTGTTTTATCTGCCGTTTTGCCAGAATTACAACCTGTAAATAGCGCTAAGATTAACAACGATAATAACGCAAAACGCATCAAATCATTTCTCCTCAAAATTCGAATTAGCTTAATTCCATCCAGTAAACAAACTCTTCCTGAGTAAACACATTATCCGAGACCATCTTTTCAAACAAGCACAAATTTTGATTTTTTAACTGCTTATACAGTGTAGAACACGATATATTTACCATATCAATTCGGGTAAAAGTTTTGTACTCATAATCTAAAGGACTAATACCCAGCTTTTTATCAAGCTCCCATGGATTTTCATAAGTAAAATCCTTGTTTTCCCCGCTGTCAGTGTATCCTAAAACTCTTAACATAAATGTCATATACATTTCAGGTGTTGCAAGTGTTTCTGCACCGAACACAGTATCGCTCATTCCGTTTGTGAGTCCGTTTTCATAAGCATATGAAACATAACCGTCTGCCCAAGTCGGCACATCAGTGAAAGGATGTGCTTTTCCGAGTTTTAAAGCCTCTTCTTCCTTGCCGAGAAAACGCACAAGCATTGTAATCGCTTCTGCTCTTGTAGGCGTTCTTTCAAGGTCAAAAAGCAATATTCCGTTTGCTGTAACGCCTGTTCCTTTCATTAGACCCAGATTATACAGTTTATGTGCGTTTCTTTCAATGCCCGATATACTTATAAAATTTATACCATTGTTGTTTGCATATTTTTCAGCAGGGGAATCCTTTACACCGTAAATGGTCAAATTTTCTATAAGGTTAAATGCATTCATGCCTACTTTGGTTTCGTAAAAAAATTTAACCTCTTGGAGCGATTTGCAACCCTCAAAAGCGAAAGAACCTATACTTTCAATCCATTCAAGATTTATGCTTTTCAGATTTTTTGCACCAGCAAAGCCGAAGCTTGGTATCACTTTAACACTGAGGGGAAGAACGACGGTTTCAAGATTCTCTGTACCTGTAAAAACTTCTATTCGTTCAATTCCCTCAGAAATCACAAGATGCTTTGCTCCTTTCAAATCAACAGGGTCGAAACGAACACTTCCCTGATTGTCAGAAGCAACCTCGTTTTTTACGGCTACTACTTTTTCACCGTTAATTTCTGCCGGAAATATTACTGTTTCAGGTGCTGTTTCACCTACTATTCCTGAAATGCACATTCCGCCCATACTTTCACTCATATAATATGTAAATCCAATTTCTTCAGCGTTTGCGACAATGCTAAGAGCAATAACGCATAATAATACGCATAATAATGTAATAAATCTCTTCATAATATTCCTCCTTGTTATCCTGCAAAGCTCAATGCGTTCTCATCAAGCGGGTCAAACGGAATCAGCATTTTATCAAGTCCGTCGTAAAATTTATAAATTTGTCCTGTTTCCTTTTCAATCAGAAAATCCCATATTACAGGTACGGTATAGTATTCACCGTCATCCCTTGTAACTCTTAATGTTTCGATAATAAAGGGCAGCCGTTCTTTGTCACCAATAAGACCTGCAGGGTCAGGATCATCATATCTCGGTATATACTCACCATATCTTATTTCGTAAGCAGTAATGAGCTGATACTTTAACATAAGAACAGCATCTTCGGGAGACAAAGGCAGTGGCATATCATATTCCATTTTATGCTCCCAGGTTCTTCCGCCGTCTTTTGTACTGCTTAATCCTTTGCCGTATCCGCCGCCGCTATAGGAAATATAGCCTACATTTTCCGATACAAACCACGCATTATCAACAAGCCCATTTCTCATATAGTCGGTATTATTAACATACCAGTTTTTACCGTTATCAGTTGATGTACATACATTAGTGTTAGCTGCACCCATGCCGACACCGGATACAACAACTGCCCAATGGAAATTATCAATTTTACCACAGTAAATATCAAAATGCTCCATCCAGCCAAATGGATAATTTTCATCTTCTCTGTTGTTTGCAGGGAAAGGTTCGACTACCGCCCAGGGTATGCTCATAACATATTCACCGTTCTTTTCGGTGTACACTTTTATGTAGTCTGTTTCAGAGTTTTCTATATATCCCACACATTTCGAATATACATCTGTAAAAACAACCGGAGCGCCCTCGTGATGTATAACATCATAGTCTTGGTCTTTGATAATACTTCCGTTTAATATACCGCCCGAAAAAAGTGCGATTGCAACAAGTATAATTGCAGCAATAACAGAGAAAATAACAACCTTTTTGCTTGCATTCTTTTTGTTTTTTATGAGAAGGAATCTCTTTTTGAGTGTTTCTTTGCTTCCCGCCATACCGGTAGTCAGCGGCACACCTTTCGAGTTACTTTCAGAAAGAAGAGAAAGTATGGTATTTATATATGACAGTTCTTTCTCTTTTGTCATATTCTTTACAACTGCTGCATCACACGAAATTTCACATTCCTCGTCAAGCTGTCTGCAAATATAGTAAACAGCGGGATTGAAGAAGTGGATGCTCTTTACAATAAGTGAAAACCATTTGACAAGTACATCACATCTTTTGAAATGAGTCATTTCATGACAAACAACATTCGCGATCTGCTCTTTTGAAAGTGATGTATCCGGAAGAATCAATACAGGCTTGAACACCCCTGTCATCAGCGGCGAAGATATGCAGTTACTTACTCTTGCGGATACTCGCTTTGAGGCTATTTGAGGAATATCGGCAGTATGGGAGGTTCTTAGTGTATGCCTTATAAACAGCCGGTATCTGAGAAGCTTAGAAAGAAAAATGAATGTTGCAAGAATAGCCCAGACAACCGAGGCCACAGGAATAATATAGCCCAACAAATCCACAGTTTTTGATAAAACAGGATTGTTTCGAATGACAGTATCTTCTTCAAAAGTTTTATTGGTAGGTATATCTGAATCAAAAGGGCCTTGTATAACATCTTCAACTTCCGTCTTGTTTGTTTCCGCATTTATTATTGTTTGTGCAAAGAGATCTTTATCTTTTTCGGGAAGAGTTATATGCAACGGAATAACCATAACCGCAAGAACACAAACCCATATGTAATAGTTCCAGGATGCAGAAAAAGCCTTTCGTGTTATCGGCTTCAGCAAAAATAAAACTAACGAAAAAATTGTTCCGACAAGAGAAGTTATAACAACACTGACAAATAGTTTTTCAAGCATTTTTATTCCTCCTTATCTTGAAAAATTGCACGAAGCTCCGCAATATCCTCTTCGGACAGCTTTTTGTTTTCGAAGAGAGCTACAGCAAACTCCTTAACCGAGCCATGATAAAGATTATTTATAAGGCTCTCGGTTTTTTTCTTTCTGTATTCCTCAACAGGAATAATGGGTGTATAGTAGTAAAGTTTACCCTTCTTCTCAGCAGAAATTGCACCTTTTTCCACAAGTCTTGTAAGAAATGTGGCAATGGTAGTCTTTTTCCATCCGTGTTTTTCTACAGCTTCCCCGATTTCAACAGAAGTTATCGGTTCTTTGGCGTTCCACAGCACCGCCATTATTTCCATTTCCGAATCGCTGATATTAATGTTACCTATTGACATTTCAATACCTCCAAACAATATTCTACATTTGTAGTACATTTACATTCTACACTTGTAGAATCGTTTTGTCAATAGTTTTTACTAAATTTTTAAAAAAAAGACAATTCGTGATAAATCGGGATTGTCTTTTTTTTAATGTTGTGTTATAATATGCTTGTTAAGTATACACTACGGATTTTAAATGCCGAATATCACGAAAGGAGATCCGACAATTTTATATTGTCGGCAACAGCACATGAAAATGATTACAGACATTGAAAAGCTTCCCGCAGAACCTTATAAGCCTCTTGCGGAACTTTCAAGAACAGTATCTGCACAAGGAAGTGTTCTTCTCAAGAACGAAGGCGGCATATTGCCTCTTTCAAAAAATGACAAGATATCCCTTTTCGGCCGCACACAAATAGACTATATAAAAAGCGGCACAGGTTCGGGCGGCCTTGTAAGAGTTGATTATGTTGTAAACATTCTTGACGGTATCCGCAACAATCCCAACCTTTCTCTTAACGAAGACCTCGTTAAGGTTTATACCGATTGGCTTGTTTTGCATCCTTTCGACCTCGGACCGGGATGGGCTCAGGAGCCTTGGTGCCAGTTCGAAATGGTTCCGGATGAAAAGACGGTTTCCGATGCCCGCAAAGTTTCGGATGTTGCAGTTATAGTTCTCGGCAGAACCGCAGGCGAAGACAGAGATAACAGCGCAGACAAAGGAAGCTGGTATCTTACAGACGAAGAAGAAGCTCTTCTTGATATCGTTTCCAAGCATTTTGAAAAGACAGTTGTTCTTCTCAATGTCGGTAATATAATCGATATGAAATGGGTTGAAAAATATAACATAAAGAGTGTTATGTATGTATGGCAAGGCGGTCAGGAAGGCGGCAACGCTGTAGCTGATCTTCTTTCGGGCAATATTACTCCTTGCGGCAAGCTTACAGACACAATTGCATCCGACATTTCTCTTTATCCCGGCGTAAAGAATTTCGGCAACAAAGATTATAATATTTATGAAGAAGATATTTATGTCGGATACAGATATTTCGAAACCTTTGCAAAAGAAGAAGTTCTTTACCCCTTTGGTTTCGGTCTTTCATATACTAAATTCGAATACAACTCTTTGAATGTTTCAGAAAATGACGGTACGATCAAAATTTCAGTCGATATAAAGAATATCGGCAAGTTTAACGGACGCGAAATCGTTCAGGTTTATTTTGAAGCGCCTCAGGGCCTTCTCGGCAAGAGTGCACGAGAGCTTTGCGGATTTAAAAAGACAAAGCTTCTTGCTCCCGGCGAAACCGAAACAGTTGAAATATCCGTAAAAGTAAATGATATGTGTGCATACGACGACAGCGGAATCACAGGTAACAAGTCCTCTTATGTTCTTGAAAAGGGAGATTATAACATCTATGTCGGTGCTTGTGTAAGATGCGCAGAAAAAGTATTTACATATAATATTGCGGAAACTGTAGCTGTCAAGAAATGCAAAGAAGTCCTCGCCCCCGAAAAAGATTTTGAAATAATGCATCCCGTTCTTGAAGACGGCAAATACAAGATTTCCTACAAACCCGTATCAAAGAGAACTGTAGACTACCGCGCAAGAATTTCAGATGAACTGCCTGAAGAGATCGCATATACAGGCGATCGCGGCATAAAGCTTGCTGATGTGAAAAACGGCAAGAATACACTTGAAGAGTTCACAGCACAGCTTGAGGATATTGATCTTATCTGTCTTGCAAGAGGCGAAGGTATGTGCTCTCCCAAAGTTCGCCCCGGAAGCGCAGGAGCAATCGGCGGTGTTACAGAAACTCTTGCCGGCTTTGGCGTTCCGATTATTGCTTTGCATGACGGTCCTTCCGGCATAAGACTTGACAGCGGCGAGCACGCAACAAGCCTTCCCAACGGAACTGCTATTGCATGTACCTGGGACGAAGAGCTTGCACAGGAGCTCTACTCGCTTCTCAGCATTGAACTTTGTACACACAGTATAGATTCAATTCTCGGCCCCGGCATCAATATTCACAGACTCCCCTTGAACGGCAGAAACTTCGAATATCTTTCCGAAGATCCTTATATCTCCGGTAAAATCGCGGCAGCGCTTGTAAGAGGTGTTGCAATTTATGGAAACTCAGCTACTATCAAGCATTTCGCTGCAAACTCTCAGGAATACTTCAGACGAGATGTTGACTCGGTTATGAGCGAGCGTGCAGCAAGAGAAATATACCTCAAGAGCTTTGAATATGCAGTAAGAGAAGGACATCCCACATCTCTTATGACATCCTATAATCCCATTAACGGTATTTGGAGCGCAAACAATTACGACCTTTGTACAATCGTATTGCGCGAAGAATGGGGTTATGACGGTCTTGCAATGACAGACTGGTGGCCCAAACTCAGCCATGAAGAAAGCGAATATATGAACCTTGCAAATATGGTTGAAGCACAAAATGATGTATATATGCCCACTCCGGACGCATTAAGTTTCAAAGACAATATCCCCTCCTCTCTTGAAGGCGGTATGCTTTGCAGAGCTCAGCTTCAGAGAAATGCTATGAATGTTCTCAAATACATCTCTAATTCTCATGCACTTGAGAGATTTATAAAATACGGCGGCAAGCTTGAAAAATCACTTGTTGATTCTCTTGATACCCTTTCTGTTGTCGGAGAAGTAAATACTCCCGAAACAGACAAGGTATATGAAATGAAAGCAAATGAAGTCGGAAACCATCTTGTCGGAATTGAATACCTTTCAAACGAACCGTCTATTTCGCAGATGTGCGTAGGACTCTTTATCGATGAAAAGAGTGCCGCATCCTTAACTGTCAACGGAACAGACGGACAAAAGAAAATTGTCTACAGAGATGTTTCGGTTGTAAATACAGATGTAAAACTTTCTGTTACATTCCCCGAAAAGCTTGTAACCGTTACAAAGATCGTTATTTTGAAATAAATAATCCGGCAACAAAAAATCCACCTGTTTTCAGGTGGATTTTTTTGTTTATTTATGTCAATTATTAAATTTTTTATTTGATTTTTTTATATCAAATTTTAAAGCAACTATGAGATATTATTACCGTATCAGAATTTTAAATTTGTGATAATATCAAGTTCTTTTGCACTATTCTTTTTAAACGCAAAACACTTATTGCATTATATGATATTATTTTTGCACTATCGTTCAAAAGCCTTGCCTTTTTGCACTTATTATGACACAATATGTAATGTAATGTTGTGAAAACATACAAATATTTTTTAAGAAAGGACTGTTTTAATACCTTTCCCGAAAAAATCGGGTAAAAAATTTCTAAGGAGGAAAAGACTATGAAATTTAAGTCTTTACAGAAAGGTTTCGCGCTTGTACTTGCTATTCTGACTATCACAGTCGGAATTCCGTTTTCAGCATTTGCACAGAGCGAAGGCTCAATTGTTGTAACTTTCGCTCCCGGCACGGACGACACCGTCGGAGAAACTGTTACAAACAGCTATGACGCAGAAACCGTCATAACACTTCCGGAATGCACATTCACAAGAGAAGGCTTCGAATTTGCAGGATGGTTTGACGGAACAGACATCTATGAAGCCGGTGCTGAATATACAGCAGCAGGCGATATTACATTTACACCCGTATGGAACAACATACTTGCCACACGAGTATATTACAGCGCAGACGGCAAGGTTGACACAAACGGCGACGGTGTTATCGATGTTGTGAATGCAACAGTTGCAGACAACACCTTGGTCGGCAGTTATGCACAGACCGGTATTACAGGTGTTATGAACCTTTACTCGGGTACATTTTCCGATATCACTTGTATTGCATCCGGCGGCAGCGCCTCCGCGGCCTGCGATTCTGTTTACAACATCTACGGCGGCGATATCACAGG